>JADJWA010000002.1:0-300000 GCA_016716605.1 Flavobacteriales bacterium
GATCGTCTGCACGCCGTTCGGCGTGGCATTCACGGTCATGTTGCACGGCTGCGCCCACCCCTCGCTGCAAGCGAAGCCTGGTGACCGCGAAGGGCCAAGGCCCTGAGTGAATGTCGCGTATGTGGGCGCACTTGTGGGTGTGAAAACTACCGGGGCATTCATTTCGGATGGGCAGAGCGAGATCCCGGGTTATCAATCGTGCCGCTGTAGATGGATCGAGCGTCCAGCGGGTCCGTTGCCTTCAACCATCGACGAAAGCCGTCTTTGCACCGCCGAGCTCACCTCCAGTGCGCGATTGAAGACTCACGAAGCGCCCACCGTCCGGAATCACCACCGGCGCTCTTCACGTGCGCGATGGGCATCAGCCGGTTTATCAGCGTGGATGCGCCAATCCCTTCATACCGGTTGAGCTGGCCTTCCCACCCCAGCACGGCAGCCATCTGGATTCGCAGCTGGGCCAACGCGGCATCGCGGCGGTGAAGGCATCAAAGAGCGCGATGTCCTCCCGCGTTTCCAGCCCCATCTGGTAGCGCACCATGGGCATCACGCGTTCGGGGGGGGTCGCCGCGAGAAGTCTCTCCGCATGCGTGCCGCGGGAGCAAGTGCGTGGGCGGGGGCATCTCGTGCGGCCCCTTCCAGCTGCTCACGGTGATGGTCCGCACGGGTTGGGTTATCGCAGCCATCTCCTCCTGCGCAACCATGCCGCCCATGCTCACGCCGCTGATGAGGGCATGCGTGGCTTCGTGGCGTTCACGCGGCGAGCCAGCACCTCGGCGTAGTCGCGGAGCGTGCCGCTTTCCGGCATCTGCGCTGAATCCAATGCGTGCCCCTCATGGCCGGGCAATTCCAGCTTACTGGAAGAGGCGGCCATCGGCGCCGAGACCGGGGAGCAGGTAGAGATCCATGGCCTACGCCAACTCGCGCAGCATCGCCACTGCCGCTTCCACCGGGCCGTGCATCACCACATCGTCGGTGATGAAGGGCACGCGTTTCTGCACCGGTCACCAAGGGCTTCCACCGGGCTTCGCGCTGCGCAAAGGCCTGCGGAACTCCAGCGCTTGCGCTGCGGTGTGAGCAGCCTCGATAGCGAGCACACGCTCCACATCATGCACGACATCCCAGGTCTTGATGGCTGGCTGCGGCGCCCATGCTCACATGGTCCTCCTGCCCGTCGGTGCTGTCGATGGTATCGACGCTGTTGGGCATGCACTGCTTGTTGGCGCTCACCAATGATGCGGCCGTGTACTGCGGATCATGAAGCCGCGGTTCAACCCGTCCTTCGCTACCAGGAAAGGCGGCAGGCCGCGCTGACCGCTGATGAGTTTGTAGATGCGTCGCTCGCCGATGCTGCCGAGCCCGGCCATCGCGATGCGAAGCAATCGAGCGAGAGCGCCAACGGTTGTCCGGGCGAAATTGCCTGCGCGGATTTATCAGGTCGTCGTCGTCGAAGACGGTCGGATTGTCGGTGACGGATTCCAATTGCGTTGCACCACCGTGGCCATTGCATGCGATGGCATCGCGGCTGGGCGCCATGCACCTGCGGGACGCAGCGGAACGAATACGCATCCTGCACGTGCGGCTCGCGCACAGCGATCGCGCTGCTGGCGAGCAGTTCGGCGTACGTGCCCGGCCACTTGCGCTTTCGACTGGGATGGCGCACGGCGTGGTACGCTCGGATGGGAAAGGCTCCGTGCGGCTGTCGGGTTGCATCAATCGAGACCGCTGCGCATCATGTCGGCGATGCGCGAGGCGCATGCTCTTCACGGTGAGCAGCGCGGCGAAGTGTTCGCGAACTGCGTGCCGTTGAGCAGCGCGAGTCCCTTCCTTCGGTCCGCTGAGCTCCAACGGCGCCCAACCGAGCTTTTTCAACGCGGCAGCAAGCGCCGTCATGCGCCTGCCGCCCATCACCACTTCGCCAAGACCAAGCAGCGGTGAACGCGAGGGGCGCGAGCGGCGCTGAGGTCTCCTGATGCGCCGAGCGAGCCGCGCCTGCGGCCACCACGGGCAGCACATCGGCATTGTGGCTGTCGACCAAGCGCTGAACGGGTGGAGAACGCCACGGCGCTGTGGCCGAAAGCCCCGTTCTGCACCTTCAGTACGAGCATGCAGCGCACGCATCTCCCGCCGGCACGGGCCTGCCGCTGCCGCAGGCGTGGGTCATCACCAGGTTCTTCTTCTGCAATTGCGCCAGGTCGCGCTTCGCGAGCGCGCGATCAGCGCAAGGCCCGAAGCCGTGCGTTCACGCCGCGATCGGCGCATCGCTGTCCTTCAGCTTCTGCAGCAACCAGGCATGGCTGCGCTTCACGGCGCCTACGGCATCCTTCGCCAGGGCGATGACGGGCTTTTCCCGCGCAGGATGGCACTCAGCCCTGTAAGGCTCAGGCCTAGGCGTTAATGGCGTTGGGTCTCGGTGGGTGTGTTTTCGCGTGGTCGGACCCCAGTGGCTTCGACGCTACGGAAGCGGGGACAATTGATCTGATCATATTCTCTATTGATACGGCCTCGCCCTTCTCCCCTGCCCCCATCTTCTCTCTTCATAGGGTCACTCAGACCCACGTTCATTTCCGTCTCGCCCACGATGGCCACGTAGGGATTCCTTTCTTCTCGGCGCAGATGCATCTGTTTGGGCAGCTTCTACTTGGTCGGGATACAGCTCCGCTGCGATGCCCGCTTCACGCACCCGCCGCAACAGCCTTTACCCAATGCAGTGCTTCCTCCTCGCCGAAGGAAGAAGAGCAACTTGGTGCTGTCGCCAATTCCGCCGGGAACTTGTTCAACTCCAGCATATTATCGTAGATGCGATCGCAATCGAAGCTGATGCCCACGCTGCTCATGCCCTTCAGGCCGAAGAAGACACCCGTGAGGTCATCGTAACGACCGCCGCCGCAGATGCTGCTTTGGTAAGGTGCCTTCGGCGGCCTTCACCTCGAAGATGGCGCCAGTGTAATAGTCGAGGCTGCGGGCGAGCGTCGGGTCGAACTCTGAGCGTCGCGTCCTTCATCGTGCCGACGTTATCGAAGGTGAAGGAGAGGTCCTTCAACCCTTGCTGCGCGATGATGGATGAGAGGCCAGCTACTTTTCCAGCAATGGCCGCTGGTTCGCTCCAACTGCCCTTCAAATCGCGAAGAGCGGCGCGATGTCGGTCGTACCGTCGCTCACACCTTTCGTTCGCATCTCCTCCTCCACTTCCTCGCGACTTCGCATCTTGTCCAGCTTGTCGATCGCAGGTGACGATGTCCACCACCTTCTCCGGCTGGCTCGCAAACCTCGGCGATGCTGCTGAGCACCTTGCGGCTGCCGGACCACCACCACCTTCGTGCCGAGCGCCGTGAAGACCTCATCGAAGAGTTGCACGAGTTCCACTTCGCTCAGCAAACTCGTGCTCCCGATCACATCGGCATCGCACTGGTAGAACTCGCGGTACCTGCCCTTCAGGACGAATGGCGCGCCACGGCCGGATCTGGTAGCGCTTGAAGGGAAAGGCGATCTCGTTCTGGTTCTGCACCACGCAGCGCGAAGGAACGGTGAGGTCATACCCCAACGTCTCACCCGGCGAGGCCCTTTGGTTTCGATCCTGTACCGCGCTGCCCGTACCGGCGCCGCAGCTTCATGTATCTTGAATATGAGCCTGTCCCCTCCTCCCCATACTTGCCGGTGAGCGTCTCCAGGTTCTCCATGGCGGGCGTCTCCAACGGGAGGTAACCGCACTTCTGAAAAACCTTCTCGATGGTGCCGAAGATGTATTTGCGGCGCAGTATTCCACGGGACCGAAGTCGCGGGAGCCTTTGGGAATGAAGGCTTGCGGCCATGGGCGGCGAAATGTAGAAGCCGTGAGCGCTTCTACTGGTTCGCGCGTGATGCTGGAAGCGCATGCGCGCCAGGCGAGAGGGCTATCTCAGGAATGGGCGGAAGGAGCACGAGGTATTTCGCGACCAGGCAGCGCGGAAACCGAGCATAGCCGGTCGCTCTTGTGCGGCCTTCCGTAACGCCAGATGTGGAAAGAACCTCCTCGCGTAGCCCCTGGAAGGGTGTTGTTGAGACACCCCCGCTCGGCTCAGGGGCAGCTATCCAGCGTCTCATAGGTGCCTGACCGTGCCTGGGGCCTCCGCGAGGCTCCGGGTCGCGCTTATCCGGAGCGGCGACCGGCTGAGGTGGACGCGCCGGCGTAGCGTGGGCGGGCGGGACACGGAGCCACGAACCAACAGCGAGACGCCTTGCCGATCGGAGCGGTGCCGAACTGACCGAATCGGAAACCGCGAGACACCATCAATCAACCACCGCTGAAGCCTTCGCCCTGGTTGGCTCCAAGCAGTGCGAAGAAGCACACCGGTTGCCTGCGTCGACGGCTTCCAGCGCCTCATCGACTCGGCAAGTGCCCGCAGTCGATGCCGGCACTGGTGGCCACCTAACAGGCGCTATTGCCCGTGCAACAACCCGCCTCACGTGAGCTTGCTTGATCCCTGCAGCCAGGAGCAACTGCCCGATCACGCTCCACGCTCCCGAGGCGTTAACTTGCCGAGCGTTCCATCTCGCATTGCTTGTCGTGCCGAAGTGCGACATCGCGTGAGCGGGCTCAACCTGGGCACCTCGCCCACGTATGCATGAGGCTTTCCCGATCGGATTGGCTCGTTACCTGGGCTTCACGCGCGAGCCTCTTGTTCACTCGCCAAGCCGTTGTTGGCCGCAATCCAACCGCAATGGGATGCGCAGTTCCAGCGATCTCATGATGGCGTTGGCTTGCACTGGCGGTACCGGGTTGGGCTGGTTGCTGGTCTGCCGGATATGTTGCGGGAAGTTGGCTCTAATCACCGAGAGCCCCATTGACGATGGCGATCGTTCGGCGTTCAACGGCATGCTGCCGGATCTGGTGCGCCTTCGACGAGACGTCCACCTACATTATGCGTTCCGCCGAATCCGGAAGGCGAGAGGCATGCATCGAACCCGTGGCGTGATGCTGATGCTCACGTGCTCACCATCTGCCGTCGAGTGGCGGCGCGCGTATCGGCCCAAAATCTGCAATCCACGAAAGCGCCCCGGAGGTTGAACAGCAACGGCCTGATCTCGCATCATCGCGCGCGTGTGCTCATCTTTCCGTCGGAGCACTTATCGTCCTCCACGACTCGGCACATCTCCATCGCGCCGATGGTAACCGCTCTCGGCGGGGCGGTTTGCGGTGGCGCTCTTCTTCGCGTTGCGGGGATACGCTCAAATCTGTTCGCGGGCCTGTAGTCGACGCTTCGCCAGTGAACGGGCGACTACGTGAAGCTGGAGAGCGGCGAAGAAGGCTACCTCACGGAGAGATCACCTGGCGCAATACTACCATCCGGCGACGCTTCCAACACACGATCGTGGTGCCCAACGCCAAGCTGGCCTCCTCCATCGTGCAGAACCATCAGCCCGGATGCGGAGGGCGGTTCTCGTGCAAGTGGGCGTGAGCTACGACAGCGACCTGGACCACGTCGAAAAGGTGACCATTGCGACCGCTGGCCAGGTGCTGCGTCGGCTGCAATCCCACCTTGAAGGATTTCTGCGTCATCCGTTCGGTACCACACGCCTGCCGAATCGAGCATCGGCTTTCGGCGATCCTGCGCCGCGGAATTACCGAGCGCTTCCAACTGATGGCGAATTTCATCAAGGCCCTTCACCAGAAGTACCGGGAGGAAGGCATTGCGATCCCGCATCCGATACGCACCGTGAAATGGATGTGAGCAAACACCGAATCATGAAGAGTGAGAACCGCCTCGACTCATCGCTTCCAACCGCCTGCTATTCCGCTACACCGAGCGCGAAGGCCGAACCATCGTAACGCCCAGCGCAGGAGGCCTGGTGAGTAGCATCGGATCCTACCTCCTGACAGCCGACGGGCCCGGCACCGATGGACCAGGCGCGACCCAGTAGGGGTAGGCGCCACCGAAGTGCGCACGCGCCGACTGGCAACGTTCGTCGCCTCCGGTGCCCAGCCTGATGGCGGGCGCTATGAAGTGCGCCCCGTGGCACTGCTGCCGATGTGACGCGCGACCGGCAACGACAACGGTTTCTCCAATAGCACCTTGCGCCGCTGTTCCACTATTTCCCCTTCGGTGGCGCTAGGAGCAGGATTGGTTCGACCACGCCGCGTGGCCAATCAGCTTTTTCTTGAAACGCTGGAGCAGACCGCACGACCCCGCGACCGGGTGTGGATACACGACTATCATCTGATGCTCTTGCCGGCCAGTGTAACGCGAGCGCTTCCTCGGACATGCCCATCAGCCCCTCCACATCCCTTTCCTCCTACGAGATGTTCCGCCTGCTGCCCGCCGCACGGCGCAACCGAACTGCTCGAGGTCCCTGGCGCCGACCTGGCGAAGCCGTAAGCGCACGACCACGCGCATTACCTGCTGGAAGAGTGCGGCAGCCGCTCGGGTAGCGAACCGACCTGCGCGCCGTGCGCGGCCGCGCCCATTCCACGGTGGTGGATGCCTTCCCGTGAGCATCGATCCGGCGCGGTTCCGCGGAGGTTTTCTGACGACCACGCCGTGGTGGCCGAGAAGAACCTGTTGCGCCGAAGCACCATGGGTCGCTTGATCCTCTCCAACGACCGGCCGATTACATCAAGGGGCGTGCCAAACGACACGCAGGGCTACGAGCCTTGATACGCATCCCGAGATGGGGGCAAGGGTGACCTTCTATCCTGTCGATCGTCCCATCATCGCGAGATGCCGAGCGACGCCAACACCGCGAGCTGTAGGAGGGCATCGAAGCCGCGGACGGACTTCGATCAACGGGCGCTTTCGGAGGCGTGGACTGGCAACCGGTGGGTACCAGTACCGATCGGTGATCCACAAGAAGCTGTGCGCACTCTACCAGTCCGCCGATGTGGCGTCGATCACGCCGCTGCGCGATGGGATGAACCTGGTGGCGAAAGAGCTGTGGCGGCGGGCGATGACCGCGCGCGCGGCCGATCCTGAGTGAGACCGCAGGGCCGCGAGATTGAGCCGGGGAGCGCCATCATCATCAACCCCACGCGGGACCGCGATGCGATCGCTGGCGCGCTGCTCGCCGCATTGAGACATGCCACCCGAGGGAGCAGTCCGCGCACGGCCGAGACGCAGCAACGACTCACGCGCGGCACGACGTGGTGCGCTGGGCGAGAGGATCCTCCTGACCAGCTGGACGGCGCGGTGGCCATCCGCCGCCAGCTGCAGGTGAAGGAAGCCACCCCGAGGTACGCCAGACATTCCTGAGCGCCTATGCCAAGGCCCGGTCGCGATGGATCTTCCGCATCAAGACGGCACCCTTTGGTTCCCTTTTTCCAAACGGCCCGCCGAGCTGCGCCAGGCAAACCGCGCTCCGGTCCTCCCGGATCAGCTCGCCGCATCCGCGCAACGCCGTGGCGATTGTGAGCGAGCGCGACCGAGAGACACGCGTTACGCCTGGTACGGCGGTCTGCCCGTGCACGATCGCCGAGCACAGGCTGATGCCAGGCCCCTGAGGTTCATGGTCAGTTCCAGACTGGAGGACCGAATGGAAGGAGTCCGCATCTTGTTCAGCAGTTCCACGACGCCGCCCGGGCTCACTGTGGAGAAGACGACCGCGGTCGCCTCGGATAATCGCGGTGCCGCGCAGGACTGGGCTTTATGCCCCGCGAACCGGTGAACGTGTTGAACGACATGGCCCGCCCGTTCGATTTGCAGAACATCGAAGGAACATGGTCTCGAGGTGCGGCCTAGGGCATCGACAAGGAACGGCGGTAAAGGGCCCCGAGGAGCGCCCCTTGGCGAATGGTCATGGCCATCGGCGACGACCGCACGGATGAGGACATCTTTCAAGGTGCTGCCCATCGATGCCATGAGCATCAAGGTGGGCATGGTCCCCTGCGCGCGCGCTACAACGTGCGCAGCCACGAGGATGTCCTCGCCCTGTTGGGAACCCTTGCCGCCACCCCATCCGGCGGTGGTGATGGTGTTTGCTTGATCCGCATGCACGCATGCACAGGTCCATCATGCAGGCGGTCGCTGCCGATCCAGCGCCACGGCAGCGTTGATCAAGCCGACGTGCGAGAAGGCCTGCGGGAAATTTCCCAGGTGTTCGCCCGTGACGGCGTCCAATTCCTCGGCATACGCTCCAGTGGCGCGCGCGCAAAGCATCCGCTCGAACAGGTTGCGCGCCTCGTCCACATTCGGCTGGCGAGGATCAGCGCTTCAATGAGCCAGAAGCTGCAGAGCACGAAGGTGGCCTCGCTCCTCCTCCACGCCGTCCGGCGCGTCCAGGTAGCGATAGCACAGACCGTTGTCCACCAAGCGTGTGTTGGTCGCCTCGATGGTCGCGAATATGCGCGGCAGTCGGCGCCGTCGATTAAGCCCAGGATCGGCAGCATAAGGTTCGCGGCGTCCAGCCGTACATCCTCATACGATTGCATGAAGGCCTGCAGCAGTCGCTCCATCCATGGTGCAGCACGTCGTTCTTGATGCGCGAACGATGGTCCTTCCAATGGTCACATCTCCCGGCAGACGGTACCGTTCCGCCAGCTGGATTGCGCGGTCGAGCGCCACCCAGCACATCACCTTGCCGAAGAAGGTGCCTGTGGCCGCCGCGCACCTCCCATATCCCGTTCTCCGGCAACTGCCAATGTTCGAGCACCAATCGATCAACGGAAGCACGTGCTGCCAAAGGGGACGCGGATCCGGAGGGCTTTCGTGCACGGCGAAGTGGATGGCATCGAAGACTTCTCCGAACACATCAAGCTGCAACTGCCGGGCAGCCGCGTTTGCCCACACGAACCGGCTTTGGAACGGCGGTATCCTTCCAGGTGATCGAGTTCGATCTCCGCCACGCTGCCTTCCGCACTCAGCGGGGTACAGCACTTGCAATTCCGGCCTAACTTCCTGTCCCTGAAGAGCCATTTGAAGAGTTCCTCCTCCTCCTCCAGGTAGCCGGGCCTTCATCATAGCGTTCAGGGTGAAGGAGGCATCGCGTATCCAGCAGAAGCGGTAATCCCAATTGCGCACGCCGCCGATCTCCTCCGGCAGCGAGGTGGGGTGGGCGCCGCCGCGATGGCACCGGAATCCTGGTCGTTGCAGCAACTTCAGCGCGCACACCACTCTCACCGCCGTCCGGTAAGGACCGATGTACCGCAGCGCGCCGACCAACCGTGCCAGTAGGCCAATGTTCCGTCCACGCCTCAAACGCGTCCCCAGTGATTTCCATTCCTGGTCCGCCAGGCATAGGCGGAGCGCTCGCTCGCGCTCATCGTCATCGCGTGCTCGATGGCATGCGCTTGCGCGTCGACTTCCCACGCACCGGGTGCCGTGCAGTGGAAAGCGCCGAAATGCGCGTCGTTGCCATGCAGGTTGAACACGGGCTCAATCACTGCCATTGCCAGGGCGCGGCATGCACCGAACGCATCCGCACCGTTTCGCCAAGCAATGCATGCGGAACAATGCGCCGGGCCTGGCTCCATGCTTCCGCTTTCGGGGTCACATCCATGAAATCCAATGTCCGCACACGACCTCATCGCAGGTAGGTGGTCACCAGCACGTTCGTGCCGGGCATACTCGTGGTTCGAGCGGAACGCTTCCGTAGGTTGCAGTTCCCAGCTGCCACCGCGCGCACGATCGAGCAAGCGCGCGAAAAAAGGGGAATCGAAATGCGGCGCGCAACACCCAGGCGATCTTCTCCCCGGCTGCTGACCAGGGCAGCGGTCCGGCAACGCCGATCAGCCCATGGTCCGCGATACTTTGGTGCGTGAGGTTGTGGCTCCATGGTCTGGTGTGCGCGGGTGTTGGACTTTTGCGGTCACGAAGCGGGGTTCCGCTCGCGGCAAAGTTCGCCATGCACGTTCCTACTGTCGCAAGGCCTGACCCATGTTCTTCCCCGTTCACCATCATCGGGCCTGCACCGGATGTGGCGCATGGTGGCATACCCTGCCAGGCAAGAACTTCGCAGCGTTGCCCAGCGCTATTGCGGCTCACATTCCTGCCATCGCATGAGATCCGGTACTGGCGCGGGCGCTACTTCCGGGGAGAACACCTCACTGGCGATCGCGGGCATCCCGACCGGGATCTTCCGCGCTCGCGCGGTGGCCCTGAAAAACAGGGCGTGTCGGAACTGACGCGGCTGTTGCACGATTGGCTGTTCGGCTCGCGCCGCGCTGACTGCTCGTGCTGCTGATACCCACCAGCGGGATCCTGCTCTCGGTGCTCTTCACGCAAGTCTTGGCTCAGGGGAAACTGGGCCGCGGACTGCCCTCGGTGCTCAAGGACGAAGGAGAACAAGGGCGTGACCCGAATTCTCATAAGCTCTATTCGCAGGTGGTCACCAGCATACTCACCATGGGCACCGGCGGATCGGCGGGGCTGGAAGCACCCATCGCCGTAACGGGGGCGGCTTTAGGGCAGCAACATGGCGCGCTGGCTGAAAGTCGATGAGCCCTCGCGGCAATTGCTCCTTGCCTGCGGCGCGGCCGCCGGCATCTCGGCCATCTTCAACGCGCCCATCGCCGGGGCCATCTTCGCGCTCGAGGCCATCCTGCTGAACATCGCCATCCCCATGGTGGTGCCGGTGCTCATCGCCTCGGCCTCCTCCGCTTTCGTCTCCTCGCTCATCTATCGCGATACGCCCTTCGTGCTGATCACCGATTCGTGGAACGCGGCCGCCCTGCCCTACTATTTCGGACTGGCGCTGGTGGCAGCGGGTCTTTCGTTGTACAACGTGCGCGTCTACTTCTGGATCGGTGCCCGTTTCGGACGGTGGAAGGCGCCTTACGCCAAGGCAGTGGTGGGCGGTCTCCTGCTCGGCTCCTTGATCCTGTTCTTCCCACCCTTGCTCGGCGAGGGTTATCACGGCGTGGAGAGCCTCCTCAGCGGCGACGCGCACCGGCTCGCGGCGCACGCCCCCCTGCAATTGGGCCTCGGCGATTGGAACTTGGAAGGGCTCGTAATCGCCCTCATGCTCCTGAAAGTGGTGGCCACCTCCCTGACACTGGGCGCCGGCGGCAATGGCGGCATGTTCGGCCCATCGCTCTTCATCGGCGGCATGTGCGGCTTCGCCTTCTCCCATGCGGCCAACCTCTTGGGGATCGCCCAACTCAACGAAACCAACTTCACCGTGGTGGGCATGGCGGCGGTGCTCAGCGGAACCATCCACGTGCCGCTCACCGCCATCTTCCTCATCGCGGAGATCACCGGCGGCTATGCTTTGTTCGTGCCGCTCATGCTGGCCACCTCCATGAGCTACCTCATCTCGCGATCGGTGCAGCCGCACTCTTTTACAGCAGGCCGGCCACCGCTGCGCAGGAAGGCGCATCCGCGCGGTAGCTGAGCTATCCAAATCTGATCGGCCTGCTCCGGGCCGCCATCCCAGACTCGACCGGGACCACCCTCGAATATCTTCGTGCAATGCGCCACCACCTCCGCCTTCGTGCCCCCTCGTATTCGTCCTCTCCATCACCAGCATGCTCGCATGCGCACAGGTCACCTTCGGTGTGATGACCGGACCAGTGAACGCCCGGGCCGAGTTCTACGATGGCATTGAGGTGAACACCGACCGCCGTTGGGGCATGAGCGCAGGCGTGCAACTCAGCCTGCCCATCGCGAAGCACCTGGGCCTACCATCGAGCTCGCATACAGGCAGAAGGGCTTCGATGAGTTGCCTGCGAAGAACGCCCCCGGCAATCCCTACCACCACCGCTGGACCTACGATTACCTCGACCTCTCAGTGATGCTGCGGTATTACACCGGCACCGCACCGCGCGGTATCTATCTGGGTGCGGGACCATGGGTGGGGTCCATGCTCAGCGCACGCGTGCGTGACATGAAGGCGGGCCCCTTCAGCCCCACGGCCCCCACCGTTGTGCAAAGTGGACCTGTCCGCGCCATCGACCCAGGTGGTTGGGCTATAACACCGTGGACATGGGATGGTGCGTCGGGGCAGGTGTCAATTTGCCCCTTGGCGCCACCTGGATCGGCGCGGAGTTCCGCTACCAACAAGGCATGGCGAACATTCACAACGGCTTCACCATGGTGGACCTGAACTGGGTAACCGGTGGGAAACTGAATAGCAGGAACCGCTGCACGATGGTCAACATCACCTGGATGTTGCCGTTGGGGTCTTTAAAAGAGCAATAGCACAACCATTTCATGGCTGGGTAGGCGCATCCGTTCAGTTTGTAATGATCAATCGCGTTTTGAATCCGCGTCCATCAGTGCGCATCCGTGGTTTGTTGCATTCTGTCTTCAGCGCCGACTGGCGCTTGTAGGCTGAATCTGCGGCGAGCCCTCTGCCCGACCTTTGCCCCATGCTCCATCGTTCCGCACTGCTCCTGCCGCTGCTCCTCGTCCAATCTGCATCCGCGCAGACTTGGGAATTGGTGACGCCCGTGAAGACCCGGAGCGAACTGCCTTCCGTGCGCATGGTGGATCCCACCACGGGCTTCATGATCGACCGCGTGCTCGGCTTCGTGATGAAGACGACCGATGCCGGTGCGAGCTGGGAGCGCAAGCCCTACAACCTCATCGACAAGCCGCGCGTGCTGTGGATGTGGGACGATCAGCGCGGCATCATCGGCGCCAACTCCGGCCGCTTCTATCGCACCACCGATGGCTGGGCCTCGGCGAGCTCGGTCTATCAGCCCACCTACGGCAACCTGGGCACCTTGCACTTCGTGAACGACACCCTGGGCTGGGCCGGCAGCGAGAGCGGCAAGATCGTGCGCACCACCGACGGCGGCGCCACGTGGACCTTGCAGACCAGCGGCACCACCAACGCCATCGTGGCCCTGCACTTCGTGAACGACACGCTGGGCTTCGCGGCGGCCACCGGCGCCATCCTGCTGCGCACCACCGATGCCGGGGCCAACTGGGTGCCGCTCACCACGCCCATCACTTACAACATGCGTGGCATCCACTTCTTCGATGCGCTCAACGGCATCGCGGTTGGCCTTGGCGGCGAGATCATCCGCACCAGCGACGGCGGCGATAGCTGGACGATGCAAAGCAGTCCCACCACCAACAGTTTGCTCAGCCTCTTCGTGCAGGGCAGCACGCTGATCGCCACAGGCAACAACGGCACCGTGATCCGCAGCACCAACGGCGGCAACAGCTGGAGCGCGCAGACCCTCGACCAGTTCCAGGACCTCTACAGCGCGTGGATCGATCCCAGCGGCATCGGCCTGATCGGTGGCGAGGCACGCGTGTACCGCACGTTGGACTTCGGCGCCACGTGGACGCCCGTGCAGATCGGCACCTACCACACCATGTTCAACAAGGTGAGCTTCGGCACCGAAGCGAACGGCGCCTCCGCGGGCTGGCAGACCATGGGCGGCCTCGAGAATGGCGTGGTACGCACCACGGACGGCGGACGCAGCTGGACCAATGCGAGCACGGGCGCAGGGCAATGGCTCGGCGTGCATCTCCGCCCGAATGGCATCGGCTGGCTCGGCGGTGGTGTAGGCGCCAACCGCCATACCACCGACTTCTTCGCCACGAGCACCAACCACCCCGGACCCAATGTGGCCATCCGTTGCACCTGGGCCTTCAATGCCACCACGGCCGTGGTGGGCGGCGGCTACGTGAACGGCGGCTGCTACCGCACCACCAACGCCGGGGCCTCGTGGCAGCACACGCTCGATGGCGGCAACATCTACGACCTCTGGTTCGTGAACGACACGCTGGGCTTCGCCGGTGGCGAGGGCGGCCTGCTGGCGCGCACCACCGATGGCGGCATCACCTGGGAATGGCTGGACCCGCCCACCAACGCCGATATCAACAGCATCTTCTTCCTCAACGATACGCTCGGCTTCTACGCGGGCAACGGGGGCGGGCGCACCACCGATGGCGGCGACACCTGGACGCCCCTCTTCTCACTGCCGCAATACACCATGAGCATCTTCTTCACCGACCCCGATACGGGCTATGCGGTGAGCGTGAGCGGCTACGCGCTGCGCACCACCAACGGCGGCGACGATTGGACCTACGTGGTGCCCGAGCCCTTCGATGTCCTCATCGGTGATGCGACGATGGTGGATGGCGCGCTGATCGCCGTGGGGCGCTACGGCGATGTGTACCGCGCAGCCCTGCAATGCCCCGCCGAACCGGACGTGCCGATCGTGTTCCAGAGCGGGGAGATCCTGTGGACCGCCTGGCGACCGCAGATCCAATGGTACCTCGATGGCGCACCGCTGCCCGATGCCACCTGGCCCTGGATCACCGCCACGGCGAGCGGCAGCTACACCGTGGTGGTCACCGATGCGCTCGGGTGCACCAGCGCGCCGTCAACGCCGGTGCAGATCATCAGCACAGCAGTGGAAGAGCGCGTGGCGGATGCGTTAACGGTCTTTCCCAACCCCACCAGCTCGACGGTCACGCTTTCGTTCGCGAACGATGGTCCGCACACCGTGCTGCTCTGCGATGCGCAGGGTCGCGTGGTGCGGAGCGAACGCGTAATCGGATCCAGTGCCACGCTCACCCTGGAGGATCTGCCACGCGGACTGTACCTGCTGCGCGAAGCGGGGAGCCCAGGGGCCGTACGGGTGGTGCGGGAGTGAGACAGGGGCCAAGTGACCGCTGATGCCTGCTCTTCGTTCCGACATGAGCGACAGGGTCCCTTTCAGGAGACCCTGTCGGAGTGGCGATCGAATTCACCGCTCCCTGTTGGGAACGACACACCCGCCACTGAGCCGTTGACCGGCGCAACCCAACCTTTGGGTGGCATGGCCATCCCGCTGGAGCAACTGGAAGCAAAGCTGACCGAGGCCCGGCGCCTTTACCCCGATGTGGAGCGCAGCATGCGCTTGCGCGGCGCCATCCTGCAGCACGCCCTCCAGAAGAACCCGCAGGCCTCCACTGGCGGCGACTACATGTACCGTTACAAGCACACGCAATGGCGCTGCCGCGTGCGCGTAACGCCCACCGGCTTGCAGACCCATGCGCTCATGTGGTGGTGGCACGGCCCGGAGGCCTACCGCAACGAGGCGCTGGACGCCATCCTGCTGCGCGGGCACAAATTCCCCCTGCACTTCGATAGCCACTTCTGGGGCCGCTGGGGCTTGCGCACCGAGGTGATGGGCGTGAAGCTCACCAACCTCATGGGCTTCTTCAAGCAATACCCCGACCTGCCGATGCGGCAAGGCAAGCGCTTCTACCCCGCCCAGCCGGAGTTCGCCGCCGCCATCGACCAGGGCCTGGTCTTCGGCAGGCTCAACGGCAAACGCATCATCTCCTGCGATACCTTCAAGGGACCGGACATGTTCAGCCCGGAGGAGCGGCAGCTGTGGGAAAAGCTGCGGAAGAAGGATGCCCACCGGATCGATCACACGAGATAGCTCAACGCGCCTACGAACCGCAGGGCCCGCCCCACGCGCACAAGCATGCACGCGGGCGAGACCTGCGGAGGTTTGAGTTGTCGCCGTACACGCCGCTGCCCGCCGGGCTCAGCGCCTCCCCGGGCCCGGGGTCGAAGTCCACCTGGGTGTTGGCATTGCCGCAGGCGTACACGTTGCCCTGCGCATCCACGGCCACGGCCTTGCCCACCCCATAGCCCACCGGCGCGGCCCACGCGAAGACCTGCGCGCGCGCAACGAAGGAGGACGTAAGCAGGGCGAGGGCGAGCAGCGGGCGGAGGAATTGGAGCGTAAGTAGATAGTGACCAAGGCAAGGGCGCGGCGATCAACGGGGCGTTCATCGATGTGGGCGTGCCCCTCTTCCGGCTCATGAGCCGGGACTCGGGTCGCGCTTTCCCCTCTTAGTCCTCGCCTCCTTCGACGGTTGCGGTCTACCCTCTACGATCGCTCACGCAAATCACGCAACCGGGCACTCCGGTAGGCTCAGGAGATTGTTCGGCTGATCACCGTCACTCTGGGTCTTCAGGTACTTGTTGCCGTACTGGCTAGTCGCCACGATGACCCACACGAAGTCCCCGCGAACGCTCACGAAGAACCGCCACTTCCCGGATTCGATGCCCGCGATGGCCTCTTGCTGCGTCAGGCGCCATCGAGTGCCGTTGTCGTTCACGCCTCCCACATACTGGATGCGCTCGTGAGGGTTGTACCTGTCGCTCTTGTTGATGCACCGAATTTGATGTGTCTCTGCCATTGTTCTTGGGGCTTTTGTTGCGCCCCACCTGTAGAATGCAGAACCGTGACAGCGTGCAGGTCATGCGCGCTTCTGATCTGACGGTCGCCGCTCGGCAATGATCTTACCCAGTCTTCCAGTTCTGATGGTGCTTCACGCGGATGAAGTTGGCATCCGGCCGAGCGAGCAGCTCGAGCCGTGAGAGCTTGCTCAGCTCCTGCCAGTCCTCGAACATAACATAGACCGCATTGCCGTATTCCGTGTTCTCCAGCACGATCAGGTTGGCCGCGAACATGGCCCCGAAGTAGCGCCTGAACCCGCTGCTTCCGTTCACCCACTGCACCGGCCTTAGGCTCTCGATGAACTCGTAGCGGTCCTTGATGCGGGCCAAGATCAATGGGTCCGGGTTACGATGGCGTCCGGCGATCCGTCGGATGTTCTCCTCCCCTTGACCCGGAGGGAGGAACTCCCAGCGCACGTAGAGAGTCCGCTTGTAGTCCTCGGCGGTGGCGGTGGAACTGAACACATCGGCCTCACCGAAGTTCTCGAGCAAAAGGTTCAGGTCGAACAGCAGCAGTGCATCGAAGTTGGGGGCGGTCTTGGTGAGCACCTCGTTGACCTGGCACTTCAGCGTGTACAGATTGATGCCGTTGTCGGTCTTCGTTTCGATCAGTTCCAGGGAAAGGCTCAGCTCACGCGGGGCGTGGTACTCCCGTTGGAAAACCGACCTCGTCTGGTGGAGGGAGAACGTACCCTTGCTGTAGTCCCCCCATATCGGTCGCTCACCCAGGTAGAAGGTCTTGAGGACCTTGGGTTCATCACGAAGGACAACCTCCCACCCCAGCCTGTTGCGTCGGCTGTAGCGGCCGCGGCCTTCGGCAGGGAGCATCTCACCCTCGGGCACCACAACGCGGCCGTCTTCCATCCGCACACCCAAGTGAGCGAGCGCTCCACGGGACAGTTCCTGTTCACTTATGCTCCGTGATGCGGCAACGACGACGTCGTTCGAGGCGATAGTGGTGAGCCTATGCCTGACGTGCTCGGAGATCTTCAGATAGTTCTTCTTCATGTGAGTTAGTTTCTCAGTAGAACTCACAACCGTGACATTTAGGAGCTGTCACGGTTCCGCATTTACCTTGTGAGCGGAAAGCCGGACGATGGCAGAAGCAGGCGCTACGATCTCGGAGTCCTTCACGGACTACGCTGATGAGGACCTTTTGGTCGTCATCTCAATGAAAGATGCCCCTGCTGAGCAGAATGCGGCCTTCCGAGAATTCTACAGGCGCTATCGCACCTTTCTGTATGGAGCAGTCAGACTCGTGTGCAAGAACATCTCGAACGGCCCTCACACTGCAGACGACATCTTTTCGCTGGTGACGGTCCGTGTTTTGGCACATGCCGGTACGTTCAGCACGCGCGGCGTATCCGATAAAGCAGAAGTAGTGAGGACGATAAAGGGCTGGCTGATGCGCATTGCAAAGAACACGCTCTTACAGGTGCTCCGCGAGGAAAACAAAAGAACAGGGGCCAATGCTGAGATAAGCCTTGAAGAGGGGAAGGACATCGCGAGTGAGGAGGATGAAACAACTCCTTCATTCGGCCGCGAGTTGGTTACGCACGCCATGAATACCATTGGTAACGAACGCGACCGGCACATACTCATGGTCTATTGGGAGTATCACGAGCCTGGACAGGGGAAATCAAGCAAGGAATCTTCCATCCGACGTACTAGAAGGTTTGGTGGCGCGCTACCAAACAACGCCAGAGAACATCCGCCAAATCATCTCCCGGTGTAATAGAAAGGTGTTTGACTACCTGAAGGCGAACTACCAACCGAAGAGGAAATGAGCAAGGAGGTCAATTTGAACTCTGGCCTAGGCCCGGATGACGCATCCTTCGAGAAGGGCTGGCTGAAAGCACTTCGACGATTCGGGTTCGTCTTTCCAACCACGAAAGAGGAGTTAGAGAGCTTTGAGAAAGAACTCGCGAAGGAAAAAATCGAGCTTCCAAGTCATCTAAATGACCCATTCGAAGTGTTACGCAGAGGTGAATCAATCTCATTGAATTCAATGGGTGACTATTCGAACAAGTCCATTGAAGAGAATCTGGCGAGAGCTGCGAGGGAAGGTGGCGTGATACCCGATGATGTTGCAGCGCAAATGAAGAAGGACAGAAGTAGTACCGAGGAGTCCGGTGGGAATGCTGAATGAATATCGTAAACAGGAGATCATCGATCTCGCCGAATATGTCGCCGCTTCCTATTGGAAAGGGCAGTCGCTCGATGTCGAAGCGATAGCTCGTGGCAACCAAATTACCTTCTCGTATGGGGATTATGGCCAATCATTTGACGGGCTACTAGAGCACAGGTTCGGTCACTTTCACATCTACATCAACCTGACCCGTCTGAAAGAGCCTGACTCTCCTCGTGGCCGATTCACATTCGGGCATGAGCTTGGGCACTTCTATATCGACGAACACAGGAACGCGCTGGCCGCCGGGATACCTGCACATGCCTCATTCAATCGAACTGAGCAGACGAACGAAGCGGAACGCGAGGCTGACTTCTTTTCCTCATGCCTTCTCATGCCCTCTTCGCATTTTCGTCGGGCGTGTATGACGCGGCCACTCTCGGCGGCGACAATTCAACATTTGGCCAGCACCTTCGGCACTAGTATCTCGGCCACCATCTATCGGTACTTCGAACTTGACATGTTCCCAATGGCCATGATCAAGACCAAGAATGGGATTGTTCAATGGGCCAGAAACACGGAGGGCTTTAAGTATCGCTACTGGCTTCCTAAGAAGAATACGCCTGTACCGCCCAATTCAAATGCCGCTGAGTATTTCGAGAAGGGCACGAAGTACGACAAAGAGGATGAGCTTCGTCCCGATGATTGGTTCAACGGTGACGAGGTGGATAGGGACGAGCCAATGTACGAGTTGAGCTACCCCAATCGCGACACGGTGCTTAGCTTGGTTTGGCGGAAGCATGGATAGAAGCAAGTTCCGGAACAGGACCTCCCTGAGAAATAGACTCTACTATGTCCAGTCGTTGGAACCACCCAGGGTTGCCGCACAAGGGATGGCGATTGGTGGATGTAGAAGACATCCGCTCTGAGGGACAGTCAGAGTCGGAGACGGACTACGAGACTTGCCAAATGTGCGGCAATGAAAAGATCCGCTTCGTTCATACCGTGAGCCACCCGGAGCATGATGAAGAACTTAGGGTAGGGTGTGTTTGCGCTGAGAAAATGACCAGCGATTATTCGACACCACGGCGTCGTGAAACTGAACTAAGGAACAGAGCAAGCCGTCGGCGGAACTGGACGAAGAAGAAATGGAAAGTCAGTGACAAGGGCAGCTACTATCTGAAGCTTGACGGCAAACTTGTGCTCATCTACCGTGATAAGTCAAGTTCTCAATACAAGGTGAAGGTCGACGAAACCTGGGGCAAGAAACGCTTCAAAGACTTGGATGATGCCAAGATGGCGGCCTTTCAAGGCATTGAGTATCTGAAGGAGCTTGGAACTTGGTAGGTCCACGCTTCCTAATACAAGCGTTCCGCGCTAATGGGTAAGCGAATCGCTGTGTTCAGCCTCATGTGATGTCACCCCCTACCATCTCTCGTATCATCTTGAGAATTTCCTCAATGCCGTCTTCGATATACTTGGCATCCTCTCGAATACGAATCAGGTTAAGCTCTATGGTCTGTTCACCTCGAAGAGAATCTATCACATAGTGGTAGCGCCACACTTTGTCGAGAATGTCATTGCACTTGGACAGAAAGGCCTCTGTAAGGAATGGTGCGTTGTGTGCCACCAGTACAGCGCATTTCTTCTGAGGGTCGGGGATTCGGTCGAGGTATTCGAGCGACTCTTTGGTTAAGGTCTCAAGGCGTATACCACCTCGCAGAATTGGATCCTTCCCTTTGGTACGTTCTTCCCATTTATGCAACCAGGTTGAGTCAAGGTGCCACAGAACCTTCTTGACGCACTCTTTCATACTCACCAAGTCTTTGGTCATTGTTCTGAAGGCCTCCCATCGGCTTTCAAAGGTCTTGGCATACTTCACATTCTCTCGCTGCTGGATCAGGGCGTATTGATGCTCTAGTTCTTTCATTTTGACCTCGAACGCGCTGTCAATCCATTTCTTGGCCATGTGCTTCAGGAGAAACACTAGGCCGGTCACCCCTACACTGAAGAGAAGGAACACCTGAGCGAAATGGCCCCAAGGAGTAATCATCGATGCCAAGATCGCAGGAAACGAAAGAAGTCTACCAATCATCCGGCGGGTGTCACTCCCCACGGCACCAACCGCCTCCGGTCAACCCCGCATTTCGCGTGAGGCGCCTACCTTGGTTCCTGCCCACCCCAATGCTGCGCCACCTGGCATTTCCCTTCATTCTGCTGCTCGGCCTTTCGGCCGCGGGTCAAACGCCGCCGGCCTCCAAATACAAGCTGGAGCTGCTGTCCATGATCCGGTCGGACTCCACGCGTGGCCGCAACGACATCCAGGCGTCCATCCTGGTAACGCCGCTGGAGATCAACGAGTGGCCTCCCTTGCTGAGCATGCGCGTTGGCATCCGGATCAACGAGCAGGACAGCATCACCTACCTGCCCCTGGACGACGGTCCGGGGCCGGATCATGTGCGCCTAATCCTGTATGACAAGTCCACCATCGCCGAGAAGAACGCGAAGCTGTTCGCCCGCATCGGCACCCGGTTGGACGCCATCGGCGAGCAGGAGAACCTGATCCTCTGGTTCCAGTTCCGGGACATCAGTGTGGAGGCCATCACGAAGATGGCGATCACCTACGGCCCGTGGGAGAAGAACGACAACGACAGGCGGATCGAGGAGACATTCACGGAGCGGTTCAAGGAATAGGTACCGCGCCGGACCGTCCCACGCATTTTCCACTGCCGCAGGCCCTTCCGTTCCCGCAGAACCGGGATGAAACACTTCGGGGACCCTGCGTCCTTGGCTAACGAGCGACAGAGTCCTCTTCGAGAGGCCCTGTCGAGGTTTGGATGCCCGCGCCTCACCATTGCATCATGCCGCCTCGCTATGAATCGTTGTCGCCTCGCTAATGCGTGGCGTGGCCTCGCGATAGGATCATGTCGCCTCGCTATTGCGTGCTGTCGCCTCACTATTGTATCGCGTCGTCTCGCTATGATGAGCCGTCGCCTCGCTATCGTATCGCATCGCCTCGCTATTGCATGACGTCGCCTCGCTATCGTATCGCGTCGCCTCACTAAGGTGACGCGTCGCTTCGCTATGGTGACGCGTCGGCTCGCTATCGCATGGCGTCGCCTCGTTATGGTGTCGCGTCGTCTCGCTATAGCATGACCACGCGCCACTATGGTTTCGCCTCGTCTCGCACTGGTGAGACGAGGTCCTCGTGATACGAGCGCGGCTATTACGCGCGTGAAGGCGCATGCCGCCGGCACGTCCTGAATCCGCATACGCGCACTCCAGGACCCTTGCGCGCCAAGGGTTCCCGAAGGGATACGGCAGCGAACGCTGCCAGGCGAACGGCAGCGATTGTTCCTGTGGCCGGCATACGATTCGGCGCGCGGCGGCGCTTCCTCATCAACCAATCGTTGGTCCACGCACGGCCCCGTACCATGGCAACACTGCTGTATATCGTGAAGCTCGCACTCAGCGGACTAAGCCCCGCCGCGCTCGTGGAGCGCGCCCGTGCCATCATCGCGGCGCTTACGGGCAACGCCGATTTCACCACGCCCGTGCCCACGCTGGCCGCCGTGGGCGCCGCCGCCGATGCGGTGGAGGCCGCCGACACCGCCGTGCTGAACAACGGCGGCAAGCAGGACTACCTGGCGCGCAACCTGCGCGTGCAGGAGCTGCGCGACCTGCTCGTGCTGCTGGGCGCTTACGTGCAGGTGACCAGCGGCGGCGACCCGGAGAAGATCCTGAGCGCGGGCTACCCGTACCGCAAAGCACCGGAGCCCGTGGGCCCGCTGCCCGCGCCGGGCAACTTGCGCGTAGAGGTGAACAAGCTGGCCGGCCAGCTGGACCTGGCCTGGGACCGTGTGGTGGGCCGCATGTTCTACGAGGCGCAGTCGAACTCCACC
The DNA here is from genome assembly GCA_016716605.1 of Flavobacteriales bacterium. Lineage (NCBI taxonomy): Bacteria > Pseudomonadati > Bacteroidota > Flavobacteriia > Flavobacteriales > Flavobacteriales bacterium. Next base: position 22,138 of record JADJWA010000002.1, read on the forward strand.
GACCCCGCCGTGGAGGCCGACTGGAAGTCGCTGGTGAACCAGAGCGACAACACCTACAGCGCCACCGGGCTTACCGGCAACAAGCTCTACTACTTCAGGGTGCGCGCGGTGGGCGCTGCTGGCGCCGGGCCCTGGAGCGACCCGGCCGCCGAGAGGCCGCGCTAACCGTGCCTGCGTCATGGGGACCCTGCCGTTGCTCAAGCGGCGGGGTCCTTGCGTACTAGCGGGCCGCGCGCTGCGTATTGCAGAATGATCAATGGCCATGGGAACCAGGAGCCGCCCGAACGCACCGCCCGATGCGCGCCGCCTGCTGCGCCGCCTGCGCGCGCTCACGGCCCAATTGGAAGCCGCGCTGCTGAACGCCCGTGCGCTGGCGCTCTCCGAGCCGCCACCTCCACGGCTGCGCGAGCTCACGCCGCAGGAGTATGAGGTGTGGCGCCGCATCGCGCATAAGGATGAGGAGAAGCGCGAGGCCATCGCCGGCGCCATGCGCATGAGCAAGCGCAACTTCGACAAGCTCGCAGCCAGCTTGTATGCCAAGCTGGGGGTGAAGACGGTGGGTGGGGCGGTGCGGCTGTGGGTGCTGTTCGGTGAAGGGGGGAAGTAGCCGGCAGGATGGCGCAAGGCGCCGCGCGTGACGCGAACCAGGAAGCTAGCTCGCCGCAGCGTCTTTTGTCTTCGAAGACATGCGCTCCCCCCATTCGCCCCCCAACGCCCAATTCGCTAGGTTCGTGATACCAAACCCTTCACCATGGACTTCAGCAACGTGAATTTCTTCGCGGTCCTCGTGGCCACCATCGCGGCTTTCTTCCTGGGCTTCGTGTGGTACAGCTTCCTCTTCGGCAAGCGCTGGATGAAGGAGCTGGGCTTCTCGGAGGAGGAATTGAAGAAGGGCGCCAACATGGGCATGATCTTCGGCAGCACCCTGGTGCTCACCTTCGTGATGGGACTGGGCTTGGCCATGCTCTGGCACACGGAGGATCCCGCCAAGCTCACCTGGAGCGTGGGCTTGCTGCACGGACTCTTCATCGGGGCGTGCTTCGTGGCCACCAGCACCGGCATCAATTACCTGTACCAACGGAAGTCGCTTGCGCTCTGGGCCATCGATGCCGGTTATCAAGTGTGCTTCCTCATGCTGCAAGGGTCCATCATTGGAGCGTGGCATTAGCGCAGCATTTGAACGCGCACGGTTGATCGCAAGCATGCCTTCCCATGGAAGCCGACGGATACAACAAGTCACTTTCGACGAGTGATCGCGCCATCGGCGACCGGCTCGCGGCCGTGATCCGCCGTCACCTGCCCGAGGCCGAGGAGCGCATCTGGCACGCGCATCCCGTATGGTTCCTCGATGGCAATCCGATCGTGGGCTACAGCAAGCTCAAAGGCTGCGTGCGCTTGCTCTTCTGGAGCGGACGTTCGTTCAACGAGCCCGGCCTGAGCAGCGAGGGCAAGTTCCAGGCGGCCGAGGCACGCTACACCAGCGCCGGCCAGATCGATGAGGCGCTGCTGGGGCGTTGGTTGGCCAAAGCGCGCGCCATCCAATGGGACTACCAGAACATCGTGAAGCGCAAAGGCGTGCTGGAGCGCTTGAAGTGAAACGGGACCGCGCGCGGCTTCGCGCCTTCGGTGCACGACTCTCGCCTTTTACCCCAACCTGGTCAGCATCACGCAGAAGCAGGGTTTCCTCCGCGTGCGATGACCTGTGCACGCAAGCCCTGAGCCATACAGGCATCATCGCGAAGGGATCAGGATGCTTCAGCGCAAGAGCACCTCTTCGATCGCCTCCAGCTTATCGTCGGTGAATTCGCCTTGCGCGCGATGCACGATGCGGCCTTCGCGGTCCACCACGAAGAAGTACGGAATGTCCTTGTCGGTGAGGGCCCAGCGCTCGGCGGATCTCGTCGGCATCCTCCTTCACGAACACCACGCGGTCGGCCACTTCGGGCTCGGCGCTCTGGCGGAATTTCTTCAAGCTGGGAGCATAGGCGGCCTTGTTCGCGCCGGTGAAGAGCGGCACGAAGTACACCTCGGTGCTGTAAGCGTTCGCGAAGAGGCCATGCTTGGCCACGAAGCGCAGATAGGCGGGCTCGTACCATTCCTCCAACGCGGGCTGCGCCTTCTGCCCGTAAGCGAGGCCGATCACGATGAAGGGCGTGCTGGGCTGTCCGGGCAATTCGATGGTGCTGCCGTCGGCACGTTCGCCGTGCATGGTGGGGAAGCGATCCTGAGAGTGGGCGGCCACTGCGCAGGCCAGCAAACTGAAGAGGGCGATGGGCTTCATACGGGGAGCGCTTCGATCATCGTGCCATCAGCGCACGCCATCCTCCGGGTTCTTGCCCTTGTGCGGACGGAACCAGTCCTTCATGCGCTCGATGTCGGCTTCGGGATCGGCGGTGAGCGGGAAGGGCGCGGTGATGATCACGAGCTTCTCCTTGAAATCGAAGGTGCACAGAATGATGGGCACGCCGGCACCGGTGGCGATGCGGTGGAAGCCGGTCTTCCAATTCGGCTGGTACTTGCGCGTGCCCTCGGGGGTGATGGCGATCTTCTTGATCGCGCCGCGCTTGAAGAGGTCCACCACGGCATCGACCATGTTGTTGTGGGTGCTGCGGTTCACGGGGAAGCCGCCGAGCGCACGGAAGAACCAGCCGGTGAGCGGCCCGAAGAGCGAATCCTTGGCCAGGAACTTCACATCGGTGAGGCGCGCGATGCTGCGCACGGACAGGCCCACCACGAAATCCCAGTTGCTGGTGTGCGGCGCCACCACGATGATGAAGCGGTCGAGCTTGGCCGGGCGCTCGTCGCGCAGCTCCCAACCGAGCAGTTTCAGGAAGACGAGCTTGTACAGGGGGCGCACGGCGGTAAAGATGGGCGCGCGACCCGCATGCCCGCTCCCAGCACGCTCCCATCTTTGCGCCCCAATTCCAAGCCATCCATGTCCAACCGACTGATCGAATGCGTGCCCAACATCAGCGAGGGCCGCGACCGCGCCAAGATCGACGCCATCGCCGCCGTGGTGGAGACTGTGGAAGGCGTGCGCCTGCTCGACGTGGACCCCGGCAAGGCCACCAATCGCACGGTGATCACCTTCGTGGGCGAGCCCGAAGCGGTATGCGAGGCGGCCTTCCGACTGGTGAAGAAGGCGCAGGAGCTGATCGACATGCGCGGCCATAGCGGCGAGCACCCGCGCTTCGGCGCCACCGACGTGTGCCCCTTGGTGCCCATCAGCGGCGTGAGCATGGCGGAATGTGCGGCGCACGCGAAGCGCCTGGGCGAGCGCGTAGGCAAGGAACTGGGCATCCCGGTTTATCTGTATGAAGCCGCCGCGAGCGAGGAGAAGCGCCGCAACCTGGCCAACAACCGCAGCGGCGAATACGAGGGACTGCCGAAGAAGCTGAAGGATCCTGCGTGGAAACCCGATTCCGGTCCTGCCGGATTCACCGACAGCGTGGCCCGCAGCGGCGCCATCGCCATCGGCGCGCGCAATTTCCTGGTGGCCTACAACGTGAACCTCAACACCACCAGCACGCGCCGCGCCAACGCCATCGCCTTCGACATCCGCGAAGCGGGCCGGAAAGTGAAGCAGCCCGATGGCAGCGAAACGCAGGTGCCCGGCAAGCTGAAGAGCGTGAAGGGCATCGGGTGGTTCATTGAGGAGTACGGCATCGCCCAGCTCTCGCTCAACCTCACCGACATCACGGTGACGCCGGTGCACATCGCCTTCGATGAAGCATGCAAGGCCGCCGATGCACGCGGCATCCGCGTGACCGGCAGCGAGCTCGTGGGCCTGATCCCGAAGCAGGCGCTGCTCGATGCCGCCGACTTCTACCTCACTCGCCAGCAGCGCAGCCTGGGCATCGCAGAGCGCGAGAAGATCAAGATCGCCGTGAAATCCTTGGGCCTCGACGACCTCGCGCCCTTCGACCCGCAGAAGAAGGTGATCGAGTACATGCTGGAAGACGCCAACAGCGAGCGCCTGGTGCGCATGGACCTGAAGCGCTTCAGCGAGGAGACCGCGGGCGAGAGCCCGGCGCCTGGTGGCGGCAGCGTGGCGGCCTATGTGGGCGCGCTGGGCGCGGCGCTGGGCACCATGGTGGCGAACCTCAGTGCGCACAAGCGCGGCTGGGACGATCGCTGGAAGGAGTTCAGCGAGTGGGCCGTGAAGGGCGAGGCGCTGCGCAACGAGCTGCTCTACCTGGTGGATGAGGACACGCGCGCCTTCGACCGCATCATGGCCGCCATGGGCCTGCCGAAAGGGAACGATGAGGAGAAAGCCGCGCGCAAGGCCGCGATCACCGAGGCCACCAAGGGCGCCATCAACACGCCGCTGCGCACCATGCAGGTGTGCGTAGAGAGCATGGCGCTGATGAAGGCCATGGCGAAGGACGGTCTGCCCGCCAGCGTGAGCGATGCAGGCGTAGGCGCGCTCTGCGCAAGAGCCGGGGCCTTGGGCGGCTACCTCAACGTGCGCATCAATTGCGCAGGGCTTGATGATGCGGCGTTCAAAGCGGATGTGCTGGCCAAGGCCGAAGCGCTGAAGGCACGAGCCGATGCGCTGGAAGCCGAGGTGATGGCCACCACCTTGAGCAAAGTCTAGGCGAATGGACAGGGAAATCAAGCTTCAAGGCTCAAGATTCAAGACTCAAGCTTCAAGATTCAAGACTCAAGCCTCAAGATTGAAGACTGAAAGCCGTGGGTACAATGGCGCATCATGAGGGAGAAGATCTATGACCTGGAGGAGCGGCTGACGGTGTTCGCTGCGCGGATCGTGATCTATGTTGATCGGATGCCGAAGTCCATTTCCGGTCGGTACTACGCCGGTCAACTGCTTCGAAGCGGCGGGTCTCCTGCGCTGCATTATGGGGAATCACAGGCGGCGGAATCCGACAACGATTTCGTGCACAAGTGCAAGATCGCATTGAAGGAACTGAAGGAGTCGCGCGCGAACCTGCGAATCCAGCGTCTCGCTAAACTGATGCCCGAAACCGACCCGGACACGATCTGGCTGTCGCAGGAATGCGAGGAACTGATCAGGATCGTCGCGAAGGTCATCGTGAACAAGCGAAGAAAGGGTCAATGACCTGCGTCCGATCTGCCATTGAAGCTTGAGCCTTGAGTCTTGTGCTTTTGAGCTTCCATTAAGAAGCTTGCCTTTTGAAGCTTGAACACTTGAAGCTTGCCCTTTGAAGCTTGAACACTTGAAGCTTGCCCTTTGAAGCTTGAACACTTGAAGCTTGCCCTTTGAAGCTTGAACACTTGAAGCTTGCCCTTTGAAGCTTGAACACTTGAAGCTTGCCCTTTGAAGCTTGAACATTTGAAGCTTGCCCTTTGAAGCTTGAACACTTGAAGCTTGCCCTTTGGAGCTTGAACACTTGAAGCTTGCCTTTTGAAGCTTGAACATTTGAAGCTTGCCTTTTGAAGCTTGAACACTTGAAGCTTGCCCTTTGAAGCTTGAACACTTGAAGCTTGCCCTTTGAAGCTTGAACACTTGAAGCTTGCCCTTTGAAGCTTGAACACTTGAAGCTTGCCTTTTGAAGCTTGAACACTTGAAGCTTGCCCTTTGAAGCTTGAACACTTGAAGCTTGCATTAAGATCCTTGCCTTTTAGTGCTTGAACACTTGAAGCTGGCATCCCCTGTCTCCAGCCTTGATCCTCTACCCTCCGCTCGCCTCCTCGGCCAACCCCGCGTGACCTTGGCAGCACCTGGAACCGACGCGCTAGCATCAGAGGTGATGGCCACCACCTTGGGCAAGGTCTAGGCGGAATCTGCCGTTCTCAGAACCGCACCGCGATTCCGATCACCGCGCGCTGGCTGCTCCAATCCAGTCCGCCGGACCGGCCGTCGGCATCGGTGAAGGGCATGCCGTCGTAGCGCTGCACAGCGATCCGCGTCCCGCCCGTGGCTTCGATCCCGACGAAGCCGCACACCGTATTGGACAGCAGATGCACGTATCGAGCGCCGATGGAATTGCACGCGCTGCGGCCCACCACCGGAAGCGAGATCGCATGGAGCTCCAGCGAGAGCGCCGCCGTGCCGATCGCGCCATGCACCTCGACGAATGCGCGCTCACCGATCCACGGCCGGTAGGCACCGCTGATCATGAAGGTGCTGAAGCGCACCTGGTCGATGGCCTTGCCGATGCGGTCCGAGCCGATGCGATCGTAGTGGATGCCCAAGGAGAACCGCGTGGTGAACGCATACTGCACGCGGAAGGCGACGGCACCGCTGAGGACGGCATCCGCCGAAACACTGTCGGCGGCGTGGTTGATGGTGAGCAAGCCGATGCCCCCGCCCAACGAAGTGTGAAGCTGTTTGCGCGCGATGGCCTGCGCGTGCACCGCCACGGCAGCTGCGCAGGCGATGATCAGGAGAAGCGGGCGGACGGCGGCCATGGATCCTGTGGGGCGGGCGAAGATCGCGCACGCCATCCACGATCACAGGTGCGCGAATCGTCCCATCGCCGCAATCCGGGCGTGGAATGCCCGTTCCATCTTCGCGCACGCTACAACACATGCCACTTCCACTGATCGCCGTTGTCCGCGGCGGATACACCGGCGAATCGGTCATCAGCATGCAGAGCGCGGCCCGCATGATGGCCGCCATCGACCGCGCGCGCTTCGATCCGCTCTACGTGAGCATCTCGCGGAGCGGCTGGAGCTGCGAAACGCCCGAAGAGGTTCCGGGCGCATTCGATCGCGGCGCCTTTTCCGTTGATCGCGGACAAGGACCTGAGCGCTTCGCCGGCGCGATGATCGCGATCCACGGAAGCCCCGGCGAGGATGGCCTGCTGCAGGGCTACCTCGACCTGCTCGAAGTGCCCTACCAGACCGGCGGCGTGCTGTGCATGGCGCTCACCATGAGCAAGCACGGCACCACGGCCCTGCTGCGGCATCTCGGCTTCGATGTGGCCCCATCGGCCTTGCTCATGCCGCACATGCCCGATCTGCATGCGCGCGTGGCGGCCATCGGCTTCCCTTGCTTCGTGAAGCCCGACCGGAGCGGCAGCAGCCTCGGCATCAGCAAGGTGAAGTCAGCCGCCGAGGTGCAGGCCGCGCTCGATGCCGCCTTCGCGGAGTGCGCCACGGTGATGGCCGAGGCGGGAGTCAGCGGTCGCGAGCTCACCTGCGGCGTGATCGACCTGGGCGGGACTGCGCACGCACTGCCCGTGTGCGAGATCGTGCATTCAAAGGAATTCTTCGACTACGAGGCCAAGTACCACGCGAGCGATACGCAGGAGCTGGTGCCCGCGCCATTGCCCGATGAGGTGACGCGCTTGGTGCAGGAGCGTTCAGCGGCGATCTACACGCTGCTCGAATGCCGCGGCATGGTGCGCGTGGACCACATCTGGACCGGCGATCGCCTGGTGACCATCGAGGTGAACACCACCCCGGGCTTCAGCGGGGCCAGCATCTTCCCGAAGATGCTCGAGGTATCGGGCATCGGCGTGACGGCAGCGGTGAACGGCTTGGTGGAGCAGATGCTTCAGCGCAAAGGCTGATCGCGGAGGAATTCCGTTGCTGCGCGCATGGCCCGGGCACGGTGGCTCATCGTGTTCTTCTCGTCAAGACCCATTTCCGCGAAGGTGCGCGCATGCCCGTCCGGCCGGAAGATGGGATCGTACCCGAAGCCCCCGGCACCGCGCGGCGCATCAGTGATCGTCCCCGTGACCACGCCCTCGAAGCTGCGCTCCATACCGGCCGCCACGAACGCGATCACCGTGCGGAAGCGCGCCGTCCGGTCCGCAGCGCCGCGCAATTCATCGAGGAGCCTGCGCATGTTGGCCGCGGGATCCTTGGCCCGCCCGGCATAGCGCGCAGAAAGCACGCCGGGCGCTCCATGCAGCGCCATCACTTCAAGACCGGTATCATCGGCGAGGCAGGGCAGGCCCGTGCGCTCGTGCGCGTAGCGGGCTTTCTGCAGCGCGTTGGCCTCCAGCGTATCGCCGGTCTCGGGCAGGTCGAGCGGAAGCCCGGCATCCGTCAAGGAGATCACTTCGATGCCGGCGGGCAGCAGCGGCCTGAGCTCTTCGACCTTGCCCGCGTTCCCCGTGCACAGGACCAGCTTCATGCGCGCTCGCTGTTGGACATCCCCACGATCGCCGATCAGGCACCGGGAGCGGCATCGCGCCTTTCCCGAACAGTGTACATGGGTTTGCCTTTGTGCATGAGGAAGAGGCGCCCGAGGTATTCCCCGATGAGGCCGAGCATGAGCAATTGGATCCCGGAGAACACCACCACGGCCGCCATGAGCGAGGCCCAGCCCTGGGGCGTATCGGTGAGCAGGCTCTCCGCGAAGGCGGTGATGGCCATGATGAAGCCCACCAGGCTCACCACGACCCCGATCACGCTGCTCACGCGCAGCGGCATCACGGAGAAGTTGATGAACATGATCAGCCAGAGGCGCACCAGCTTGCGCAGGGTGTAGCCGCTGCTGCCTTCCTCGCGGGGGGCGTGCAGCACCTTCAGCCTGCCGATGCGCTGGGTATTCTCCAGGATGATCCCATCGATGTATGGGTACGGTCCTCCGTATTCAAGGAGGCGATCGCGCAGGAATCGGTTGATGCAGCGGAAGCTCGAGAGGTAGAGGTCCTTGGGCTTGTCGAGCAGCACGTTGGCCACGGCATCGTTGAAGCGGCTGCCCAGGTTGCGGAAGAGCGAATGCTGCTTGCGCTCGTAATACGTGTACACCACGTCGAGCTCCGCATGCAGCAAGTGGTGCTCGAAGAGGCGCTTCACCTCCGAGGGCGGGTTCTGGAAATCGTCGTCGATGCTGATGATGTACTGCCCGCGTGCGGCGGCGTAGCCCGCCATCACGGCGTTGTGCTCGCCGAAGTTGCGCGCCAGGTCGATGGCGATGATGGGCATGGGCGCCTCCAGGCACAAGCGCCGGATGGCCTCCCAGCTCCCGTCAGGGCTGCAATCGTTCACCAGCACCGCTTCCACGCCGCCATCGATGCGCAGGCCGGCGAGCTCGTGCACCAGCCGCTCGATGCTGGAGGCGCCGTTGTAAACGGGGATGACGATGGAGAGGGAGATCATGCGAGCGGGCGCCGGGCCACCAGGAGCACCGAACCGCCGAAGGGCAGCGACGCCCCGAAGGAAATGAGCATGCGCTCCAAGGTCAAGCAGCCACCGAAGACCTTATCCACGATCGGATGGAAGGGAGCCACGTCGCTGGTCTCCGGAGCCGGCCAGAGTTTCCGCCGGATGGCCATCAAGGGGAAGAGCAGGGTGTTCCAATAGGTGGCGCGCACCACCTCGAAGCCGGCCGCACGCAGCAGGTCCTTCGCTTCGCGGCGGCTGAATCGCTTCACCTGCCCCACGGCGACATCGTGGTAACTCAGCATCCACTGGTAGGCGGCCAGGTTCAGCACCAGCGTTCCGCCCGGGCGCAGCACACGGTGGAATCCGCGCACCGCGGCGAGGCGGTCCATGCGGTACCCGAGCACGTCGAGGCTGACCACCGCGTCGAAGGATCCATCGGCGAAAGGCAACGCATCGATCGAGCCTTGAAGCACCTGGGCGCCGGTTTTCTTGCGCGTGAAGGCGCATGAGGCCGCCGAGAGATCGATCCCATGCAGGCGCAAGCCCGGCCGCATGGCGCCGATGGCCTTGAGCATGCCCCCGGTGCCGCAACCGGCATCCAGCACGTCGCTGGCGCCGGGAGCGTTCGCCTCGAGCGTTGCGGTGATCAGCGATCGCAGCCCGCGGTACCACCAGAGCGAGCCTTCCAGCTCGTCCATGCGCGCCACCTCGGCGTCGGTCATGCTCATGCGCGCTTCAGGGCTTCGAATTCGGCGCGATCACGCAGGTAGTCGGACTCGTCATACGGCTGATCGCAGAACACCATGATGGCGGTATCGGGTCCAGCGAAGGTGAGCTTGTTCCAGATGCCCGGAGGGATGCGCACCCCGGTCCCCGGATCATCGAGCACGATGCTGCGGGATCGCTGCGCGTCATCGAGATCGATGGACACGCTGCCTTTGAGGCAGACCACGGTCTGCGTGCACCAGCGGTGGGCATGGTCCCCGCGCTGCCCACCAACAGGAACCCCGGTCACGGAGAAGACCCGCTTGATCGGCATGCCCAAGGCCTGTTCGCCCAAGTCGGCATAAACCGAGAGCGATCCACTGGCATCGGTGAAGCGCGGGAACCGCAAGGTGCGCAGATCGTCGATGGTGGCCGTCATGGAGCGGGGTTGAAGTAGGAGCGCACGCCTTTGATCACGCGATCGGCATCCGCATCGGACATTTCAGGGTAGAGGGGCAGCGAGAGCACGGTGCGCGCGAGGCGTTCGCTCACCCCCATGGGGCCATGCGCGATATCGGCGTACGCCGGCTGCAGATGCACCGGCAACGGATAGTGGATGCCCGCGACGATGCCTTGTGCCGCCAGGTGCGCGCGCAGCGCATCGCGCACGCGCTGTTCAGTGGCCTCGATCACGAAGAGATGGTACGCGTGCGCAACGCCCTCGGCCACGGTGGGCAGCTGGATCGGCAGATCCGCGAGCTGCCCGGCATAGCGCTGCGCGATGGCCCTGCGCCGCGCGGTGTGCGCGTCGAGGTGCTTCAGCTTCACGTTGAGGATGGCGGCCTGCAACGGATCGAGCCGGCTGTTCCAACCACGCAGCTCACTGTGCTGCGGGGTGCGCCAGCCGTATTGCCGAAGCAGCCTGAGCCGGTCCGCCACCGCCTCATCGCTGGTGAGCACCATGCCCGCATCGCCGATGGCACCGAGGTTCTTGGTGGGATAGAAACTGAAGGCGGCCGCATGACCGAAGGAGCCCACCCTCCTGCCCTGCCATTCGGCGGCATGGGCCTGTGCGCAATCCTCGATGAGCAGCAGGCCGCGCTCCATGCACAGCGCCTGCAAAGCGCCGATGTCCGCTGCGTGGCCATAGAGGTGAACGGCGATGATGGCCTTCGTGCGTGCAGTGAGCCGATCTGCGATCGCATGCGGGTCGATGGTGCGCGAGCGCGGATCGACATCGGCGAGCACGGGCGTGGCCCCTGCCATATCAATGGCCGCGACGGTGGCCACAGCGGTATGCGAAGGGGCGATCACCTCATCGCCCGCTCCGATGCCCAAGGCGCGCAGGGCCAGATGCAAGGCATCGGTGCCATTGTTCACCCCGACGCCGAAGCGTGCACCGCAATACGCCGCGAATGCCTGCTCGAAACGCGCAACGGGCTCTCCGAGGATGTAGGCCGGACCTTCGAGCACCTCGCGGATGGCCGCATCGATCTCGGTGCGCAGCGCCCGATAGCCCGCTTGTGGATCGCTGGTGAGGAGAGTGACTGATGCCATAGCGCCGGCCGGGAACGTTGGCGGCGAAAGCTAGGTGCGCGCATGGCAATGCCCGGGCTATGGCCTTTTCAGCTAACCTTGCCGACCGCCTTCCACTTATTCAGCGATGCTTTCCTGGCTCTCGAGCAACAACCTGCTCCATAGGCGGCCCCTGACCTTCATCCTGATCGCGCTGGCCGGACGCGCGTTGTACGGGGCGCTCTCGATGGCCCAGCTCACGCCGGCTGACCACGATGGCTGGTTCTACGTGGAATCGGGCGATGCCGCGCTTTACCTGGACCCGATCGACCATCTGATCGAGCACGGCACCTATAAGGACGATTACCGCATGCCGGGCGTGGGAGCGCCGTACCTCCTGTTCAGGCAGTTCCTTGGGCCGATCGGGAGCCGTCAGGCCATGGTGATCCTGCAGTGGCTGCTCTCGGGCATCACCTGTTACCTGCTGGCGCTGCTCGCTTGGCGACTCACCGGAAAGCACCGGGTTGGCCTGATCGTCTTCGCGGTGTATTTGCTGAGCGCATACAGCGCGTGGTACGATTCGATCATCTCGAGCGACAGCCTGGCCACTTCGGCCCTGATCCTGCACGCCTGGCTGCTCGACAAGGCCTTAGAGGAGCGCAAGCAAGGGCTGCTGCTGCTCGCCGGGCTGATCCTCGCCTGGCTCATCTTCCTGCGCCCCATCAGCGTGCTGCTCATCGTGCCGGTCGCGTTCCTGGCCTGGCGCTTCTGGCCAACCGGCGGCAAGTGGCGCATGGCGGTGCTGGTGCTGCTGCCTTTCCTGACGCTCGATGCGGCATGGACCACGCGCAACTGGATGGTGAACCATCGGTTCAGGCCGCTCACCAATCAGGGCTACCAGCCGGATTACTTCATGCAAGAGGTGCGCGGGCACGCCATGCAGTTCATGCAGTGCTACGGCGGCGACTACATCTGGTGGAACCCCGGCGCCGACATCCGCTGGTACGGGGTCTGGAAGGGAGGCGCGCCGATCGACGATGAAGGCCGAAAGGCGAAGGAGCCGCCACCCTATGCGTACGTCGATGGATACACGCGCGACAGCCTGGCGTGGTTCGGACCGATGGTGCGCGCCATCGAGAGCGGTGCACTGAGCAGCGCCGATTCCATGCGCGCCGTGCAGGAGGTGAATGCCCGATTCGACCGGTACGCAGCGCTGTTCCGGCAGGAAGCCCCGTTCCAGTACCACGTGATGAGCCGCTTGCGCATGCTCCGCAACCTGCTCGCGCAGCACGGCACGGAGTCGATGGTCCTAACTGCATTTGAAGACCTCTCCTGGCCGATGAAGGCCTTCAAGGTGACCCAATCCGCGATGTTCCTGAGCATCTACGGACTCTTCTGGGTGGCGCTGCCCGTATTGGCGTGGCGGTGGCGCAAGCAGCCGTCGATGCTGCAGGTGCTGATCCCGGTTTCGGCCATCTACCTCACCCTGATCTTCCCGCTCGGGCTGCGCATGTGCGAATGGCGCTATCTGGTGCTGCAGTTCCCCTTCGTGCTCATGCTCTCCAGCGTGCTGGTGATCGAGGCCGTGGAGGGCATGATGGCCTCGCGACCAGGGGCCGGCTCCGGTGTTGATCAGAATCGGAGCACCCAGCACCCGCCTTCAAGCGGCAGGTGATCGAGGGTGGCTTCAGGATGCGCCTCCTTCCAGCGGCGTGCGGTCTCGCGCTCATCAGCGCGATCGCCATCATCGAGGAACACGGTGGCGCGTGGCGCCAGACGCGCTTGGAGCAGCGGCAATGCCGGCCAGCGCGCCAAAGCCTGCGTGGTATCGGGCGGGCCGTCGACAAGCAGGAGGTCGATCGGCGCATCAAGGTCCACACAGGACAGATCGTACCACTGCCATTCGCGGTTGTCGATCACGTGCTTCACCAAGGGTGCATGCACCACCAAAGCGAATTCGCTGAGGCCATGGTCGGCCAGCAGCTGCCGGCTACGCTCGGCATAACTGGCATCGTGCTCGAGGGCGATCACGCGCCCTTGTCCCTTGCGCTTCATGCAATACGCCATCACCAAGGTGGAAACCCCGCTCCCGGCCTCCACGGCCACGCGCACCTCGCGCGTGAGGCAATGGACGGCCAGTTCGCGGAGCAGATCAGGCGCCGCGGCCCAGGATCGCGTAGCGGGCAAGGGCAGCACGGGTCGCAGCACCTCCTGGAGGCCGACGATGGACTCCATCTGATGGAAAGCGCTGCGGGCTTCCGCATGCTGTTTGGCGAACACCTGCATGCGGTGGTGGCGCAGATCGATCAGCAGCAACACGGTGATCAGCATTGCCAGCGCCATGGGCAGCACGAGGCCCACGCTGCCCCAGGCCTGATGCCCAGCGATACCAGAGGCCAGCACGGCCAAAGGCGCCAGCACGGCCAGCAGCACCCGGTTGCGATTGAAGCGCTCTTCCATGCGGGCAAGTTTAGGCCGCTTGCGAGCATCCTTGCGTGTTCAGCGCCGTCTGCGTTCTTTGCCGTGCATGTTAAGGCAATGAGCGCATTGAAACGATTGGCGAAGCGGGCCTACGACGCCCTGCCGTTCAAGCAGCCCCTCTACACCTTGCTGCGCGCGGTGATCCGCTTGCCAGAACCGGTGTACCGGCACCTGCACTTCAAAGGCATCTTCACGGTGAAGGTCGATGAGCGCGCATCCTTCCGGATCCGGCATCACGGGCATTTGATCGAGAACGAGCTGTTCTGGCGCGGCTTGGGCGGGTGGGAGAAGACCTCACTGGAGCTGTGGGTGCGCTTGTGCCGACGCTCTCGCGTGATCCTGGATGTCGGCGCCAATACCGGCGTGTATTCACTCGTGGCCAAGGCGGTGGCCCCGCAAGCGGTGATCGCAGCCTTGGAACCCGTACAGCGCGTCTTCGATCGGATGCGGATGAACTTCGAGTTGAACGGCGGAGGCATAGCGGCCATCCGCGCGGCCGCCAGTGACCGCAAGGGCGTGGCCACGTTGTACGACCAGGGCTGGTCGGACCATGTGCTCTCCGTATCCCTCGACCCCGAATGGAACAAGGAGGACAGCAACCTGATCCCCGTGGAGGTTCCTTGCCTGACCGTGATGGACGTGCTCGATGAGCTGAAGCAGCCCTCATTGGACCTGATCAAGATCGATGTGGAGACCTACGAACCCACGGTACTGCGCGGCTTCATCGACCTGATCCGCCGCGACCGGCCGACCATGCTGGTCGAGCTGCTCAATGACACGGTGGCCGCACAAGTAGCCGAGTTGGTCGATGGCCTGGGCTACGCCTACTACAACATCGACGACAAGTCATGGCCTCCGCAGCGCACCGAGCGCTTGAGCCGTAGCGCGCACTACAACTTCCTGATCTGCCGGCCTGAAGTCGCTGCGGGCATCGGGCTTTGAACCAGCGCTCCCGAACCACCGGTTTACATTCGCCCGGACCCGGTCCTGCGCGAGCAGCCTCTGGGCCTGAGCCCAGCATGCGCCGTTGCATCGTCATCTTCAGCATGGAGCCATGGGGCGACATGTGGTACTCCAAGCACCACTATGCCGCGCAGCTCGCCTTGGAGAACGATGTGTACTTCGTCGGGCTCCCGGACCGTTGGCGCTGGACCGATCTCTTCTCGTTCCGGGCGCGGGCCTGGCGCGTGCCGGAAGGCGTGCACGTGGTGGCCTACCGGAACAACCTGCCTTTGCGCGTGCTAGGCCGCAGCCTGAGCAGTTGGATCAACAGGCTCAACGCGCGCAAAGTGGCGCGCATCCTGCCATCCACCGCCGATGTGATCTGGTCCTTCTTCCCCACCACGCTCGCCATGCACCTGGCGCGCATGCACGGCGGCAGCAAGGTCATCTACCATGTGGTGGACCCCTACATCGAGCGCCCGATGGATCATCTCTTCGCGCGCTCCGCCGATCTGGTGGTGGCCATCAACCCGTGGTACCTGGATCATTACCGGCGCATCAACGCGAACTGCATGCTGATCCCGCACGGCGTGCAAGCGTCGGACCGGCGATCCCAAGAGGCCGAGGTGAACGCGTACCGCTCGCAGCACGGCAGGTTCGCGCTCCTGGCCAGCGGCTTGAGCGGATCCCTGAACTTCCCGCTGCTGATCAAGCTGGCCCAAGCAAGGCCCGAGATGCAGCTGGTGGTCGTCGGCAAGAAGTTCCCATTGAATGAAGCCGCCCATGCGCAGTACCGGATGCTCTTCAGCCTGCCCAACGTCCACTACCTCGGCGTGCTGCATCCGGAGAAGCTCAAGAGCCTGGTGAAGGCCGCTGCCGTTTGCCTGGTGGCCTATGAATTCGAGCCGGCGCGGAGCGTGCCGGTCAGCGCCGGAAGGACACCGCTGAAGGCCCTCACCTACCTCGCCCAGCATTGCCCGACGGTCTCCACCAACAACAGCTATGTGCTCGCGCTGGAAGGCAAGGGCCTGTTCAAGGCGGAGGATCCGGATCACTTCCTCGAACTGGTGAACGAGGTGCTGCTCGGCCATCGCCAGGTGGATGCAGCCGCTGTTGATGCCTACCTGGACTCCGTCGGCTACGGCGCGCTCTCGGAGCGGATCATCAGCGGCCTGTTCAATGCACCGCCGATCCCGGCCGTGCGTGATGGAAGGAAGGTGATCCCTCAAGGGCACCCGGTGATGATCGTTTCGAATGAAGCCTGGGATGGGCCGCGCTACAGCAAGCACCGCTGGGCCCTGTCGCTTGCCGAGCAGCGTGAGGTGCTCTTCGTGAACCAGGCCAAGCGCTGGCGGCCGGTGAACCTGCTGAAGTGGCGGATCCAGGAGCAACGCTCGGCCGAGGATGTGGCCGTGCTCAACTACAACAACGCGCTGCCATTCCTTGGCGGCCGCCTCCGCGGCTTGAACGACTCACTGGTGCAATGGCGCCTGCGACGACACCTGAGGCGCACCGGACGGCATCAGCCCCTAGTTTGGACCTTCGACCCGAGCCGGCTGGTGGCCCTCAGCGGGCTTGATCCGGTGACCACGGTTTACCACTGCGCGGACGACCACAGCCTCGGCGTGAATGATGAGGCGAAGCTCGCCGCGAACGTGGACCACGTCTTCTGCATCGCAAAGGACCTCATGCCCCGGTTCGCCGCGCGGAACAAGTCCGTGCATCACGTTCCGCATGGCCTGCTGCCGGCCGATTTCGATCGGCCATCCGCCCCAAGCCCACACGGTGAGGGCTATGGCTTATACATCGGCAACTTCAACGACCGGCACGACTTCGCCTTGTGGGAGAAGCTGATCCTGGCGCACCCGGATGTGCGCTGGCTGGTGGCCGGCCCGGTGAAGGTGAGCCATCCCATCGGCAGGCGCATCGCGCTCGAGGAGGCTTATCCGAACGTGCAGATGCTCGGCGAGGTGGAATACGCGGAGCTGCAGCGGCTGATCGCGTCCAGTGGATTCGGCTTCCTGTATATGGACCCGAACTCGCCCGCCAACCGCATATCGAGCCAGAAGGTGGTGCAGTTCCTGGCGCAGGGCAAGCCGTTCTTCTGCAGCTGGCTCTCTGAATACGCTGATCTGCGCGACCTTGTGCACATGAGCGATTCGCACCAGGAGGCGCTGGATCTCTTCGCGCATTGGCGGCGCCATGGCGAGCCGCCGGAGAGCGCCGAGCACCGGATCGCGCACGCCCAAGCACAGCGCTACGAACGCCTCTTGGAGCGCCTCCCCTTCGTGCTATGACCTGCGCATCGCTCATGGCCCCTTCCGCAACCGCACCAGCACGCGTGCCATGAGCCTGAAGAAGAGCATCTTCTACACCACGCTCACGCAGGTGCCCACCTTGCTGCTCTATTTCGCGGCGAGCATGCTCATGACGCGCCTGCTGGGCGATGAGGGCCGCGGCGAGTACGCCCTGATCACCAATCAGTCCGCGCTCTTCTCCATGCTCCTCTCGCTGAACATCGGCTACGGCATCAGCTACTTCGCGGCCAAGGAGGGCCAATCGCGCAATGTGGTGGGCACGGCCGCCACGCTGCTGCTGATCAACCTGCTGCTCGCGCCGCTGCTGCTTGCCGGGGTGCGCGCGGTGCCTGCGGCGAACGAGCTGCTGATGCCGCAGCGCGCCGGCCATTGGCTCTATTGGGCCTTCATCTACGCGAGCATCATGCTCTCGCTGATCAACACGGCGTGCCTGTCGATGCTCCTGAGCCGCAAGCGCTTCCGGGAACTCAACCTCGCCAGCATCGCCGGGGCCGGCGTGAGCGCCGCCGGCTTCGCCGTGCTGTTCATCCTTCGCGACCGCATCGATCCCGAACGCATGCTGGCAGCCGTGCTCATCGTCACGATCGCTTCACAGGGCGTGATCACCGGGCTCTCGGGCTTGCTCTATGCGATCCACATCGGCCTGCGCCCCGCACCGGTTTGGGCTTGGAGCGCCATCCGGCCGGTGCTGGCCTTCAGCATGGTGGGCTACCTCAGCATCCTGGTGAATATGGTGAACTACCGCTTCGACACCTGGGTGGTGAACCATTACCACGGCACAGCCAGCTTGGGCGTGTACGCTGTTGGAGTCGGGCTGGCGCAGTTGCTCTTCCACGTGCCCGAGCCGTTCTCGCGCGTGGTGCAGCCGTACCTGTTCGGATCGCACGACGCGGGCATGCTGGCTCGCTTCAAGGCCGTCTCGCGCATCAACTTCACGCTGGTGCTCGGATTGGCCGCGGTGCTGGCGCTGA
Source organism: Flavobacteriales bacterium (assembly GCA_016716605.1). Lineage (NCBI taxonomy): Bacteria > Pseudomonadati > Bacteroidota > Flavobacteriia > Flavobacteriales > Flavobacteriales bacterium. The sequence goes on from JADJWA010000002.1 coordinate 40,115, forward strand.
TCGCGCCGTGGGCCGTGACGCTGATCTTCGGAGAGGTGTTCGCCGCCTCCGTGCTGCCGCTCCGCCTGCTGCTGCCGGGCATCGTGCTCAATTGCGCGTTCAAGCTGCTGGCCCAATTGGTGGTGCAGGGCGGGCTACAGCGCTACAACCTCTTTGCCGCTGCGGTCGGTGCCGCCTTCACCATCGGCCTCGATTTCGCGCTGATACCGGCCATGGGCATCGCTGGCGCCGCCATTGCCAGCACGCTTGCCTATGCGGCCGTGCTGGCCGTGGTGCTGCATGCCATACGGCACCGCATGGGAATCGCCGTGGGTGACCTGTTCTTCGTGCGTGCATCCGATATTCGCGCACTGCTCGGCGGCCGCCTTGGCACCGGGCATGGCTAGCGCGCATGAATCTGAGCAGGGCATCCATCCTCAACGGCATCCGAAGGCACTTCCTCTTCGTCTTGGTTCAGTCCAACTTGCGGCGCGAACGAACCGCATTGACCCAGACGAACGCGAGCTGATGACAGTCAAGCCGGGAAGCGCTCCACGCATGGCGCTCCGGACCATCGATGCGGTCCGGGGCTTGGCCGCCCTAGGCGTGGTGCTCTTTCACTATGGTGGCGTTGTGCTGCCCACCCTGAGGCCGCATCCGCTTGAAGCCTTGCTCGCCTTCGGTGAGCACGGCGTGGAGGTGTTCTTCGTGCTCAGCGGCTTCGTGATCCCATACAGCTTGGTGCGCAGCGGGTACACCTGGTCCTCGATCGGCCCGTTCATGTGGAAGCGCTATTTGCGGATCGCGCCGCTGGCGTACATCTCGGCCTTGCTCATGATCGGCTATCACCTGCTGTCCTTGTTCATGTTAGGCAGGCCCGTTCAGGCGCATGACTGGCCAGGGATCGATGCCGCTTCCGTGATCGGCAACCTGCTCTTCCATCCTCAGATCTTCGGCAGCAGCTGGTTCAACTTCGCGTTCTGGACCCTCGCGCTTGAATTCGAATTCTATCTGGCCATCGCCTTGACGCTCCCGATCCTGCTCCACGGACGCCGGTTGGCCAATGCCATGATCCTGGTTTGCGCCCTAAGCCTGAGCTTCGTTGACGATCACCTTCTCTTCCGGCATTGCGGCTTCTTCATCTTCGGCGTAGCCGCCTTCTTGTGGAAGCAGGGCCGCATCACCGCCAAGGAATTCGCCTCGGTCTTCGCACTGACCCTCGCTGCGCTGCTGGCGCGCAACGACCTTGCCCCGGTGCTGCTCTCAGCCGGAGCAACGGTCTTGCTGCTCTGGAAACCCGCCCTGGGCTCGAAGCGCACCGATTGGCTGGGCGCCATCAGCTATAGCCTCTACATCGTGCATGTGCCGGTGGGCTATTTCGCCGAGAGCGCGATGAAGCGCCTCACCGGCCTGCACGAATTGACTTGGGGCAAGGTGTTGCTGCTCCTGGCGTACACCTTGCTCGCATTGATCGCGGCGCAGCTGCTCTATCAGGTCGCGGAGCGCCCGCTGCTGGATCGGCTCAAGCGGATTGATATCGGCGATCGGAAAAGGACAGGAGCCCCGAAACATCCGTGATCACTGCGCACCATGCCATCACCGATCCATGTGCTGCACACCTTCGCGAACAACAGCTCGGTGCCCTACCTCAGCTGGTTCGCCGAGCGCGCAGCGCGCGAAGGCGGCATTCGCTACACCTTCGTGAATCTCCATCCCGAGCGCCCGGCCATGATCGATGAGATGGCCGCACTCGGATTTCCGTGCGAATGGGTGCCCTATGACGATAGGCGCCGCAAGGCAGGCCTGCTGCGCGCCCTGCCTGCCATTCACGGGCACATCCGAAGGCACCGTCCGCAGATCGTTCACTGCAACCTGTTCGATGACAGCGTTCCCGGATTGATCGCAGCGCGCATGGCCGGGGTGCCCGTCCGGGTGATCACACGGCAGGATACGGGCTACCATTGGATGCATGCGCGGCAATGGCTCTTCGTCGATCGGTGGAACGCAAGGCTCGCGACGGACATCATCGCCATTTCATCCGAATCGCAACGGCACCTGATCGAACAGGAAAAACTGCCCGCGAGCAAGATCGCCTTGGTGCACAATGGCATACCCCCTGAGCGCCACACGGCAAAGGACCCGAGGGCCATGGCCGAGCTGCGCGCGCGCTTCGGGCTCAAAGGGCACGGGCCCGTGATCGGCACCGTGGCGCGCTTCATCCCATGGAAGGGGTACCGGCACATCGTGGATGCGGCAAGGATCATCGTGCGCAAGCACCCGGATGCCCGATTCCTGCTCTGCGGCCAAGGAGACCAAGAGCCCGAGGTCCGGCGTTGGATCCATGAAGCCGGGCTCGAAGGCCACCTGCTGCTCACCGGCCGGATCGTCCGCGAGCACATGCCTTCGTTCTATGGCCTGCTCGATGCGTACCTGCATGCGGCGGTGCTGGAGCCTTTCGGACTGGTGTACGCCGAGGCCATGATGAATGCGATTCCGGTGGTGAGCACGGCTACGGGCGCGGCGAAGGATGCGATCACCGATGGCGTGAACGGGTTCCTTGCTGCGGAGCGCAGCGGCGATGCCTTGGCAGCATCGATGGATCGCCTGCTCGCCGCCGACCGGAAGGCGATCGGCGAAGCCGGGCGTGCCACCGCATTGCGCATGTTCTCCTTCGACGCTATGTGGCAAGGCACCATGGCCGTTTATCGCAACGCGCTCGCACGATCATGACGGACAATCCCTTGGTGAGCGTGGTGATGCCGGCCTACAACGCCGAGCGCTACATCAATGAGGCCATTGCCTCCGTGCTGGGCCAAAGCTGGCCAGCCATTGAAGTGATCGTGGTGAACGATGGCTCGAAGGATGCCACGGCGGCGGCGGCGGCAGCCATCGGCGACCCGCGCGTGCGCGTGATCGATCAGGCCAATGGCGGCGTGAGCCGCGCGCGCAACACGGGCATCGAGGCGGCGCGCGGCGAGGCCATCGCCTTCCTCGATGCCGATGATGCCTTGGAGCCGCGCGCGATCGAGCTGAAAATGAAGGCGCTCCAGCGCTCCGGTGCCGATTGGGCGTTCGGCGATATGCTGCCTTGCGATGCTGACCTGCGGCCGACGGGTGACCCTGAGCGCGGCGTCGGGGACGGATTCGTCCGCACCGTGCTGCTGGGCGAGCGCCATGCCGTGCCCGGTGCGGGAAGCAACCTGCTGGCGCTCCGGCATTGCTTCGCTGAAGGCTTGCGCTTCGACCCTGCCCTCTCGAACGAGGCCGACAAGGACATGGTGCTCGGGCTGGCCAGCCGGTTCAAGGGCGTGCACGTGCCAGAGGCGCTGTTCCGTTATCGAACGGTGGGCGGCAGCATGAGCCGCAACATCGCCCTGTTCGAGCGCGACCACCTGCTGATGCTGCGCAAGGCTAAGGAGCGCGGCCTCTTGAACGATGCCGGTTTCAGGCGCAGCGTGATGGCGCGCGCGTACTGGGCCATCGGCGGCAGCTGGTGGCGCAATGCGCAGCGGCCGCTCAAGGCGCTGCCCTGGATCGTGCGAGCGGCGCTGATCAGCCCCGCACTCGTCATCGGCAAGCTGCTCCGGCGCTGATCGCGCTCACGCCGTGGCTTCCTTCAGGAGGTGCTGTTCCCACGCCCAAGCCGTGGCCATCATCTCATGGAGGCTGTGCTCGGCCTTCCAGCCCAAGGTCCCTTCGGTACGGCGCGTATCGGTGTAGATCGCGGCCACATCACCGGCACGGCGTGGGCCAACGCGGTAGTTGAGCCGCTGCCCGGTCACGGACTCGAACGCCGCGATGGCTTCCAGCACGCTCACTCCATGGCCGGTGCCGAGGTTGAGGATGGCATGGTTCGGTTGCAAGGGCCCGCGCATCGAGTGCTCCAGGGCCTTCACATGCGCCGCCGCGATATCAGAGACGTGCACATAGTCGCGGATGCACGACCCATCGCGGGTATCGTAATCGCCGCCGTGCACCACCACACCGGGCAGGCGGCCCACGGCGGCGCGCATGATCACCGGCACCAGGTTGGTGGGCGCGTTGATGGGATCCTCACCGAGCAGCCCCGACCGGTGCGCGCCAACGGGGTTGAAGTAGCGCAGCGAGATCGCGTTCAGCCCGGGCATCACGCGGGCATGCGCCTCCACGATGCCTTCACCCACTTGCTTGGTGTGCGCGTATGGCGACTCGGCCCTTCCCAGCGGCGAATCCTCGCGCACCGGCAGTTCCGCCAGGTTGCCATACACCGAGCAGGAGGAAGAGAAGATGAAGTTGGGCACGCGGTGCAAGGCCGCTGCCTCGAGCACGTTGAGCAGCGAATCGATGTTGTTGCGGTAGTAGCGCCCAGGCTCGCGCACCGATTCGGGCACTGATTTGAACGCCGCGAAATGGATGATGCCCTTCACGTCGCCCGCTTCGCCCACCGCGCGCAAGGTGGCCTCACGGTCGCAAAGGTCGAGCTCCACAGAGGGCACGCGCCTGCCCGTGATGGATTCGATGCGATCGTAGGTGCGCGGGCTGGAATTGGAGAAGTTGTCGAACGCAAGTACCCGGAACGGCGTGCGTTCCATCAATTCGATGAGGGCGTGCGACCCGATGTATCCGGCGGCTCCGGTAACGATGATCGTGCTATCGGCCATAGATCTCCTGGTAAATGGAACGGGCGATGCCAAAACTACGGTAGCGCTCCGCCACCGGCCGGATCCGATCGTAGAGCGCCCGGCGCGATCCCGAGGACAGCAGCGCATCGATCTTGATCACTGCACGCCGGTAGGCTTCCGCGTTCAATCCATTGAGCACCGCACCGATGCCATGGCGCTCGATGATCGCGGAATCGTCGGAGATGCCGGGCGTGATGATCACCGGAAGGCCCAGCGCCCAGTACTCGCCGTCCTTGATCGGCGTGCAGAGCGCCTTGGTGGGCACCGGCTTCACCGGAGTGATGGCGAAATCGGCCAGGCCCATCCATCGCGGCACGTCGGCATGCGGCACCAAGCGGATCTCGAAGATCCCGGGGTCGAGCCCGGCCGCAGCCATCATCGGCTCCAGCTCTTCGCGCTGGTGCGGAGTGAGCAGGAGCACGCGCAAGCGATCGCCCCATTGATCAACGGCGGCACGGAGCAGGTCGAACGATTCCTGCTCCAGGTAGATGCCGCCGAATTTCCCGGCATACACCGCCACGCACTTGTCCTGCCAGCCAAGGCCGGCCAGCAGTTCGGGATCCTTCACCTGGCTCCAGATGAAGCGCTCGAGATCGACGCAAGCGGGCTTCACGTGCATGTGACGGTCCGGGGCCGTTCCATAGGTGCGGTGGGCGTACGCCTGCATGCCTTGGGCGCAAGCGATCAAGTGCGCGGCGCGCCTGCTCTGCATGCGTTCGAGCAACAGCAGCAGGCGATGGGCCGCGCCTCCCTTTGGCCAAGTGCCATTCTCCACCATGGCCTCCGCATGCGGCTCGTAGCTATCGATCACCAATGGCCTGCCGGTCAGCGTCGAAATGACCCAGCCCAATGCGCCGGCCGGGGTGCACCAGGCATGGATGGCATCGACCCGGGAGCGCCGCACCAGGCGCAGCAGCCGCAGCACCACGCGGATCGCCATCAGGGCTCCGCCCAGGCCGAAGCGCGCGTAGGCGAACGGGTGATGAACGATGCCCTCATCCGACTCGCGCGGGCAAAGGTCAACCTCATGCTTTTCGAGGGTGACGAGGTGCACCGTGCTCCCGGGTGGCGCGGCTTGCAGCATGAGCCTCACATACGGCAGCGTGTAGGCTTGCACCAGCGCCTCGTCGAAGCACCAATACGTGATCACCAGGATGCGCCTCGGAGCCATCATACGGACTTTGCGCCCGGGTACAGGTTGCCACCCGTGCCCATGCGGAAGGCCGAAAGCACGAAGCCCATGTTCCGCTGCTTGATGGTCCGCTTGACCTGTGCCATGTACAGGACGATGAACACGCAGCTCATGTAGAATGGCACCAAGGGAATCTTGAAACGCACGAGCGCGCCGAAGTTGGGCGTGGTGACGCCCACTACGAACGCGAAGATGAGCGCGAACAGGATGGACATGAGCACCAGAGGGATGCCCGTGAGCACGCGCAAGGTGAACACCGGGCCGGCGCGCACCAGGCACCACAAGGTGAGCAACAGGACCATGGTGTTCTCCAGGCCGGCGAGCAGCATCACCACGCTGCGCGACTCCCAGAGGTACGGTCTGAAGAGCGCCGCATTGGTGGCGATCGGGACCTTGGCCAGCAATCCAGTCCAAGTCCCATCGAATTCACCCAGGTCGAAGCGGTTCGAGCTGTACTGCCGGTCGTCCGAGAGGTCGCGCTGGGTGGCCGAAATGGTATCCAGCGCCGAATCGAGCGCGAACTTGTCGAGCGATCCGCCGATCCGCTGGAGGATGAAGAGCGAACCACCCACCGCAATGAGCACCGCCACCGGGATCAGCACGAATTTCACCAGCACGCTTCGGATGCGGACCACGCGGAAATACGAGATCCACACCAGCGTGCAGGGCAGCAGCACCATGAAGATGTACGGCTTGATGAGCACCAGGACCACCACGCTCAGCGCGAGCATGAAGGACCGCGATATGAAGTTGCGGCGCTTGAAGAACATCTCATCCACCGCATGCACCCAGAGGCACACCACGCTGAAGGTGTAAGTATCCTTGAGGATGGAGGAGCCCCAGAAGACCGCCGAGGGCATGAACAGGAACCCGATGGCCAGCTTGCCGCTGATCTGCGGGAAATAGCCCACGAAGGTGCGGTAGCCCGCCCACACACCGAGGTAGGACAGCATGGCGATGAGCACCGTGGTGACCATGTAGCTCTTGAAGGAGAAGATCACGATGATGCTCGTGAGGCGCAGCACGGCGAAGGTCCGGTCCTCGAAGAAGACGTACTGGAAGGGCTTAGCCGTGTTCACGGTGTACGCTGACCAAGCGCGCATCGAGTTATCGCCCAGCATCTGATCGATGTACTCCAGCGTATCGCTGAAGGCCAGGTTGCGCATGGCCAGCGCGGAATAGTAGTAGGCCGTGGTATCGCCGCCAGGGTAGTAGTAGAAATAGATCAGGCTGAAGACCACGCCGCCGAACACCTTGGCCAGGAAGCCCGAGAGGTAATACTTGAATTCAGGCGAGCGCTGGATCAGCCTGTTCTTGCGCCGCGCCAATCCCACGTACATCGCGCCCACCAGCAGCACGGAAAGCAGCCACTCCCACGCCTCAATGGAGACATCGCCATGGTAGAAGACATAAACGAGCGGTGTCATGGTCCGGCGCGGCTAAGGTCGGTCCGGCGCAGCGCCTTCCGCGGCACCGGTGCGCCGCAGCCAGACCATGAGCTGCATGCCAGTGCCCGTGAGGTGCATGGCCAGCCTGAGCAAGGGATCGACCAAGGCGGGCATGTACGTAGGGCAAACGGCGTAGGCATGATGCGCCACGGCATATCCGTTGTGCGCGCCATTCCGCCCGAAGCTCGTAAGACCGAACTCATAAAGGTGGAAAGGCCGGTGCATCGGACTGATGTTGCCGACGTAATCGAGGCCCTGCACGCGATACGCGGCGTTGATCAGCCGCCCCACCAGCCAGCGCGACGAGGGCACCTCGATGTGCATGATGCCGCCGGGCGCCAGCCAGCGCAGTGCCTTGGCGATCGCGGCACTCGGGTCGTAGAGATGCTCGAGAACGGCCCCGAAGGTGATGAAGTGGAAGCGGCCCTCCGGGTAATCGACCCCCTCGATGCTTCCCAGCTTGAGCCGTTCTGCCGAGAGGCCCATGCGGGAAATGGCGCGCTCGTGGAAGGGTCCGGAAGGCTCGAAGCCATGCGCCTCGAAGCCAGCCTTCTCCATGGCGATCATGGCCTTGCCCAGCCCGGCGCCGATATCCAGCGCGCGCATGCCCGGCAAGAATCCGATGAGCCGCTTTGCCTCGGCGATCTCTTCCTGGAAGTATGCCTCCGAAACAGTGAAGTACTCCTCGCGCCAATAGCTCTCAGGCGGCACGCCGTAATGATCCTGCAGGTCGAACGGGACCGGCTGCGGATTGGAGAAGATGAGCCCGCAATCGCGGCACTTCATCACCGTGGTGCACACGCCGATGCGCTTGCGCGGGAACACGCCTTGGGGCCGGTCAAGGCGTTTGCCCATGACGCGATGCCGTGAGGCCGGCGAGCCGCACATGTTGCAGCGCTCAACAGCGAAGAATCGATAACGGGAGCGGGGCTCTTCCATGACGATCGCCAGCACAGGGCCGGGTTGGTCCGGCACAAGCATAAGGCACATGGCGGAAAGACGCGCCGCGCCCCGATCAGAGGCCGCGAGCATGGCGGCCTGTACCTTCCCCGCCATGAGTCCGACGCCGAAGCCGCCATACAAGCTGTGCATCGTGCTTCCCTGCCGCAATGAACAGGAGGTGCTCCCGGCCACCGTGCAGGCGCTGCTCGGCGAGATCGACGCGCTCATCGCTTCGGGACTGGCCCATGCGCAGAGCTTGATCTGCTGCGTTGATGACGGCAGCTCCGATGGCACGTGGTCCGTGATCTCCGGACTGGCAGCCGGATCGAGCCGCGTGCGGGGCATCAAGCTCACCACGCGCTTCGGCCATGCCAACGCGCTCATCGCAGGGCTCTTCGCGCATCGGGCCCATGCCGATATCCTCGTCACCATCGATGCTGATCTGCAGGACGACCCCTCCGTGCTGAAAGCCATGCTCGAGCATCACCGCTCGGGCAAGCGCGTAGTGTATGCGGTGCGGCACGACCGTCAGGTGGATGGGTTCCTGCAAGGGCTCAGCGCGCAATTGTTCTACCGGCTGATGCGCGCGATGGAATCACGCATGGTGGCTGGCCACGCCGATTTCCGGAGCGCCGATGCCGGGGTGATCGCCGATTTGGAGCGATTCGGCGAGGTCAACCTTTACCTGAGGGGGATCTTCCCGCTCATGGGCTACCCATCCGCCCAAGTGCCCTTCATCCGACAAGCGCGACGGGCAGGCCGTTCGAAATACCCCACTAGGAAACTGGCAAGCCTTGCCTGGCAGGGCATCACCTCCTTCTCCACCGCGCCCTTGCGCCTGGTCTTCCTGGCTGGCATCATGATGTTCTTGCTGGCCATTGCGCTGGGGGCGTGGGTGCTGGTCGCGCGGATCACCGGGAGCCCCATCGAGGGATGGGCCAGCCTCAGCCTGCTCCTGCTCGCATTCTCATCCGTCAACCTGATCAGCCTCGGCATCATCGGCGAGTACGTGGGCAAGATCTATCAAGAGGTGAAGCATCGGCCGCGCTACATCATCGAGGAATCGATCTGAACCGATGGCGTCGGCCGGCACCGCATTCGACAGCGAGCAGTTCGACGCGATCTACCCCGCGGGCGTGGAGCGGCATTATTGGAACCGCTGCCGGAACCGAGTGCTCCACCGCATGCTGCTGCGCATCGGCGCCCATGGCCCCATGATCGAGGTGGGCTGCGGCAAAGGGCTGGTGGTGCGCGATCTACGGGCCCGCGGCCACGACATCGTGGGCGTCGATATCGCCGAGGCCGAGGCTGTGCCTGGAGCATCAGCCTGGGTGCGCACCGGTACCGACGCGCTCGCGCTCCCAGGAACTGAAGCGAGGATCTACCGCACCCTGCTGCTGCTCGATGTGATAGAGCACTTGGCCCAACCTGAGCTATTCATCAAGCAGTTGCGCGAAGCGTTCACCGGAGTGGATTGGATCGTAGCCACCGTGCCCGCCCGGCAGGAGCTCTTCAGCGCGCACGACACCTTCAATCGGCACTTCCGCCGCTACGACCTGGACACCCTTCGGGCGCACCTCGATCCGGAACATCAAACGGAGTGGCACGCCTCCTACTTCTTCCATTCGCTTTATCCGCCCGCATGGCTGCAGGCCAGGCTTGGTCGCAATCGGAGGCGATTCACGGCGCCTGCGGAGGGCCTTGCATCCGTCGTTCACGCCGTGATCGCCAGCGCCTTGTGCGCCGAGCATCGGCTTCTCCCCGGCACATGGCCCGGCACTTCGATCATCGCTGCGTCGCGCGCGCGCTGAGCGGATGGCTCAATGATGATACGGGCGCTTGTTCAGGATCATCAGCGCGCGGTAGAGCTGCTCCGCGAACAGCACGCGCACCAGTTGATGCGGGAAGGTCATGGGCGAGAGCGCCAGGATGAGGTCGGCGCGCGACCGCACTTCGTCCGCGTGGCCATGCGCCCCGCCCACCGCGAAGGCCACCTGCCGAACCGAAGCATCGCGCCAGGCGCCCAAGCGCTGCGCGAAGGCGGGGCTGCTGAGCAGCTCACCGCGCTCATCGAGGAGCACGAGGCGCTCGCCCGGCTTCAATGCGGCCAGGATGCGGCGGCCCTCTTCACGCCGTTGCCGCTCCGGATCAGCCCCACGCTCCTCGGCAATGATCACCGGCTCTACCTCGGCCATCCGTGCGATCCGGGCCAGGTACTCGGCCACCCCATCGCCAACGAAGCCGCGCTCGGTGCGCCCGACGAACAAGAGCCTGATCCTCATGGCCGATGGTTGTTGGTAAATCCCCGCATCATCCGATCGGGTACTGGCCCGGTTGTTGCAAAATTGGGAGCGCAATCCAAGCGCACATGAAACGCCTGCTGTTCCTAGCCCTGCTCATCCTTCCCGCCCTCGGCGCAACCGCGCAGGATGCCGAGAAGGACCGCGTAGTGGACGCCATGAAGATGGGCGACGCCAAGGAGCTCGCCGCGCTGTTCATCAACAGCATCGACCTCACGGTGAAGGAGACGAACGACGTGTACAGCAAGGTCCAGGCGGAGCAGATCCTGCGCAAGTTCTTCAATGAGAACCCGCCGGTGGATGTGGTGATCGAGCACAGCGGCGTGAGCAAGAGCGGAGACAAGTACTTCATCGGCATCCTGCGCACGCGCACGGGCTATTTCCGCACCACCTTCTTCCTGAAGAAGGGCGAATCGGGCTTCTTGGTGAAGCAGCTGCGGATCGAGAACAGCAAGAACGACTTCTGAGCGTGCTTCCGCCGGGCACTGATGAGCTGATCGCGCGAGCACTCGCGGAGGACATCGGTGCTGGCGACCACACCACGCTGGCCACCATCCCGGAAGGATCAAAGGGCTCAGCGCGGCTCTTGGTGAAGCAGCCTGGCATCCTCGCCGGCGTCGAATTGGCATCGTCCATCGCGCAGCACTTCGACTCCCGCCTGCAGATCCGCCCGTATCTGATGGATGGCGCGAATGTCTCCGTCGGCGATGTGGCCTTCCACCTGATCGGGCCGCAGCGATCGATCCTCACGGTGGAGCGCGTGCTGCTCAACTTCATGCAGCGCCTCAGCGGCATCGCCACGCTCACGCGACGGTACGTTGATGCCGTGAACGGCACAGGCTGCACCATCCTCGACACGCGCAAGACCACGCCCACCCTGCGCGCACTGGAGAAATGGGCCGTGCAGCTCGGCGGAGGCGCCAACCATCGGCATGGCCTCTACGACATGGTCATGATCAAGGACAATCACCACGACATGCTGGGCGGGATCCCGCAAGCAATCGCGGCGGCGCGCGCATACCTGGATCGCAAGCAGCTCGACTTGAAGATCGAGGTGGAGGTGCGCGGCTTGGATGAACTGGAATTGGTGCTGCGCCATGGCGGCGTGGATCGCGTGATGCTCGACAACTTCACCCCGAGCGTGCTCCGGAAAGCGGTTGAGCTCATCAGTGGCCGCTTCGAGACCGAAGCATCAGGCGGGATCACCTTGGATACCGTCCGGTCCTTCGCGGAAACGGGCGTCGATTTCATCAGCGTGGGGGCGCTCACGCACAGCGCCCCCAGCCTCGATCTGAGCTTGAAGGCCGCTTGAACCATGATCGAGCGGTTGCAGCGCAAGATCCTATTCTCCCGGCCATTCCGGCGGATCATCGCATGGGCCACGCGGATCATCCTGCCCGGATTCGAGGGATTCAACCTCTACCAGATCGCCCGTTTCTTCATCGGCGCACTCGCCAAAGGGCACATCGTCACGCGCGCCTCGGCCATCGCCTTCAAGCTCTTCCTGGCCTTCTTCCCAGCGGTGATCGTGCTGCTCACGCTGATCCCTTACGTGCCAATCGCTGATTTCCAGGCAAGGCTGCTCGCCACTTTCCAGGACATGATGCCCTTGGAGGTGTTCAGGTTCATCAACAGCACCCTGGAGGACCTGGTGGTGAAGAAGCACGGCACCTTGCTGTCGGTGAGCTTCCTCGTGGGCCTGTATCTCGCCAGCAACAGCGTTGATGCGATCCTCGCCGGCTTCAGCGGCAGCACCAACATCACCAAATGGCACAGCCCGCTGAAGCAGCGGCTGCTGAGCTTGGGCCTGCTGGTGGCGCTCACCGCCCTGGCCGTGATCGCCATCCCCTTGCTCACCGTGAGCGGCATCGCCATCCGCTGGGTCACGGACCTCGGCCTGATGCCCGGCGGCCTGGTCACCTACGCGCTCTTCGGCGGCAAATGGATCATCACCATCTTCGTTGTCATCGCAGCGGTATCGCTCCTATACAACGCGGGCGACCCCACCGCGCGGCGCTTCCGGTTCTTCACGCCCGGAGCCCTACTGGCGGTGCTGCTGATCCTGATCGTCTCGCAGGCGCTGGCCTACATGTTCAGCAACATCACCAACTACAACGCCCTCTACGGCTCCATCGGCGCCATCCTGGCGGTGCAGTTCTGGATCTACTTCAACATGATCGCGATCCTGGTGGGCTATGAGCTGAACACCAGCATCGCCCGCGCCCGGATCCTGCGCCGCACCCGGCTCGAAGTGCGCGAGGCGCCCGCATCCTGAACGAACGGATACCTTGGCCGGGCCCTGCGAACCCGATCATGCGCCTTCTTCCGCCACTTGCCTGCGTGCTTCTGCTGATCACCTTCCGCGGCCCTGCGGAGGCGCAGCGCTTCGATGCCACGCGCCCGCCCAACACCTTCCGCAACGCGGACAACCCGCATTACTGGAAGAACCGGCCGCCCTGCGAGGGCTATTGGCAGCAGGATGTCCATTACATCATCGACGCACGGCTCGATGATAGCACCGACGTGCTCACCGCCGAAGCCACGCTGCACTACTGGAACCATTCGCCCGATACGCTGCGGCATGTCTTCTTCCACCTCTATCAGGAAGCCTATGTGCCCGGCTCCTATAACCTGGATCAGGAGCGGGAGAGCTGGCGGTCGCGCACCAACGGACCGTATGCAGGAACACGCGTGCTGGAGCTCAAGCACGATGATGCGGACCTGCGCACCGAGCAGGACAACACCATCCTGAAGGCCTGGCTCGCCGAGCCGCTGCCCCCGGGGGAGCGCGCCACCTTCCGCATTTCGTTCAGCACGCATTGGAGCCTCACCGCCTACCGCCGCATGAAGCTCTTCAGCGCATGGGGCTGGAAGCATTATGACGGCGTGCATTGGTACCCGCGCATCGCCGTGTACGACCGCACGCACGGCTGGGACACGCAGCAGCACCTGGGCAACGAGTTCTATGGCGACTTCGGCACCTTCGATGTCACCCTCGACCTCCCCCACCACTACATCCTCGACGCCACGGGCGTGCTGCAGAACCCGAGCGAATGCCTCCCTGCGGAACTGAGGGCCAAGCTGGACATCCGCAACTTCAAGGACAAGCCGTGGGACGAGGCCCCGAGCACCGTGATCGAACCTTCCGCAGGCAAGCGAAAGAAGTGGAGATTCCACAGTGAGAACACGCACGACTTCGCCTTCACGGCCGATCCCACCTACCGCATCGGCGAGGCCGAATGGAACGGCGTGAAGTGCATCGCCCTGGCGCAGGAACCGCACGCCAGCCAATGGCAGAACGCCGCTGATTACTGCGCGAAGACGATCCAGGCGCTGAGCGAATCCATCGGCATGTACGCCTATCCGAAGATGATCGTGGCCGATGCGCGCGACGGCATGGAGTACCCGATGCTCACCCTCGACAGCGGCAACGACCCCAACTACCGCGGCCTCTTCGTGCATGAGATCGGGCATAACTGGTTCTATGGCATGGTGGGCAACAACGAGACCTACCGCGCTCTGCTCGACGAGGGCTTCACCCAATTCCTCACAGCATGGGGTTTGGAGCTGATCGACGGCGACACCATGGTGGCCGAGCCGTCGGCCACGGCATACGAGCAGCGCTACACGCAACCAGAGCTCGCGCGCGAGAGCGAGGTGTACTACGGCTATCAGCGCGATGCCGTGCGCCTGCGCGTGCCACCCATCAACACGCACAGCGACGAGTTCGGTTACTGGACCGATCGCGGCTACGGCGGATTCGGACACGTGTATGGCAAGACCGCCGTGATGCTCTACAACCTGCAGTACGTGCTCGGCGATTCGCTCTTCCAAAGCGCCATGCAGCACTACTTCGACCGATGGCGCATGTGCCATCCCACCGTAGCTGACATGAGGCAGGCGTTCATCGATTTCTCCGGCGCCGACCTCAACTGGTTCTTCGACCAGTGGATCGAGACCGACAAGACCGTCGACTACGCCGTGAAGCGCATCACGCGGCGCCATCGCGACATGGGCCAGGTGATCACGCTCCGGCGCAAGGGCGACATGCAGATGCCCATCGACCTGCACATCACCGCGAAGGATGGAAGGACCTACGGCTACCACATCCCAAACACCTGGTTCGTGAAGCGCACCGATGCCACCGTGCTGCCGCGCTGGATCGGCTTCGGCGACTTGCGCCGCGACTACACGCTGCAAGTGGACATCCCATCGGGCATCGCCGAGGTGGTGATCGACAGCACCAACCGATTGGCCGACCGATACAAGCTGAACGACCGGATGTCGCTCCCGCTGGAAGTCGGCTTCGACCATCACATCCGCAACCTGCCCGATCGCCGGATCTACGAAGCCGCCGCGCGCCCCGACCTCTGGTGGAACGGCTATGATGGTGTGAAGGCAGGATTCCATCTGAACGGCAACTACATGCGCCACAAGCATCGGCTGCACTTGAGCGCGTGGATCAACACCGGCCTGGCGCAGCATCTGCCTCCTTCCTCCACGGGCTACCTCGGCGACACCTTGAGCACGAGCACGGCCAACCGCTTCGATCGCCTGAGCCTGAATTTCCGCTATTCCAACGGCACAGAGAAATTGCTGCTCGGGTCGAGCGTGTTCGTGCATGCCCGCGCACTCGATGGCCTCAACCGCTTCGGCGGCGGCTTCCGCTGGGACCTGCCCAATGGGCGCACCGAAGCCCAAGCCGAAGCGCTCTACTTCTGGCGCCGCGACAGCACCGACCTGCTCTATCTGCTGCATCAGCAGCAATGGGAGCTCAATGCGCTGAATGCCTCGGTGAACCTGAGCCTGCGCCACCGCTACAGCAAAGGCGGCACCACTGGCAACGTGCTGCTTGAGGCCCGCAACAGCGCACCGGGATCGGCCATGGGCTACGGCTGGATGCGGCTCACGGCGATCAACACCAACCGCAAGGGCCGGCTCGAGTTGCGCACGCGCTTCATCGCGCAGTACGGCAGCGGAAGCACCCCGCGTGAGAGCGCGCTCTACCTCGCCGGTGCTTCACCGGAGGAGATGATGGAGAACAAGTACGTGCGCAGCGCGGGCCTGATGCCTTACGACTGGACCGGCTACGGCAGCGGCATCACCAGCTTCCAGCATGGCGGCGGCCTCGGCCTGCGCGGCTACGCGGGATACCTCGCCCCGGAGACCGACGCCGATGGCAAGCAAGTGCTCACCTACTTGGGCAACACGGGCGCTGCTGTGAGCGGTGAGCTCGACCTCGACGGCCTCGTGCGATTCAGCCCCGGGAAATTCGGTCGCGCGCTGCACCTCGATGCCTACCTCTTCGGAGACGCTGGCGTGATGGGCTACCGCCGCACCGATGGATCGGGCACCGTGCAGGAGCTCGCCCAGCCACGCGCCGATGCCGGCCTGGGATTCGCGCTCACCATCAAGCGCTGGGGGCCGCTCACCGACCTGAAGCCCTTGACCATCCGCTTCGATATGCCGCTCTTCCTCTCCGCGCTGCCCGCTGCAGAAACGGAACACCTCGCCTTCCGCTACATCTTCGCGATCGGACGCAGTTTCTGACGCACCATGAAGCACATCCTTACCTCCCTCCTGCTACTTTGCTCGATCATCGCGCACGCGCAACCGCCCAATGCCGGGGTCTCCGGCCGATGGACCACCATCGACGACAACACCGGCAAGCCGCGCAGCACCGTGGAGATCACGATCAGCAATGGCACGCTCACCGGCCGCATCGTGGACCTCGCCGACAAGGCCAAGCTGGAGAAGGTGTGCGAGAAATGCCCTGATGACCGGAAGAACCAGCGCGTCGTGGGCCTGGAGATCATCCGTGGCATGAAGGCCGATGGCGATGAGTGGGAGGACGGCACCATCCTCGATCCCGAGACCGGCAAGGTGTACGACTGCAAGCTCTGGCTCGAGGACGGGAAGCTGCAGGTGCGCGGCTACATCGCGTTCTTCTTCAGGACACAGACCTGGGTGCGGTGAGCTGAAGGAAGACTGTCGCGGCACCGCACCAGGATGGGCATCGCCATCGCCTACATCGCACCGGCGCCCTACGCCTTCGTCCGCAAGGACATTGAGGGGCTGAGGGAATGCGGCATTGACGTGCGCGTGCATTGCTTCGGTAACCGGGCCTGGCGCTTACCGATCGCGCTGCTGAGCCAATTCATGAGCTTGCTCTGGTGGCGGCTCTCCGGCATCGATGTGGCGGTGGTGCACTTCGCGGGATACCATGCCATGCTGCCTGCGCTATTGGGGTTCAAGACCTTCATCATCATCGCCGGGGCTGATGCATGCGCCTTCCCCGGGATCGAATACGGGAGCTTCCGAAAGCCGACCATGAGCGCAGCCATGCGCTTCGCCATGCGCAGGGCGCGGGCCTTGCTCCCGGTGCATCGAAGCCTCGAGCGCTTCGAGAATCAATACAGCACGTTCGGACCACGTGGAGCAGGGCTATGCGCGCTTCGTGCCCGGACTTCGCACGCGGAGCGTTCCCGTTCCTTATGGCTTCGATGCGCAAGCATGGAGGATCCCTGAAGACTCCGGTGAGCGAACCGGAGCGATCTGCGTGGCCATGGGCGCCGTGAACGGCAACGCGATCCACTTCCGGAAGGGGATCGACCTGATCATCGAAGCGGCGCGGGCGCTGCAGGAAATGCCATTCACGGTAGTGGGAGCAACCGATCCCGGATCCTACACGGAGCTCCCATCGAACCTGCGCGTGCGGGGCGGCGTGAGCCAGGATGAACTGCGGACGCTGCTCAGCGCGAGTTCATTCTACCTGCAACCCTCGGTGATGGAAGGATTCCCCAATGCGCTGTGCGAAGCGATGCTCTGCGGGTGCCTCCCAGTGGTCTCCAGCATGACCTCCATGCCGGAGATCGCCGGCGAATGCGGAGCGGTCGTTCAGGATCGGCGACCGGAGGCGCTCGTTGAGCCGATCCGCAAGCTGACGATGATTGAACCTGGGCAAGCCGCCATGCAACGGGTGCACGCACGCGATCGCATCCTGGAATACGGCCTGTCCCGTCGAATGGCCTCGCTATGCCACGTGATCGGGATGGAAATGCCATCGCGCCAAGGCGAATAGATTTGCCGCCCCATGCTGAAGCCCCTGCGCGAACTCAGCACCCATGTGAAAGCACACGGGCTCGCGCGCGGCATTCGGCTCGTTTGGCTGAAGAGCCGTCGAACCGGTGGACTGGCGCGCATCTCATCGCCGGTTACAGGCGGGAGCGTATGGGTCCGGCCCGGCACTTCGGACATGGCCATCTACGACCAGATCGTGCTGCACCCGTACCTGCCTGCGGATCGGGCATTCAAGACCATTGTCGATTGCGGGTCTAACATCGGCCTTACCGTCCGGTTCCTGAAGGCCGCCTATCCCCAGGTCCGCATCATCGCCATCGAACCAGATGCTGGCAACTTCGGCATGCTCGCGCGGAATACTCAAGGCTTCGATGGTGTGCAGTGTTTCCAGGCAGGTGTATGGCCAACCGGCGGAACCATCAACCTGAAGCAGGAAGGCCTGCGGCCCTCGGCTTTCCAGACCTTGGCCGAAGGCGATGGCACTCCCGTGGAGGCGCTGACCATACCGCAGATCATGGAGCGCGCAGGCATCGACCGCATCTCGCTGCTCAAGATCGATATCGAGGGATCCGAGCTCGAGCTGTTCAGCGCACCTGATGTTTCCTGGATCGACCGCGTGGATGCGATCTCGATCGAATTGCACGATAGCTGGCGGCCGGGATGCGGCGATGCGTTCTTCAAGGCGATCGCACCTTGGAAGTGGACCTACTCCTTCCATGGCGGGGCCGTGCTCTGCGAGAAACGCTCGAACTGAGCCATGTCACTGCTCCGCGTCCTCCTGAAGCCAGCGTACCGGATGCTCAATGGCCTGCTGGGACGCGTACGAGCGCAGCAGAGCAAGGCCATTCCCCGTGTCGAGCTGTCGGACCGCCATCTCTCCAATCTGCGGATCGTACCGGACCGGGAGGCCTTCTTGAACGTGCTGCCCAAAGGCGGTGTTGTTGCCGAAGCAGGCGTTGATCATGGCGACTTCTCAGCCCGGATCCTGGCGATAACGCAGCCGAGCGCCTTGCACCTCATCGACGTCTGGAGCAGCAAGCGCTACCACAGCGGATTGGAGGATCTCGTCAGGAAGCGGTTCGCCCGGGAGATCGAGAGCAAGCAGGTGCGGATCGATCTTGGGCTCAGCACCGATGTGATGCCCCGCTTCCCCGACGGGTACTTCGATTGGATCTACATCGACACGGATCACGGCTATCGCATAACTGCAGCCGAACTCGCAATTGCACGCACCAAGGTCAAGCCTGGCGGCATCATCGCAGGCCACGATTATGTCACGGGCAACTGGGACGGCGGCGTGCGCTACGGTGTGGTGGAGGCCGTGCATGAATTCTGCGTGAAGCACGATTGGGAGCTGATCCTGCTCACGCACGAGACCGATCGGCACCTGAGCTTCGCGATCCGGGCGATTGCGGGATTGCCGGATGCGCGGCCCTAGCGTGCCATCCGCCTCACCATCTCCTCCACCTCCTTCAGCAAGCCCAGCACATAGGCCGCCGGGATGAAGAGCGCGGCCACGATCATCGCCCGCAACGGCAGGTCGAGCAATGGCTTCCCGGTAAGCGGGATCCAAGGCGTGATGAAGAGCAGCGCGAGCATCAGCGCGAGCACGAGCAGGAAGCGGCCATCGAAAGGCCAGAGCCGGTAGCGCCACCAGAGGAACCAGGTGCGGTAGGCATTCACGGCGGTGAGCGAGATGAAAGTGGCCCATGCCGCACCCACCACGCCCATGCTCCGGATGAGGAAGAAGTTGAGCACGAGGTTGAGCACCACCATGCTCAAGCTGCTGAATGCATCGAGCCAGTAGCTGCGCGACATGCTGATCACTGAGGCGCTGAGACCGATGCTGCTGTTGAGCAAGTATGCCAAGCCGATGATGAAGGCCACCAGCGCCGCTCCGGTGTACGAGGGCGGCAGGAGACGGAAGAGGTCTTCCATACCGGTGAACATGAGCACGAAGAGCAGCCCGCTGGCCAGCCATTGCACGAAGGAGCTGCGGCGATACAGCTGCCCTACCATGGCGGTGTCGCGGCGCTTCCAGGCATCAGCGAGCATGGGCGCCGCCACTTGCTGCAAGGCCCGGCCGGGCGCCGCGATCACGCTGCCGAAGTAGAAGGCCACCGCGTAGTGCGCCACCTGCGTGAGCGCCTGATCGCCCAGGATGGCGCCGATCATGATCTGGTCCATGTTGCCCAGGATGATGCCCGCTACGCTGGCTGCGAAGGTGAAGACCGTATAACTGGCCATGCTGGTGCGCAGGCGTCGGGGCAACCACCGCTCGCTCCAGCCGAGTTGGAGATGCCCTGAGCGCTTCAGGTCGAGCACCAGCGTGAGCGTGCAGAGCAGGAAGACCGACGTGTAGAGCGCCATGAACGTCCCGAAGGGCAGCTTCAGTTTCCAATGCGCGATGATGAGCGCGGCCTGCAGTGCGCGCAGCACGAACTCACGGATGAAGGTGGGCTGCACGGTGCGGCGCAGGGAGCGGCTGTAGCTCCGCAGCAGGATGAAGAAGACCTCTGCAAGCACCAAGGGCAACAGCAACAAACCGTAGGTGCCGTACAGCGAACTGCGATCCGCGAAGACCTGGGTGAGCGTTCCGTGGAAGGCCCAGAGCACGAGCATGGCCAGCAACGACATGGCGAGTCCGAAGAGGACCAGCATAGCCAAGGCTCCCCGATGCTTGCGCGCGGCATCGCGGAAGTAGGGGAAGTAGCGGATCACGGTGTTCTCGGCGCCTAGCTGCGCCACTTGCGCAGCGATGGTGGCGATTGAAACTAGCAGGCGCGTGAGGCCGAACTCCTCGGCCGCCAGCACACGTGGATACAGGAACACCACATTCACGAAGCCCAGGCCGATGCCGAAGTACGCGAGCAGCGTGTTGATCGTGGCCTGCCTGGCGATGATGCCCATCGCGGCGAAAGTAGGCGCGCGATCAGGCGCGGGCCGTCATCGCACTGAGCAACTGGGCCATCTCCCCTGCGAGTCCGCGCCGGTGGTACCGCGGATCGGGCGGGGCCGCAGCGCTTGCGTCGAACAAGGCTCGGACACGCTGCGCATCACTGGCCTGCGGTTCGGCTTGGAGCAGCAGATGGTCACCCAGCACGCGCGCCACATCGCCATCGCGCGGGCCGACAGCGAGGATGGGCCTGCCGGTGCTGAGGTACTCGTAGAGTTTGGTGGGCAGGATGCCGTGCTGGTTGGTCGTGGTGTTGATGGGCAGCAGGAGCACGCGCGCGCGCATGATCTCCCGCATCGCCTCCGCGCGCGGGATGCGCCCCATGCGCTCCACATGCCGACCGAGGCCTGCAGCCTGCACGTTGGCGATCACGCTCGCATCAACGGGGCCGATGAACCGGAGCACGAATCGATCGGCGAATGCCTTGTCCTTCGCGCAGAGCTCCGAGAGCAATCGCCACAGGCCGGGTTGATCGCGTGTCGGGCTCATGGAACCGGAGTGAACGAGCGAGTACGCCTGGTCAACCGGAACAGGTGAGCCTGGCAGGTCCGCGAGGTCGTAGCCATTGGTGACCACGTCCACATCCCTTGCACCGAGTTCCTCCAGATCCCTGGCCCACCGCCAGCTCACGGTGACCACCTGATCGGCGTTGGTGAGCACTTCGCGCTCCATGCGCCGGTGGCGGCGATCGGCCCCGCGCGTGAGGCTCAACTGCTGGTAATAGTCGATACCGGTCCACGGATCACGAAGGTCGGCGATCCACTTCACGCCCAGCGCGCGCTTCAGCCCGAGGCCGATCAGGTGCATGCTGTGGGGCGGGCCGGTGGTCACCACGGCATCAACCGGATGCGCCTGGAGGTATTCCTTCAGGTAACGGATGGATGGCTTCACCCACCACACGCGCGCATCGGGAACGAAGAGATTGCTGCGCACCCAGAGGGCGAGTCGCTCCTTCCAGTTCGGTTCGTTGCTTCCCTCCTCTTTCAGGAATGCGGTCTGGATGCGTTCATCCTTCCTCTTTCCAGTGAAGCGCTTGTACAAGCTGAACGGCTCGGTGATGGGCCGTTTGATCACTTCCAACTGCGGCGAGACATCCTGGAGCAAGCCTTCATCCAACGCGGCCATCTCCGGATTCGATGGCGTGTACACCACGGGTTGCCAGCCGTGCTGCGGCAGGTACTTGCACATCTTCAGCCAGCGCTGACCGCCCACCCCGCCATTGGGCGGCCAGTAGTAGGTGATCACGAGCACGCGTTTCATCGCGGGCTAGGCCTTCATCAGCTTCCGCGCTTCAAGGGCCAGCGTGCCCAAGACCAGCAGCAGTACCAGCAGGGAGGCACCGAGCATCACGGGCCTTGCCTTCGCAGCGGTGCGTCCCTCCACCTTGAAGGAGACCCTGTGCTCTCCGGCCGGCACGCGCATGCCGCGCAGCACATAGTTCACGCGGCCGTGCGGCACTGGTTGATCATCGATGTAGGCCTGCCAATCGGGACCGTACCAGATGGCGCTGAACACCACGAGGCCGCCGTTCCCGGATCGCACGGTGTAATCGAGCCGGTTGGTGGCGTAGTCATCGAGCGTGACGGAGGCTGAGGGATCGGCGCCGATCGGTGCATCGCCCAGCTCGGGCTTGAAACGCTCATCGGCGATCGCTACGCGGGCAGGATCGATTGTCCCCAACATCGTGATCTCCTCATCGGCGTTCTTCACCCAGCGCAGCTCATCCACGAACCACGCGCTGCCCAGGGCATTCGTGTTGAGCAGCGGAGGGCGCTCGTTGCTGTAGATGATGTGGCGCGCGTTGAGCATGTTGAGCACGCCTTCCCGGGCCAGTGCGCTATCGAGCCGCTCCATGGTGGCGCCGGGGCCGAACTGCGCGCCAACGCGCGCGATGGCAGGCCGCAGGTGGAATTCGATCAGCTCCTGGTAGCGGCCCAGCTTGGCGCCATGGTAGCCGCCCACGCTCTTGTGGAAATAGCTCACGCGCGAATCGTTGAACGGATTGCCCAGCCACAGCACGCGGTGGTCGGTGGCGCGGCGCAGGGCGGCGAAGCGGGCGAGCTGCTCCTCTTCCTTGGTGATGAGCTTACCGGTGCCGCGCTCTCCTGACCGCGCATCTTTCATGCGCGCCATCACGGCCTTGTGCATCGCTTCGGCCTTCGGGCTCCACTCCTGCTCCATGATCGCGAGGTCGGCCGCATTGGGCTTGTGCGGATAGCGATGCACCTTGTCATCCTCCCATCCCAGATAGCGGCCCTTGTCCTTCTCATTGTTCACGTAGCGCTTATCCACCGCCCAGAGGTCGATGAGGATGAGCAGGCCCAGGGCGGGCAGCAGCACGGCCCGGCCGATGGTGCGCCTCCCGTAGAGGAAGAGCAGCAACGCTCCGCCCAGCGCGAAGCCGAAGCTGCGCCAGGCATCGGCGGAGAGCACGCCGCTGCGGTAGTCCTTGATGGCATCCACGAGCGCGATGACTTCGGCTTCCTTGGCCGCGCCGCTGTCGATCCGCTCGTTGAACTTCATGCGCTCGGCATCGCTCAGGAAATCGGAGTAGAGGCCCGGTGCCACCGCCGCGCTCAGCAGCAGGGCGAGCAGAACGCCTGCCGGAATCAGGAAGCGGCGCTGCTTGACCCTGTCCCAGGCGCCTTCCTTGATGAAGCGATCGAGCCAGAGCATGCCGAGCACCGGCGCAGCGAGCTCCACGATCACCAGGATGATGGTGACCGCGCGGAACTTGGTGTAGCCGGGCACGAAGTCGAGGAAGAACTCGGTGAGCGGCATCAGATGGCGCCCCCAGCTGAGCATGAGCGTGAGCACCAGCGCGCTGAAGAGCGCGTACACGAGCGTATCGCGCACGAACCACAGGCCCTTCAACAGGTAGATGATTACCAGCACGCCCATGAGCACGGAGGCCTTCATGCCGAAGACGCGGAGCACCCCATCCGCATCAGTCGCTGCCTTATTGCTGAGCGCCACCAGCACCAGCGCCATGGGCAAGGCGCCGAGCATCCACCACTGGGCGAAGCGCTCCTGCTGCGCGATGAGCAGCAGCACGAGCAGCGCGACGATGGCGCCGATATACACCGGGCCTGACGTGAAATCCTGGTCGCCCCAATAGGCGTTGATGTAATTGCCCCCCTGGTATTCCTTGCTGATCGCGGCGCGCGCACGGGCATCGGTGATCCGCTGGAAATCGGCCTGCGACTGGATCATGGACGCCGATGCCCCGCCTTTGGCGTTGGGCACCAGCAGCGTGAGGCTCTCCGCTTTGCCATAGCTCCATTGCGTCACATAGCCGGGATCGAGCCCATCGGTGCGCCGCACCTCTTCCATGCCCGGCGGCTGGATGGTGAGCTCGCTCCTGCCGCGGGTGGTATGGCTGCCGTATTCCGCCGTGGTGCGCAGCATGCCCAGGTTGCACGCGAGGCCCAGTGCCACCGCAAAGAGCCCGAGGCCGGCACGCTTCGCAAGGTCAACCACCTGCTTCTCGCGCATTGCGCGCACGGCTTCGGCCAGGGCCAGCAGCACCAGCACCAGGCCGAGGTAGTAGGTGATCTGCACGTGGTTCATCATCACCTGCAGGCCCATGAACAGCGCGAGCAGGGCTGCGCCCAGGAGCATGCGGCCGCGCAGCAGCACCCACAGGGCGCCCAGCACCATGGGGGCGTATCCGATGGCGTTGGCCTTGCTGTTGTGGCCGGCTTCGAGGATCACGAAGAAGTAGGAGCTGAAGCCGAAGGCCACGGCACCCACGATGCTGAGCCACGGATTGATCCGCAGGCAGCGCATCAGGATGTACATGCCGAGCAGGTAGAGGAAGAGGAAGCTCATGGGCCGCGGCAGGAAACCATGCAATGCATCATCGGCGAAGCGCAGCAGGTTCTGCGGCCAGAGCACGGTGATCTGGTAGGCGGGCATGCCGCTGAACATGCTGCCGGTCCACAGCGGATCCTCCCCGGTTGCATCGCGGTGCTCGAGGATCTCCTGGGCCATGCCCTGCCAATTCTTCAGATCGCCCTGCACCAAGCGCTTGCCTTCGAGCGCCGGGCTGAAGTACACGAGGCTGAGGGCATAGAACACGGCCAGCGCCACCAGCACCGGCAGCAGCTTCTTCAAGTGGGTCATCATGCGTAGGTCTTGCGGTTACTTGATCTCCTCGAAATCGGCATCGACGATGCGGCCCGGTGGGCCCTCGCCGGACCTGGAAGGCGACGCGTTCTCGATGCGCACATCACCGGGCTTGCGGCCATCGGCCCGATCACCGCGCCGGGCGGCTTGCTGCCTGCGCATGTACCAGCGCACCACCAGCCAGATGGTCAGGAGCACCAGGATGAGCCGCGCAGTGCCTGAGAAGCTGGCTTCGGCGATCATGGTCGGCGAAAGTAGGGGCCGGGCCATGAGCGTTCAGGCGCCCTTCCGCTCGCGCAGTTCCTTCAGCTCCCGCTCCAGCTGATCGATGCGCTTGAGCAGCTCGGGCAGCTTGCGGAACACCACATAGCTGCGGTCGTAGGGCCCTTTGTCGAAAGCCGGAGAACCCTGCACGGTCCTGCCATCCGCGATGTCCGAACCGATGCCGCTCTGCGCCGCGATGCGCACGCGATCGCCGATGGTGAGATGCCCCGCGATGCCCACCTGCCCGCCGATCTGGTTGTGGTCGCCAACGGTGCTGCTGCCCGCGATGCCGGTCTGCGCGACGATCACATTGTGACGGCCGATCTCGGCATTGTGGCCCACCTGGATCAGGTTATCGAGCTTGGTGCCTTGCCGGATCACCGTGCTGCCAATGGTGGCGCGGTCGATGGTGGTATTGGCGCCCACTTCCACATCGTCCTCGAGCACCACGTTGCCCACTTGCGGCATCTTCTCATAGACCCCGTTGGCATCGGGCACATAGCCGAAGCCATCGGAGCCGATCACCGCGCCGCTGTGGATCACGCAGCGCGCGCCGATCACCGTCTGGTGGTACACCTTCACGCCGGCATGGATGCGGGCGCCATCGCCGATGCGCGTGCCATCGCCGATGAAGCAATTGGGGAAGACCTTCACGCCGTCGCCCAGCTCCACCTGGTCGCCCACATAGCTGAAGGCGCCGATGTACACGTTCTTGCCGAGCTTGGCCTTGGGGCTCACGAAGCTGGGCTGCTCGATGCCCTTCTTCTCGTACTGCAGCTCGTAGTTCCGCTCGAGCAATTGCGTGAAGGCCATGCGCGGATCGGCGACGCGGATCAGCGTGAGCGTCTTCGGCAGCGCGCGCGATGGCGCGAAGTCAATGGACACGATGGCGATGGTCGCCTTCGTCTTGTAGATGTACTCGGTGTAGATCGGATTGGCCAGGAAGGTGAGCGTGCCGCTGCGGGCTTCTTCGATCTTGGCCAGGTCGTTCACCAGCACCTGAGGGTCGCCATCAACCACTCCCTCGAGGAGCTCCGCGATCTGTTCCGCCGTGAATTGCATGAGGTGCTAACGGGTGCCCAAGGGCAGGCTGATGCGCGTACGGTCCCAATCGAGCCAGAGCGCGCTGCCATCCTCCGGGCCGTGGATCGTGAACATCTCCACTTCTTCAGGCAACTGCTCCACCGGTGCGGAGATCACCGCCGCATCGGCCGAGGGGTCGCGCTGCGCATTGCCGTCGAAGTCAACGCCCCATGGGTACATCTTCTTGTTGATGTACACCTCCCACACGGTCGGGCCCGGCTTGGTCCACAAGGTGTACTTGCCCTTGCTCACGGACTTGCCGCCGATGATCAGGTCCATGCCCAGCTCGATGGTGGTGGCCTCGTTCGCGCCGGTGCGCCACACCTGGTCGTACGGCACCAGCGCACCGAAGATCTCGCGGCCCTTCTTCGACGGACGGCAATAGGTCACCTTGATCAGCTCCTGCTCGCCGCTGAAGTAGGAATAGGTGGCCTCGGGGCTGTGCTTCTTGGTATTGCGCTTCATCAGCGCGAAACCCACGTAACCCAAGCCTGCGATCACCACGACCGCGATCAGGATCCGCTTCAGTGCCTTGGACATGGTCAATGTGCGTGCTCGTGCATTTCCTCCTTGCTCACTTCCACGCGCACGGTGGTGCTGTCGCCCGCGCGCATGATGTGGATCGATCCATCCTCGATGGCGATGGTGGTATCGCCCTGGAAGCCGGCCTTCTCCAGATCGGCCACGATCACCTTCACCCGCTCCTCGCCATGGCCCATGCCGTGGCCGCCCTTGCAACAGGCGCCGCCCATCTTATGGTCGCAGCCTTTCTTGTCGCAATGGCCGCCTTTCCCGCTGCAACAGCTGCCGCCATGATCGCATTGGCTCGCGCCGGCATGGCAGCTCTGTTCCTTGCCGCAGCTCCCGCCGCGGCAATCATCACCCCCGCAGCGCCCGCAGGTGAGGCAGCAGATGGCCCACCCGAGGCCAAAGCCGATGAGCGTGAAGAGCAGGGTCTTGGCCCAGTTGCCGCTGTCCATGGAAGGTGGATTTGGGCGGTGAAAGTAGCTCAGCCCCTGCGATGCACCAGCGTGCTTGCGGCCTGCGCGGTGGGCATCACCACCAGGTCGTTGATGCACACATGCGGCGGGCGCGTGGCGGCGAAGTGGATCAGGTCGGCGATGTCGGAGCCGGTGAGCGGGGTCATGCCCATGTACACCTGCGTCGCCTTCTGCTCATCGCCGTGGAAGCGCACTTGGCTGAACTCGGTCTCGGCCAGGCCCGGAGCGATCTGCGTGACGCGGATGCCGTGCGGGAGCAGGTCCTGCCGCATGCCCTTGGTGAGCGCATCCACCGCGTGCTTGCTGGCGCAGTACACGTTGCCTTTGGGATACACCTCCTTGCCGGCCACGCTGCCGATGTTGATGATGTGGCCCTTTCCGCGCGCCACCATGCCGGGGATCACCGCCCGGCTCACGTGCAGCAGGCCCTTCACGTTGGTGTCGAGCATGCGGTTCCAATCGTCGAGGCTGCCTTCATGAATGGGATCGAAGCCTGCGGCAAGGCCCGCGTTGTTCACGAGCACATCGATGGACTTCCACTCCTCCGGCAATGAAGCGATCGCGGCCTCAACTGCGGCGTTGTCGCGCACATCGAAATGCAGGGGATGGATGATCGGCGGGCCTTCGATGGTTCCGTGCAAGCCTTCGAGCTCCTTGCGTAAGGCTTCGAGGCGCTCCTTGCGGCGGCCGGTGATGATCACGCGCCAGCCTTCGTTCGCGAAACGACGCGCCGTGGCTTCGCCGAAGCCGGCGGTGGCGCCGGTGATGAGGATGGTCATGGACATTGGGCGAACCTACTTCTTCATCTGCTCGTCCGGAAACTCTGCCCTCATCGCGCGTTCAATCTCCTCCCGCTGCTGCCGACGGCGTTTCCACACGGCGTAGACCTGCAGCGCACCGGCGAGTGCGAAGACAATGAAGCCAAAGAGGAACAGGATGAGCATCGGCCATCAGTGCTTTTCAATGGGTGCCACCCACCTCGGCCACGACAGGTACCACTTTTCCACCGGTGTGCTCAGCGTGATGGAGAATCCTGGTTTCGCGGGTCGTGAGAACCTGATACGCCGCCTGCTCTTTTCAAGGCAATTCTAGTGCATTTGCCTTCACCTAGCGCTTCAAGTAGTGCTTCATACATTTTATAGAGCGATACATCCAGATGCGTGTTCGCAATAACCAGGTCCAAGTGCCAATGAATCATGCGAGGACCTATTTGCGTAATCGTTGCAGCGACTTGACCGATTGTATTTGAGACGGAGCACTCCGCTCCGGGCACCAGTTCGACATCGAAGGGGAATGACAACATGATGTCCTGCCGTTGCGTGAACGGATAAGGGAGCAGTGCGAGCGGATGCCCTTTTCGCGGATCGCGGCCGAATCCCTCGCGGTACAACATATCAATCAGGTCGATGGTAGTGATACCGTCAGCGCCAACCGCAACCATGTTGCTTGCGGGAAGGGCTCGGCCGAATCGGTAAACCTGCTTGGTGCTAGGCCAGATAGCGGTGCTATCGAATGCAAGTGGATTCCACTTCGAATGCGGGGCAATCAGATCGGGCCTGGGCATCCAGTTCAGCCATGTCGCATTCATACTCATGCGCGCCATACCGCTCAAGGTTCCGCGACCGGTTACCTGAACCGTGCGCAAATCATCGCTGAATTCAACCAGCACATGCTCGGTCTGGAGGTTGTCTCTGTGCCGGCGTATCGGCAGCACGGTCCTTTCCGGCGCGCCATCCTTTCGTTCAGTCTCGCTGATCCTCACAAGAAAAGCCGGTTGGCCAGCGAGCCAATAAGGGACCTCATCCAATAGATACGCAGCCTTCGAGGAATTAGGCATGACGTAATGCCAGCGCTCGTCCTCAGCTTTGAACGCAAGGAGTATGGCGTCCACATCTTCGGCGTACAGGGTATCGCTGAACATGCCGGAATAGCGATCGCGTGTGAAGCACGCGTACAAGGGGACATCAAGGATGTTAAAGAGCTGCCGGTACAGCACGACAATCTGCTCGTTGCTCATGACCCGATTGTGAAAGTGGACTCCTACGGATGTTCCGGGCGGCAGCTCGGTTTCCGGCACAACAGCAATGCTGTCCTTGAGGAAGCCCATGATGTCGGCAACGAGCGGGGCAGTTCCCTTGACCACTCTGCGACGTCGTTCAACATGATTAGCGAACGCCTGCCAATTGCGTGCTGGGGAATACTGGAAATAGGGGTATCGATACCTGAACCAGGAGGCGAGATAATCGGGATGATCATGCTCGAACACACGCGTGGAGAAGCAGGGCGCATCGATCAGCCGTTGGCCAAATGGGCTCTTGGCCAACTCCGGTATGTCCGATTTTTTCCAATGCCGGTACACGGTACCGTCAAGTGTATCTGTGGAGAGATGGTTGAATCCACCATAGGTGATAACCTTCATGGGCCTCTTCCTTTTCGCCAAGCTGGTCACGAAGAGGTTCAGGTCACGAATCGGGTGCTGTTCCCGCACATCCCATTGGTCAATCGTCAAACGCCCTTCGATGGATAAGGCCATTGCTACATCCACGATATCTCCGGCGCGGATGCGAGGTCCTTTGTAATGGACAGCGACGTACTGGCTTCGCAAATGCGTGAAGTACTTCGTCTCCCATTCGAATGCCGCGGAATCGAGGTCGATGACCGTACCATCTTCCATGGTGATGCGCGCATCGCAAACCGTGACCTTGCCGCCACCAGCAAACTGTTGCCAAGGAAGAGGGAGTTCGCCTTCGGACAGATCTTCATGAAAAAGCGTCCGCTCCGTGATGATCTCTTGGCTCACGTAGTTCCCGTAATCAAACCCGGCGAGGCGGAAGTTGTTCGGACCGCCAAACTGACGATGGTCCTTCTCAATCCACTGCTCGGCGATCACGATGTCCTTTCGCAGGATGACCGCACCTGTTGGCGAACGCGGAACGTTCGCATCGGATCTGTCAGATGGGCGCGGCCACGCGTAGCTCAGATTCGGGTTTTGTCCATCAGCCTCGAGCATCACGCTAGCGCATACGAAAGCGCCCACTAGGCGCAATTGATGAACTAAGGGTCTCCGGTCCAAGTTTCTATTCATCTTCAAGAGGCTGCTTGATCTGAGGCATTGGCTTTTAGCTGCGGGCCACAGAGAAAAAGTTGTCCTTCGCAAAGGCAGCCTTGCCTTGTGGCGAATGTAATCAAGCCGATGAAGGCACCTTGTTCCGTCAATAAGGACTGCTCCAGTAGCCGGATGCCGACCTTAACCCGGGCGGAACAGACGCTAGTGATGCACTGCGCTCATTGCACCCACCTCGGCCACGCCAAATACCACTTCTCCACGGGCTTGCTCAGCGCGGCGATCCCCAGGTTGTCGCTCGCCTCAGCAATGTCGCGCAGGGTGCCGTCCTTGTAACGGAGCTCGATGCGGTCGTTCGTCGGGTCGTAGGCGTTGTTCACGATGCTGCCGGTGATCACGAAGCGGTCGGCGTCTGCAAGTTCAATCTTCAGGTGGTCGGCTACGCGGCGTTTCAGCGCGGCGATTCGGTCGGTGTCCCAAGAATCGTCCTGCAAGCGGATGTGCAGGTTATGGCGTTGCACCAGGTCGGTGGCCAGGCGCGCCAGCACGGTGTCCGGGTGATCGCACCACACCTTCACGGCGCCCATCACATCGTGGTCGTCGAGCTTCAGGAAATCAGCCAGCACCGCAGGATCCTGGAACGATGCGCGATCATGATCAGCAATGAGGAAACGCATGAGCGCTGGTGATGCGAACACGGCAATGCCGCCCGTGGCGAGCTGCTTGGCGCGTCGCAGCGTCTCCACCAGCATCATCTCGCAGGCCACCACGGCCTTGTGCAGGTACACCTGCCAATACATCAGGCGACGCGCCACAAGGAATTTCTCGATGCTGTAGATGGCCTTCTCCTCCACCACCAGCCGGTCATCCACCACCTGAAGCATCTTGATGATGCGCTCTCCGCCGATCACGCCTTCGCTCACGCCGGTGTAGAAGCTGTCGCGGTTCAGGTAGTCGATGCGGTCCACATCGAGCTGGCTGCTGACGAGCTGGTGCAGGAAACGCTTCGGGTATTCGTCGCGGAAGATGCGGATGCCCAGATCCAGCGCGCCCTTCAACTCCGCGTTGAGCGCGTCCATCACCAGCGCGCTCACATCCTCGTGGCCGATGCCCTCCACCAGGCTGTGCTCCAGCGCGTGGCTGAAAGGACCGTGGCCGACATCGTGCAAGAGGATGGCGATGGCGGCGCCTTGCGCTTCGTCGTCGGTGATCGCATGACCTTTCCCGCGGAGCGTGGCGATCGCTTCGCCCATCAGATGCATGGCACCGAGCGCATGGTGGAAGCGCGTGTGCAGCGCGCCAGGATACACCAGGTGGCCCAGCCCCAATTGCTTGATGTAGCGCAAGCGCTGGAACCATGGATGGTCGATCAGCGCCAGCACCTGCGCGTTGGGCACGGTGATGAAGCCGTAGATGGGGTCGTTGAGGATCTTCATGCTTCTTGCGGTTGAAGGTTGCAGGTTGATACGCGGTTGAGGGTTGCACCATCAACCCTCAACCATTCGCCAACCTTCAACCCTAAACCTTCTAGATAACTTGGCGGCCCCGAAAGTACAGGGCAACATCCGAGCGCATCGGTCGTTGGCCTTGCATGCGAACCTTCACCCAAGAACCTGCGGCACCGAAAGGGGCCCTGATCCCGAACATGACCGCCAACATCCTATGGGCAGACGACGAGATCGACCTGCTGCGCCCGCACGTGCTCTTCCTGCAAGGCAAGGGCTACACCGTGGATACCGTGAACAACGGGCTCGACGCCGTGGAGAAGAGCAAGGCCAAGGAGTACGACATCATCTTCCTCGACGAGAACATGCCCGGCCTCAGCGGGCTGGAGACGCTGAACCGCATCAAGGCCGTACTGCCCCATGTGCCGGTGATCATGATCACCAAGAGCGAAGAGGAGCACATCATGGAAGAGGCCATCGGCGGCAAGATCAGCGACTACCTGATCAAGCCCGTGAACCCCAACCAGATCCTGCTCTCGCTGAAGAAGCACCTCGAGGGCCGCCGCCTGGTGAGTGAGAAGAGCACCAGCAGCTACCAGCAGCAATTCCGCCAGCTTGCCATGCAGCTGGGCGGCCGCATGGGCACCGCGGAATGGACCGAGCTGTACAAGGAGCTGGTGCGCTGGGACCTGGAGCTCACGGGCAGCCAGGACCCCGGCATGGCCGACATCCTGCGCAGCCAATGGAACGAGGCCAACGAGCAGTTCAGCCGCTTCGTGGCCGACCGCTATCCCGATTGGCTCAGCGGCAAGGCCACCGATGCGCCGCTGCAATCGCACCAGCTCTTCAAGGCCAAGGTGGCGCCGCTGATAGATGAGAAGCAGCCGCCGCTCTTCATGGTGCTCATCGACAACCTGCGGCTGGATCAATGGCGCGTGCTGGAGCCCGTGCTCGGCGAGTTCTTCCGCACCGAGGACCAGGGCCTCTTCTACGCCATCCTGCCCACTGCCACGCAATACGCGCGCAACGCGCTCTTCGCGGGCATGATGCCCGCCGAGATCGAGAAGCGCTACCCCGGCAAGTGGATCAACGAGGATGAAGAGGGCAGCAAGAACGCGCACGAGGCCGAGTTCCTCGCCGGGCAGCTGCAGCGCTTGGGCAGGAACGTGAAGCACAGCTACCACAAGATCCTCAACCTGAATGCCGGGAAGAAGCTCGCGGAGAGCCTCGATGAGCTCATGGGCAATCCGCTCAACGTGATCGTGTACAATTTCGTCGACATGCTCAGCCACGCGCGCACCGAGATGGAGGTGATCCGCGAGCTGGCCAGCGATGATGCCGCCTACCGCAGCCTCACCAAGAGCTGGTTCGAGCACAGCCCGCTCATCGACATCCTCAAGGGCATCGCCGAGCGCGGCGGCCGCGTGGTGATCACCACCGATCACGGCACCATCCGCGTCACCGACCCCAGCAAGGTGGTGGGCGACCGCAACACCAACAGCAACCTGCGCTACAAGCACGGCCGCAACCTGAGCTACGAGGACCGCGATGTGCTGGTGATCAAGGATCCCGCCAAGGCCCACCTGCCCAAGGCCAACATGAGCACGGTGTACATCTTCGCAAAGGGCGCGCGCTTCTTCGTGTACCCCAACAACTACAACCACTTCGTCACCTACTTCCGCGACACCTTCCAGCATGGCGGCATATCGCTGGAGGAGATGATCGTGCCGTGGGCGGTGCTGAAGGCGAGGTGAAGACCGATCGGATGATCAGAGAATGAGATGATCAGATGATCGATGTGAAGCGAAAGAGGAAGTGGCTGGTTACAGTTAGTATACTGCTTGGCTTGGTGCTATGGGACCGCCACGGCAGCAGGCTTGGCCTGAGAGCAGAAGGCATCCTTTCCGTTCGGCCAGGAATGACCATGGAAGAAGTGAGATTGATCCTTGGTGAGCCATTGGAAGTGGAGGTGCGCAGTAGCTTCGACTTCTATTGCCGATGCAATGAAGAGCGAATCTGCAAGGAGCCCGAACGAACAACATGGGCATTCACCCGGAAGCCTGTAGTGCGCGTCTTGCCCTTCCCCATGCTCTGGGTTCACTTCAATTCACGTGGGCGTGTGCACGAGGTGTATGCCAAACGGTATTTAGCCCTTGGAATGGATAGCGAGGGCATCTACCTGAAGAAGCTCTCACCATGTGACATCACGGACCGGACGATTGAACACTATGGTGGATTGGATGATGATGCGGATGCGCTTCGAAGACTGCAGGCGGTCTTCTGAGAGAGTTCATTCAACCGTACAGCGCTGATTTTCTGATCATCTGATCTTCGTCCCGTGCTCAACACCCTTACCATTCGCACGCCTTCACAGGTTCCAGATACGGCCCGTTTGATTCTTGACGGATACCCAGAACATCGGGTCTTCGCTCTCAACGGCGATCTTGGCGCCGGAAAGACCACGCTCATCAAGGGTTTCTGCGATGCGCTCGGGGTGCATGATCAGGCGAGCAGCCCCACGTTCTCCATCGTGAACGAGTACCGCTCCGAGCATGGCGGGCCGGTGTACCACTTCGACCTCTACCGCTTGAAGGATGCCGAGGAACTGCAAGGCATCGGCTTCACCGAGTACATCGACAGCGGCGCTTACTGCTTCATCGAATGGCCGGAGCTGGCTGCGGACCTGCTGCCGGTTGATGCACTGCAACTCCTCATGGAGGTGAAGCCGAATGGCTGTCGCACCATTACAGTGACCCGCTAGGCGGTTGCCAAGGCGCGATTGGCCAAGAGCAGCCTCATCGCCCTGTTTCGCCGCGGTGCATTCCAATCCTCAACCTGCCTCCCGGCCAACCCTCAGCCACTCAACCGGCTGACGTATTTTCGCCATCCGTTCACGGAAACATGCCCGCATCCACTGACCTGCTCAAACAATTGGCCCGTGAATCGGCGTTGCTGCCGCAGGAACAGGTGATGGAGGTGGGCCGCAAGAAGAAGAGCCTCTACATCGGCATCCCCAAGGAGATCACCTTCCAGGAGCACCGTGTGCCGCTGACCCCAGCCGCGGTGGCCACCTTGGTGCAGCGCGACCATGAGGTGGTGATCGAGCGCGGTGCCGGCCAGCCCGCGCAATTCCAGGACAGCGACTACAGCGAAGCCGGCGCCATGGTGGTCGATGGGCCCACCGAGGTATTCAAGGCCGACCTCATCCTGAAAGTGGCGCCGCCCACGCACGCTGAAATCGAGATGCTGCGCCACAAGCAGACGCTCATCTCCGCCCTGCAGCTCACTGTGCAGCCCAAGGACACGCTGCGCCGCATGATGGAGAAGCGCATGACCGCTGTGGCCTGGGACTTCATCAAGGACCGTGAGGGCATCTACCCCATCATCCGCGCCATGGGCGAGATCGCGGGCAACACCAGCATCCAGATCGCCAGCGAATACCTCACGGCCGACAAGGGTGGCCCGGGCCTCATGCTCGGCGGCATCAGCGGCGTGGAGCCTGCTGAGGTGGTGATCATCGGCGCGGGCACCGTGGGCGAATTCGCCACGCGCGCCGCACTGGGCCTCGGCGCCAGCGTGAAGGTCTTCGATAAGAGCATCTACCGCCTGCGCCGCTTGCAGAACGACCTTGGCCAGCGCGTATGGACCAGCGTAGTGCAGCCGGAAGAGCTGAAGAAGGCCCTGAAGAATGCCGACGTGGCCATCGGCGCCCTTCGGCCCGAAGCAGGCCGTACGCCCATGGTGGTCACCGAAGAGATGGTGAAGGACATGAAGAGCGGCAGCGTGATCGTGGATGTGAGCATCGACCGCGGCGGCTGCTTCGAGACCAGTGAGGTCACCACGCACACGGACCCCGTGTACAAGCGCTATGGCGTGATGCATTACTGCGTGCCCAACATCGCCAGCCGCGTGCCCCGCACCGCCAGCACCGCGCTCAGCAACATCTTCGGACCCATGCTGCTGAACATGGGCGAGGTGGGCGGCTTCGAGGACCTGATCAAGCGCGACCTCGGCGTGCGACACGGCGTGTACCTGTACAACGGCACCGTCACCAGCCCCATCCTCGGCGAAGCCTTCAAGCTGCCTTACAAGGACCTCGACATCCTGCTGGCCGCATTCTGATCGGAAGCACTCCTCAATCAGCGCTCGCATCGGAATGGAAGTGACCCTCGCCGCCATCTCGAAGACCTTCGGGCGCGAGGCCGTGATCCGAGAGGCCAGCTTCGCGCTGAGGAGCGGGTCGCGCTTGGCCATCCTCGGCCCCAATGGAAGCGGCAAGAGCACCTTGCTGCAGTTGATCGCCGGCGCCCTGGTGCCCTCAAGCGGCAGCATCACCCATGCTTTGGGTGGCAAGGCCGTGGCCGCAGATATGGTGTACCGCGAAGTGAGCATCGCCGCACCCTACCTCGGACTGTACGAGGACCTGAGCCTGCGCGAGTGCATCGCCTTCCATGCGCGCTTCAAGCCGTTCAGGCCGGGCCTCAGCGAGGCCGATGTGGCCCGCATCGCCTACCTCGATCACGCCATGGAGAAACCGGTGCGCCATTTCAGCAGCGGCATGAGACAGCGGCTTAAGCTCGCCCTGGCCATCCTCAGCCACACCCCGCTCCTGCTGCTCGATGAGCCCGCGAGCAACCTCGACGAAGAGGCCATCAGCTGGTTCCGGGACCTACTGCGTGAACACGCCGTTGGACGCACCCTGGTGGTGGCCAGCAACCGCCAGCCTGCGGAGCACGACCTCTGTGAATGGGCATTGGAGCTGCGTGCTGGTGTGCCGGTGGCGGCCTGAGGCTCCAACCATGCAGTACCGCTCAACCTGGAGTCCTTAGGCCTCGGGCTGCAGGCTAGCCAATCACCCGGATTGATGCGAAGCCGCGCGCTCCCCCGCCCTACTTTCGCGCCCCCGCACAGCGGACCATAACCCCAATCCGACCAATGACCATGCGCCTTGTCACCCTTTTTACGGCCACCGCCTTCATCACCGCCTGCTCGCAGGGGCAGAAAGGCCGTGTGGCACTCGCCACCGAGATCGATTCGGTGAGCTACGCCATTGGCGCCGACATCGGAACCAACTTCAAGCGCAACCAGCTCGCTGATGTGAACGTGCAGGCCCTGGCCATGGGCCTTGGCGATGCGCTCGACAGCTCCAGCCTGATGCCAGAGGATCTGGTGAACAAAGTGGTGCAGGGCTACATGATGAAATTGCAGGAGGCCAAGATGGCCGAAGAGCGTGTGAAAGGCGAAGAGAACCGCGTGAAGGGCGAGCAGTTCCTAGCTGAGAATGGCAAGCGCAAGGAAGTGGTGACCACCTCCAGCGGCCTGCAGTACGAGGTGATCACGATGGGCAGCGGAGCCAAGCCCACGGCAGAGCAGCAGGTGAAGGTGCACTACCATGGCACCCTCATCGACGGGACCGTTTTCGACAGCTCGGTGGATCGCGGCGAGCCGATCGTTTACCAGGTGAACGGATTCGTGCGGGGCTGGCAGGAGGCCCTGCAGATGATGCCCATCGGCAGCAAGTGGAAGCTTTTCATCCCCAGCGATCTCGGCTACGGTTCGCAGAGCGCACCAGGCGGCAAGATTCCCGCGAACAGCACGCTGATCTTCGATCTTGAACTGCTCGACGTGGTGCAGCAGTGATCGCGACTGAACCTTGGGAAAGGTGCGAGGGTGCAAGCCTTTGCACCTTTTCGTTTTCCTGACCTGCTGCTTCTAGCTCCCCTCTGGCCGCTCCGGCAGCGGCATCCAATGCGTCACCTCGTGGAAGAAGCGGTTGCTGGTGCCTTCGCCCAGCCAGAAGTGCGGTGGCCCCGCGTAGCCCGTCTTGCTCGGGTTCTTCGTGAAGAAGCCGTGCGCGAAGCGCATCACCACCACCTGCCGCTCCTCCGTTGCGCCGGTCTTGCCAGGCAGGAATACCGTGTTCTTGGGGAGATAGCAGAGCACACGCTGGCCATCATCAGGAAGGCGTTCTGAAACGGGCACCCAGCGGCTCACGCCGCCAAGGTAGAGGCGACGCGCTCACGCTTGCGGCTCCAAGGGCACAGCATCGCCCATCACGCGGTCGAGCACGAGCTGCACGGCTTGCTTGGCCAGCGCCTTGGTGCGCGCATCGCCCTCAACGAAGAGCTTCTCGCTCTCCTTGCGGAGCAGGTACCCGATCAGCTCGGGATTGATGTCGAGGCCGGTGGCGGTGATCACGCCGTTGCGCGAGTGGCACCAATGCCAGAGCAGGCGCAAGGCGAGGCGCAGGGAACTGCGGTCGTGCAGGCGGCTGCCCTGAACCACCCAGGCCTTCCCTTGCCAGCGGAACACCAGGCAGCGCAAGGCCGTGCGGATGGCGGCCACCAGGCTATCCACGGAGATGCTTCCCTCGGGCCGGCGGATCAGGTCGGCGGGGGCCATATCGGTATCGCGCTGGTATTCGAGCTGGTGCGCCAGCGGCATCACCTTGTTGAATTGCGCCATCGCGGCGTTCACCGTATCGGCATGGACGACCATGGTGCCATCGAAGCCATCGGCGGCCTCGCGTTCCTTGTCGTTGAGCATCTCCTGGTAATCGGCTTTCACGCGCGCGGGATCGAGCGGCGGAAGCACGAAGCTGGGCGCGCCGATGGCATGCGCGCCCCGACGGTGGCAAACGGCGATGAGGTGCAGTGACAGCGCGCGGAGGAACGGGGCGTTGAGCCCCACCGACTCGCGATCCGGGAACACCGGCGAATCGGGACCGTGGAAGATGGCGATGTGGTCGGCGGCGTAGCCCTGCGGGTCGATGCTGAGGCCGGCGGCATGGTGCATGAGCTCGAAGAGGATCTCGTCGGCTTCAAGGGCGCCGGCGAGCGAATCGATCATCACGGTGGCGCGGATGCTGCCCCGCGGGAGATCGGCGTGCTGCTCCACCTCGTCGAGCAGCTGCGCCCAGAGCCGCGCCTCCATGTGGCCCTGCACATCGCGCAGCAGCAGGTAAAGGCCGCCTTGGCGCTCAACCAGAGCAGCCAGCGCATGCGTGCCCAGCATGGCGAGGTCGAGGAAGGCCGCCGGCGCGGGTTCCCCGCGCACCAGCACGCTCGGCTCGAGCACGTGCAGCGGCCGGGGGCCGATGATCAGGCGCGATGTGCTGCGCGGATTGGCGCGGACGCGCCCTTCGTTCGGATCGAGGTAGGCGATGTCGGCGCGGGTGGCGCGCTCCAGCACGCGATGCGCGCGCATCACGCTCCATGCATCGCCGCAGGTGAAGTTCCACAGGTCGGCCACATAGCTCTTGGCACCGGCATTGAGGCCGTTGATCAGCTCGCTGCGCGTGCAACCGCCGATCAGCTCCACCCTGCGCTCAAGCAGTTGCTCGGGCACGGGATCGATCCGCCATTCGGTTCGGCGCACATGCTCCGTATCCGGCAGCCGGGCCACTTCGCCCGCGGCCAGCGCCGTGCGGCGCTTCTCACGCAACGGAAGCAATGCCGTGCGCCGCTGCTCATACCGGTCGAGGAGCAATTCGAGCAGGTCCTGCACCCGTGGTCCGAGCGCGCGATCAACGGCGGTGGCCTCCATGTTCAGATTGAAGCGCACGCTTCTACGGTGTTGCCGGGCATTCGGTTGTGCAACCTGGAGCGCCGATCATGCAGCCAACTCGAGCGCGCGCTCTCGCGCAGCCAGCGCATGCAATCGGGGGTGCATCACCCTGAAGTAGAGCGGGGGCAGCAGGCTCAGCATCATGGTGCCCGGATAGCCCGTGGGCAGCTGCGGTGCGGCTTCGATGCTGTCCAGTGTTTGGTACCTCTTGCTCGCCTTCCAGTGGTGGTCGCTGTGGCGCGTGAGCTCGAACAAGGTGAGACGGCCAAGCAAGTGGTCGCTGTTCCAGGAATGCACGTGCTCCACGCGGCGGTAACGGCCGTGCGCATCGCGCCTGCGGCGCAGGCCATAGTGCTCGATGTAGTTCACCGTCTCCAGGAGCAGCGCACCCATAAGCGCAGCGGCCAGGAAGGCTACCATCACCTTCAGCCCCAGCGCGGCACCGATCACCGCCACCAGGGCGGATTGCCAGCCGAGTGCCTGCAGCATTTCATTCCGCCATCCGAAAGGAGCGCGGCCTGCCTGGCGCTGCCGATCGGCCTCGATGCGCCAGGCGCTCAAGAAACTGAACACCAGGCTGCGCATCCAGAAAGCATAGAGCCATTCGCCATAGCGCGCGCTGGCGGGATCATCGGGCGTGGCCACGCGGGCGTGATGGCCGCGGTTGTGCTCGA
This sequence comes from Flavobacteriales bacterium, assembly GCA_016716605.1. Lineage (NCBI taxonomy): Bacteria > Pseudomonadati > Bacteroidota > Flavobacteriia > Flavobacteriales > Flavobacteriales bacterium. The sequence continues at coordinate 79,898 of JADJWA010000002.1, forward strand.
TGATGAAGTGCATGTACAGGCTGGTGAGGAGCAGCGCGCGCGCCAGATCGCGCTCCCACCGCGTGGCGCGATGGCCCAGCTCGTGCGCCACGTTGATGCCATAGATTCCACAGAGGATGCCCATGCCCGCGATGCGGCCCGCCACCTCCCACCAAGCCAGGCCCGGCTCGCCCACCTGCAACAGGAAGAGCACCAGCAATGCCCATTGCACGGGCACCAGCACATACAGCAGCAGGTCGAAGACCCAATCGCGCCGTGCCGCATCGGACTCCTCCTCGTTGAGGTTATCAGGCCGCTGCGGCAGGAACAGCTCAACCAGGGGCACGAGCGCGAAGGCATGCAAGGGCAAGGCCCAGGTCCATGCCCCATGGGCAACGAAACTCACAGCGCCCCAGGCAGGGGCCATGAAAGTGACCATGTAACGCAGCGCCCGCAATCGCATGCGGCGGCGTACGTCGTGCTTCGGTTGGGCGGTGCGCACGTGTGAAAGTTAGCTGGTCACGTGACGCTCAGCCCTGAGGGGGTGCTGCCTGCACGCCCCCACCACAAGAAACAAGAAGCCCCCCGCTTACGGCGGAGGGCTCCGGTGCTGCGTTGTGCGTTCAGCCGCGCTTCACTTGCACGGCGTTGAGGCCCTTGGGGCCTTGCTCCACCTCGTAGGTGACCTTGTCTCCTTCACGGATCTGGTCAACGGTGCCCGTCTTGTGGACGAAGACATCCTTGCCGCCATCTTCGGGGGTGATGAACCCGAAACCTTTCTCCGTGTTGAAGAACTTCACTGTACCACTTGCCATTGAATTGGGGAATCGTGCGCTGCTCGCACAGCGCTTGTTGGTCTTGGCAAAAGCGCCAAGGGGATAAAGGTAGGCCTTGCAGCGGTACGGATGAGCGATGCCTGCGGCCTCGGCCTGCCCCGGACGCATGCACGACCGCCACGGGAATCCCGCCTTGGAGCCGCACCGCCTGGATTTGGCCGTTTCAGCCCTGCTGCTACATTTGGCTTTGCCCAAGCCTACCCTGCCATGCACGACGATCGTGAGGATGTGTACTCCAAGGCCGTAAGGGCCGGGAAGCGGACCTATTTCTTCGATGTGAAGAGCACGCGCGGGCGGGACCTTTTCCTCACCATCACCGAAAGCAAGAAGCACACGCACGAGGACGGCTCCGCGCATTACGACAAGCACAAGATCTTCCTCTACAAAGAGGATTTCGAGAAGTTCATCGATGGCCTGCGCGATGCCATTGGCGAGATCGACCGGCTCCGAGCCAGCGGTGAGTACGGCAATGGAGCGGAGCAGCCGCCACGCGAGAATCCGGCTGATGCTCCGCCCTTCTCCGATGTGAACTTCGAGGACCTGGACCGGAAGGACATCTGACCTAGTTCCGACCCCTGACCAAGGCTTTCAGCAAGAGCACCATGAGGTGAACGTGATGCCGTGCGATGGCCGGCCGAGGCAAGGCCCGGCTCGGGCATAGACGATCACTCCACCACCACGCGTGCGCTGCCGATGACGCCGCGCTCGCTCGAAACAACGAGGCTGTACGCACCGGGTGCAAGGCCGGCATCAAGCGCGATGCTCAGGCGCTGCTCGCCTGCGGCTTGCAATGCATCGGTGACCGCAGGGAGCACCATGCGCCCATTCGCATCATGCAGGTTGATGCTGATGCGCTCCGCGCGATCCAAGGCATAGCGCAGCTCGAGCGCCGAACCGACCGGGTTGGGCGCCACCTGCAACGCAATGGCCGAGCGGCTGACCTCCTCGACGCTGATATTCACACCGGTGTGATAGCGCGTGACCGTGAAGTTGTTCTGCGCATTGCCCTGGATGGACTGCCCAGCGATGAGCACCTTTGAGTCCGACTGCACCGCCACCGCGTAGCCGAAGGCGTTGCCCGTGCCCAGCATCGGCGTGGCATTTCCATCGCCGCTGAAGCCCATATCGAGCGTGCCGTTCGCATTGAACATGCAGATCAGCTGGCTCAAACCGGAATTGCCGCCGGCAACGATGCGGCCATCGGGCAGCACCGCTATCCCGCGCGCATAGCATGCGGCGCTGAACGGGTTCAAGGCGAAACCATCGATGTCGAAACTGGGATCGAGCACCCCGGCCGTGGTGTAGCGCGCCACGGCCACGTTCGCCGCTGCGCCGTTGATCACCATGCCGCCGGCCACCAAGCGGCCATCGGGCTGCTGTGCAATGGAGTAGGCCCAATCCGTGGAGGGCCCGAAAACGGAGATCACCGTGCCGTTGGTGCCGAAGCTGATATCGGGCTCACCCGCCGCCGTGAAGCGCGCGAGCAGGAAGTCGCTATCGAGCGATGGATTCCCTTGGGTCCCTGCGACCACGATCTTCCCATCGGGCTGCAGCAGCATGGCGCTGGCACGATTGTCCACGCCGCCGATGTCAAGGAGGAGCCGGCCATCGCCGCTGAAGGTGGCATCGAGTGCGCCGGCAGAGGTGTAGCGGGCCACGAGCACATCGTACTCCGTGCTGCCCTTGGCCACCCCGGCCACCACGATCCGGCCATCGTCCTGCACGCCGACGCCGTAGTAGGTATCGTCGTCACCTGTGCCGTGGTCATCCACTTGGATGCCGTCGCCGCTGAAAGAGGGGTCGAGCACGCCGGTGACTGAATAGCGCAGGATCGCGGCGCGGTAGCCGCTGCCGTTCACGAAGGTGCGTCCCACCGCGATGATCTTGCCATCGGGTTGCAGGGCAAGCGCTTGGAAGGCCTCATCGAGGTTGGGCGGTGAGCCCACTTGCGTAGCCACGCGGCCTCCGGAGCCGAAGCTGACATCGAGCGAACCATCGGGCATGAGCCTGGTCAGGGCGAACTTGGTCCCATTGCCCTGGTGCGATCCACCGCCCACGAGGATCCGCCCATCGGGCTGCACCAGCATGCAAAGCCCGCGGTCGTCGTGGTTCGAGGGGAAATCGATCGCCGCGACGCCATCACCGCTGAAGCTGAGGTCCGGATCGCCGGAGACCTGCGCGGCGGCGGGCAATGAAACCAGGAAAAGGCAGGGAAGGAGGATCCGGAGGTTCATGTGCGTGGTTTGGGATGCGCGAAGAAAACCGAAAAGCGCCTCCATTGTTCGAGCGCCATCAATCGCCGTGCATGCCCGTCACTTGAATCCCGCCGCTTGCCCACCCGCCGCTTGCCTCCACCTATGAGCCAACTGACTTAACCGTGCACCCCTCCTCCATTTACCTTCGGCGCCCCCGGCCGTCGGGCCTATCATGCGAACCCAAGCCCTCCCCCTTGCCTTCATGCTCGCAGCAACCGCCACCGCGCAGCGCAGCGCGATCACCTACACAGAATTCGACCTCGATAACGGATTGCATGTGATCCTGCACGAGGACCGCAGCACGCCGATCGTTTGCGTGAGCGTGATGTACCATGTGGGCAGCAAGAACGAGGACCCTGCGCGCCGCGGGTTCGCGCACTTCTTCGAGCACCTGCTCTTCGAGGGCAGCGAGCATATCGGGCGGGGCGAGTTCAGCAAGCACGTGGAGAAGGCCGGCGGCGTCCTCAATGCCAACACCACAGCCGATCGCACCTATTACTACGAGGTGCTGCCCAGCAATCAGCTGGAGCTCGGGCTCTGGCTCGAGAGCGAGCGCATGCTGCACGCCAAGGTGGATCAGAAAGGCGTGGACACCCAGCGCGAGGTGGTGAAGGAAGAGCGCCGTCAGCGGTACGAGAACCAGCCATACGGCACCATCCTGCTCGAAGTGCTCGATCGCGCCTATACCACGCATCCGTACCGTTGGCCGACCATCGGCTTCATGGAGGACCTGAACGCGGCGAGCGAGGCCGATTACCAGGCCTTTTACAAGAAGTTCTACGTGCCCAATAACGCGGTGCTGGTGGTGGCCGGGGACATCGACCCGGTGCAGGCCAGGGCGATGGTGACCAAGTACTTCAAGGATATTCCTCGAGGGACCGCCGTGCAGCAGCCCCAGGTGCAGGACCCCGGTCCCACCACGGAAGTGCGGGCGGTGATCAACGACCGGATCCAATTGCCCGCCGTGGTGCTCGGCTACCGGGTGCCTCCCACCGGTTCGCCTGATTTCTATGCCGTCGATCTGGTGAATCGCCTGCTGAGCAACGGCAACAGCAGCCGCCTGAACCGCTCGCTGAAGGACGAGCAGCAGAAGGCCGTCGCCACCGGCGCCTTCAGCCTGCCCTTCGAGCAGGGCGGCTTGGCCATCCTGTATGCCATCGCCAACATGGGCGTTAGCGCCGAGGCGCTTGAGCAGGCCATGACCCAGGAGCTGCGGCGCATCCAGCAGGAAGGCGTGGACAAGGCCGAGTTCGACAAGCTGGTGGCACAGCTCGAAATGGAGCTCGTGAACGACCGCAGCCGCGTGGCGGGCATCGCCAGCGACCTCGCGCGCTGCCACATGCTGCTGGGCGACACCAAACTGGTGAACACCGAGATCGATCGATACCTCGCGCTCACCCCGGCCGACCTGAAGCGTGCCGCGCTGCAATACTTCCCGGAGCAAGCGCGCGTGGTGCTCCATTACCTGCCTGTCGGCCAGAAACAACCCTGATGCCCCGCATGAAGCCCCACGCCGCGCGCCACGGCCTCTGCACAGGCCTGATCCTCTTATCCGCATCGATGAACGCACAGCTCGATCGCAGCCAACCGCCCGCTCCTGCCCCACCGCCGCAAGTGCAGGTGGCCGCGCACACCTTCTTCACCCTGCCGAATGGCATGCGCGTGATCGTGGTGGAGAACCACAAGCTGCCCAAGGTCGATGTGCAGCTGCGCTTCGATCATGCCCCCATGAGCCAGGGAGACAAGGCCGGTTTCATCGACTTGTTCGGTGAATTGCTCGAAGCGGGCACCACCTCAAGGGCCAAAGCGGACATCGACGCGCTGGTGGACCGCCTCGGCGCCACTCTGCACACCTCTCCGGATGGCGTGCACGCCAGCCTGCTCAAGAAGCACCTGGCACCCATGATGGAACTCGTGGCCGAGGTGGCCACTGCACCCTCTTTCCCGGATGAGGAACTCAACAAGGCACGCACCCGCATGCTCAGCGGCGTGGAGCAGCGCAAGGACGACCCTGCCGCTACCAGCGAGACCGTAAGCCGTGCCATGACCTTCGGGCGCGCCCATCCGTATGGAGAGGTCACCACAGAGGCCAGCCTGAAGAAGGTGCAGCGCGAACAGCTGGTGGCGTACCATGCCAAGTTCTTCCGTCCGGAGAATGCCTACCTGGTGCTCGTAGGCGATGTCACAGAGAAAGAGGCGAAGGCCTTGGCCAAAGAACGCTTCAGTAAATGGGCGCCCGCACCCAAGTACTCCGTGGTGGATGAGAACAATGTGGAGACGCTCCCCGGCATCGGCCCCCTGCGCTTCCTCACCCAGCCCAAGACGCCCAGCGGTCCGCGCCGCGTGGTGCTGGTGGATCGGCCCGGCGCTGCGCAATCGGTGATCCGCGTGAGCTTCCCGCTGAGCTTCCAGCCCAAGGACCTGCGCGCCCTGCCGGCGCAGGTGATGAACACGATCCTCGGTGGTGGCGTGTTCAATGCGCGGCTCATGCAGAACCTCCGCGAGGACAAAGGATGGACCTACGGCAGCTACTCGAGCCTCGAGAGCGACCGCTTCAACGGCCACTTCCACACCACCGCCAATGTGCGCACCGATGTCACCGACAGCGCCATCACGGAGACCCTGAAGGAGATCGAGCGCATGCGCATGGGCCGTGTCACCGCCGAGGAGCTCGACCTGGCCAAACGGTACATGGCCGGCAGCTTCGCACGCAGCCTCGAGGACCCGCGCACCGTGGCGCGCTTCGCGCTGAACACCTACCTGAACGAACTGCCGAAGGACCATTACACCACCTACCTCGAGCGGCTGGAGGCGGTCACAGCGGACGATATCCAGGCCGCAGCGGAGGCCTTCCTCCATCCGGACAATGCAGTGATCACCGTGGTGGGCGACCGGCGCAAGCTCTTCAATAAGCTCGAGGCCCTGAGCTGGGCCAGCAACCCGAAGGTGATCGAGCTCGACCACAACGCCGAGCGCTACATCGAAGAACTTGAGCGGGTAACCGACCTCACGGCACAAGACGTGATCGAGCGCCACCTCATGGCCATCGGTGGCCGCCCGGCCATCGGCCGCATCACCGATCTGCGCATGGACATCGAGGCCGAGATGATGGGCGTGCCGGTGGAGATCACGCAGTGGTACGGTCCCGGTGGCCTTTTCCGCTCTTCGGCCAAGAGCAACGGCGCGGTGCTGCAGGAAGAGGCGTTCGACGGGGAGCGCGCCGTGCGACGGAGCCCCATGGGCGAGCAGGAACTCGAGGACCGCGACCTGGGCGAGATGCGGCTGAATGGCCACCCTGTGCCCGAGCTGCATTACGGCGCCACCATCGAGCGGCTGATCCTGGCGGGCCGCACCCGCATCGATGGCAAACCGGTGATCAAGCTGGTGGCCATGCTGCCCGATGGCGGCAGTTTCGGCGACTATTACGACGAAGCCACTTGGTTGAAGGTGCGGCGCGTGGAGCAGAAGCAGGTGGACGACCGCAGCGTGACCATCACCACTGATTACAGCGACCACCAGGCCAGCGGCGGCGTGATGTTCCCGCGGAGCATCGTGCAGATGGGAGGCCCCGGCGGCGAGGTCGTGCTCACGGTGAAAGCCATCACCATCAACTCCAACCTGAAGCCGGCCTTCTTCGCCACCAACCTGCCCGAACGGAAGGAAGTGCCCTACGTGGAACCCGGAGAAGAGAGCCCGGTCGAGGTCGAACCGAAGCCGGAGGACTGATCCGCGCCAGCCCTCTGCCGGCCTGCGGTTCTACTTCATCCCCCGCTCCTTCTGGATCGCCTCATAGGCCTCTTGCACCTTCTTGAACTTCTCGTTCGCCGCTTTCTGCACCTCCTCACCGAGCTGCGCCACCTTGTCCGGGTGGTACTTCATGGCCATGCGGCGGTAGGCCTTCTTCACCTCCTCGTCGGTGGCGGTGCGGTCGATCTGGTCCACTCACCTGCGCCTGTAAACCCGCACATAGTCCACAACCATGGTCGCTGGCAGATCATGTATGCCGAGGTCCTGGCCCGCTGGCGAAGTGAATAGCCTCCGCTTCACAGCCAAGCTCAAGATCACCGACACATGGGCATCCTGTGCTGGAAATGCTTGGTTCTGCAGATAGATACCTGGCGGTGCGTTGCAAGTGGTCACGGGGCGATTAAGGACATCGTAGAGACGACTCGCACGATGAATCAACACATCATCGATGTAGAAATCAACGAACCAGACATCCCAATCCACACGGTAAACATGAAAGTCGTCGGCCAAGTCAACCAGCTCCCGATTACCTGATTCACTTGCCACTTTCCCATTGCAAGGCTCATTGTACCGATGCAGGGCATAGTGGTATTCATTTGATGGCCTTGCCATTACCTCCAAAATGTCGATCTCAACGCAATTCGGTCCACCACCGAAGAGCCAGAATGCCGGCCAGAGATGCTTGCTCTCGCTTTTCGGGACTTTGAGCCTGCACTCAAATCGACCTCTCGAAAAAGACTGGCGACTATGAAGAACGCCTGATGTGTATACCGAAGACACACCATACCAGAACGCCCGTTCGCCCTTGCGGGCCAAGATGTTCAGAAACCCATCGCCGGTCACGATGACATTGCTATCCGCATTGACCGTGAGCACCTCCGGCCAACCATGTACGCGGCTCTCGTAACATTCATCGGAATGGTAGCAGTATGGATAGTGCGTGAGCCAACGATCCGCATCTATTCCCTCACCAACGAATTCCTCCTCGAACACGAGGTCCCATGCACCATGGGCGCAAAGATCTCCTTCCTCTACAGCAACAAGCCTGTGGCGAAGTGGATCGGAGTAGAGTTGACCATTGCAATCCCATGCTACAAGCAGGGCGGAGTAAATGAAGCTGGTAATTCGCGGCTCCATCACGCTCTGTTTCCAAGGGGCACCCTTCTAAGAGCATCGTAGAGGCCGATCATCGCTGCGAAGGGAATCGCCCAAGCCATCTTGATGCCGAATCGATCAGCGATAGTGACCAGACCGGCATTCACTGCAGAATTGAGCACGCACGCTCCAAGCAAGAAAGCAATCATCACCCAAGTTGTCCTTCCAATCCGAACCCGCAGCCGATGGATCGCAGCCAAAAGAACCAATGCAGCCAGCCCGATCATGACACCCGCCTCATGGACATTGCGCCAGGTGGGCATGGCGGACTCGAACACATCCCTGTGCATCTGCCGGGCCTGTGAATACGCGTTGGCATCCATGGGCACGTGGCGCACCAAGCGTTCGTGCAGCAGGGTACCCGGACCGAAAGCCCCGTTTCCATCGCCCGGCGCGAACCGAGTGAGTTGAATCGCTATAGATCTCAAAGTTGCGCGCCCTTCAGCCATGAGGAGCTCGGGGTCTGTTAGCACAGTGGACCGAATCCGGCCAAACTCCGATTCCATTATTGACCGATCGGTGTAAAGCGATTGCGGCGAGTCCTTCGCCCAGAGGAACGAATCAGCGCTGGCCGGTATGATTTCTCGCCGTTTGCACAGCGTGACAGGATCAGTGTCGCAATACTTCACCAGGTATTGCTGGAGAACGCCGTGTTCGGCCATGCGTGCGGCATAGAAAGTATTCTTCGATTTCGCCAGGGAAGGCCCCATAGGCACGGTACCAGCACATGCAATTAGCACCAGGAGCGCGATGCGCTTCCATGAAGGGTGCGCACTTGATCGCCGGAACAGTTTCAGCATCGAGGCAAGCGCAAGGACCATCGCCGTCAACCCGATATGCGACATGTGCATGGCGTAACTGACCAGGAGAAGCGCGCCGTAACCGAAGATTTCCCTCCGTGGAAGGCTTTTGGACCATAGCAACAGATACAACGTGCAAAGCAGGATTGGGGTGAACACATCGGTGATCAGCTGGCCCGAGCTGAAGGGCAGGCCGGTCACGAGCGCTATCCACGTGATGCCTCCAGCGCGCGACCATGCGCCGACCCAACCCACCTCCTTCAGCAGGCGATGAAGAACGACGGCCAACAGCAGTGCTTGCGCCAGAACCACAGTCCACAGCGTGACGCCATTCAGGCTGACGAGCCGTAAGAAAACACCGTAAGTGATGGGCCGGTCGATCGGAGTATCCAAGACGAATCCCGACGAGAGATACGTGGAGGTATCAGAGTAAACCAGCGGGTAACCGTTCCATATCGCCACCCAGAGCAACGCTACCATGGAGACTACGGTTGTTAGCGCATTCGCCACCTTACCGTTTCTCCCAAAGGCCATGCGTCAAGTTTACGCTAAGGCTATTTCATCCCCCGCTCCTTCTGGATCGCCTCATAGGCCTCTTGCACCTTCTTGAACTTCTCGTTCGCCGCTTTCTGCACCTCCTCACCGAGCTGCGCCACCTTGTCCGGGTGGTACTTCATGGCCATGCGGCGGTAAGCCTTCTTCACCTCCTCGTCGGTGGCGGTGCGGTCGATCTCGAGCACCGCATACGCAGCACCTGGATCGGCGGTGCGGAACATGGCACTCAACGAGCCCAGGTCCTTCTCGCTGATGCCGAGTTCGTGCGCGACGGTGCGCAGCAGGCCGATCTCGCTACGGTGCACCTCGCCATCGGCATGGGCCAGTCCGATGAGGTAATGCAGGAGCTGCAAGCGCACGGGGTGCGGCATGTTGTGGCGCACCTGCGCGCATACCTCGTGCACGGGGATCTCCTGCTTGAGCGCATCGCGCAGCAGCACGAGCAACTCACCGGCCTGCTGCGCGCCGAACTGCTGCATGAAGAAGCGCCGCACATGATCGAGTTCGCGCTGGGTCACCTTGCCATCGGCCTTCATCAGCGCGGCCGTGAGCACCACAAGGCTCATGGCCAAGTCGCCGGAAGTGGTGGAGCGGGCGCGCGGCGGAGGCTGCGCGGTGCTTCCATCCGTGCTGCCGCCCATGTGATCCATCATGGCCCCGATGGCGAAGCCGAGTATGCCGCCGATGGGGCCGCCGAAGGCCCAGCCGAGCCCGCCACCGATCCATTTGCTGAAAGCCATTGCGCGAATTGAGGTCGGCAAAGATGAATGTTGGGCCGTGCAGTGCCAGCGCGCCGATGCACGAGCGGCTACTGCTCCTGCTGCTCGGCTTCAGCCGGCACCACACGGTACCGCAGCAGCACATCCGACCACACGGTCTCATTCCCTGCGGTGCGCGCATCGCGCAGCGGTGATGGATCGCTCCAATCGCCGGGCTCCGGTGATTCGGGCAAGGGCAGGTCGAAGGCGAGCCAGGTATCCTCCTCGATGTGGAAGCTGAGGATGCGCGTGCTCGAACGGGTGTTCAGATCCGCTCTCACAGGCACGATCAAGAAGCCCCCCTCCTCCCGGAACTCCGATCGATCGACGGTCGCGTAGCCGTTGTCCTTCGGTCCTGCATACAGGCTCATGCGGATCTGATCAGGCTCACGCGATCGGTCCGTGATCCGCTCCAGCGGCACGCGCACCTCCACCTCCAAGGCGAGCAAGGCGCCTTGATGCTTCAAGGGGCGTGGGATGGACAGCAGGCTGAGCCCTGCGATGCCGAAGAGCGCCACTTGGGCCAGCAGCAGCGACAAGCCCAATGCCTTCCAGAACTGCATCCATTCCGCTGCGCTCACGAGCTTGGTTCCCAGCAGTCCCAACAAGAAACCGCCGATGAAGCCCGCTGGGATGAAGAGGAAGACGATCGCATAGCCGCGCTTGCCCTCGAAGTCGCTCACGCCGTGCAGGCCCGTGACCTTGTCAGCCACGAAAACCGTGGCGAAGGCCGTGATGATGGCTGTGAGCAGGGCGACGACGAGGGCGATCTTCCAGGACATGGTGGGCGCGTGCCGGTGAAGATCGCATCTTCGACGCATTCAGGCGTGAACAGCAAGTGCATGGCACAGGTCATCATCACCGAAGAGGGGCGCTCCGGCTCCGTGCTTTTTGAATCCGATGGCCGCCGCATCTCCGGCTGGTGGGAATTCGCCGGAGGCGATGCCGTGGCGATCGTTCACATCGGCAGCGCCAGCGAGTGGCGGCATGGCCACTCCTGGGCGGTGGATCAGCGCGTAGAGATCATGCGCTTCATCGCGGATGAGGTGATCCGGCAAAAGGCCAGCAGCTGCAAGGCCGTGATCGATGAGGAGGGCGGATGGATCACGCTCAAACGATGATCTACAGCGGATGAGCGACACAAAGGATGAACAGGAGACCGCCGTCGCATGGTACCGGCGGTACCGTTCGCTGGGCCTCAAGCTCTCGCTATTCGTGGGCGTTGCGGCCCTCATCTTCGGCGCTGTGATGTGGTTCGGGAAGAAGGTCCTCTCCGTGGCCCCCGCGAGCGGAGTTCCGCTGGGCGAATGCGTGCGCACCGAAAGCCACATCGCCTCGCTCATTCAAGCCACCGACCCGCACCTGCCCGAGATCAGCGGCCGCGGCGGAAACACCACCACGAGCGTCAGCATCCTGATCATTCCGATGGATGGGAGCGAGCCGAAGAAGATCCTGATCGCCGAGGGCCTCACGTCGAATCAGTTCGCCTTAGCGAAGATCCTCGGCAGTGATGGACAGGTCCTGTGGTTCGACGTCAACGGCATCGGCGGCGTGGACCTGAAGCGCTTGGCATTGCTGCAACCCGCAGAAGTGCGAGACCCCTACGTGCCGAAGTCCGCATGGCCCTTCGCGATCAGCGCTGACACCTACCTCTCCGCTGGTTTCATCGTAGCGCACGGACAATGGCTCGGGCTCCATTCAGAAGAGGAGCTGATGAGCGAGTTCGCTCCGAAGAAGTTCTTGCGGCGCGTGGTCCCGCAGCCACTTCGCTCTGCTCGTGGTGACGGCCTACCAGTGCGCCGATTCCATCGCGGTGTGCTTGAAGCGCCCGTGGATGAGAAGTACCATCGCATCATTTCCATGGATCCGCTCAGCAACGATGCGTACTTCAATGCGGCCTTCCTGCGCATGGACGACGATGCGGAACCGATTCGCCTCACCGATCCCGATGGCGCGCTCATGATCCACACCTCTGAGCCCGGGCTCAAGGGCACCACCGCCATCTCTCGTGTCGACCTTGATGGCAGGGTCATTTGGTCAGTGGATACCGCCATCGATCGCTTCAAGCTCTTGCAGATCCTGCCGGGGAAAGAGTCGTTCGCCTTCGTGGGCACGCGGCTGCCCGTGCCGGATAAGCTGAGTGAGCCCTTGGTGGTGATCGTGGATAATGCCACAGGTGAGGTGCGCTCGGAGACGTTGTGGAGGTAGACCAAAGCGCCGGTCGGTCACACGCGCCTGCTCTCCGCCGCATTGACTTGATGCCCCGAGGTCTGGAAGGATCCGTCTACATTTGATTCACAGGGTTCCAACGCCAGCCCATCGATGTCCAAAGGATCCCAAGGTGAGCCAACGGTCCTTGACCTGCTCAAGGAGCTGAAGGAGTACATCATCGTGCTCGCCCTGCTCGCCAGCGTGGTGGGCTACCTTGCGTACAACCTGCACAAGCTGCCGGAGAGCATGTGGCTGTTGCGCATCCTGTTCTGGATGGCCGTGCCGGTGATCCTGCTGCTGATCTACCTCTACAACCTGCGGCCTGCCATGATCAGGCAGCGCGAGCTGCGCATCCGTCCTACCGGCGACCCCACGGCGGAGTACTTCACGACGTCGCCACGGACGGAAGCGGATAGCGCGCTTTTCAATGGTAAACCGGAATACGAGAAGATTCTGAGCTGGCTGATGAGCGCGCATGAACCCGTCCTGATGCTCACTGGTCAATCGGGGGTTGGCAAGAGTTCGTTGGTCGATGCGTACTTGGCGCCTGAGCTGAGCAAACACTCCGAGCCGCGTATAGAGGTCGTCCGTTTGCGTGCAGGGCAGGATCCGCTTGCTGAGTTGAAGGGTGCCTTATCTGAACGGCTGAAGGCTTTCGGCAATGATGCCGGCAACCTGGATGCCCTTCAACTGGTGAGCGCCTTGGAAAGCATCGCACCTGCTGGACATCGCACGCTGATCGTGCTGGACCAATTCGAGGAGTTCTTCCTGTTGCAAGGCGCGGTCGCCAATGCGGATCCCGTGAGCGCGGGAAAACCGATCGTGCATCAGCCGATGGTTGAGGAACTCCGGGATTTTTTCCGCAGGCTGTTGGTACTGCGGCCAACGCGCCTTTCCATCCTGCTCTCCTATCGTGAAGACCACCAGCCAATGGTGGACGCACTTGAACTGCCCGCGCGGACCGAGCGGCTCAACTGGATGCCCGTGTACCCGATGTCACTTGCCAGCACGCGGGCCTTCATCAACGCCTGCCCCGGCCTCAATGTGCCGAAGGAGCGCATGGACAAGGTGATCGCAGAGGCCGCACGGTACGAGGATAGCCAGGGCATCCGGCCGATCGTGTCTAACATCCTCGGGCTCGTGCTGCTCCGTATGGTCGACCATCCTACGGCCTGGCGAAGGACCGACGATCTACTGCGCTATTACGTGGAGAGCGGATTGGGTAAGGAATTGCGGCTCGACCGGGCCAAAGTGCTCCGATCGCTGCTTTCTGATTTCAGGACCGCAACACCGCATGCCGTCAGGAAATTGGCGAGCTCGACGCGCTGGTCCGTACGCACCCTGGAGAACCAATTGGAACTACTCGGACACCATGGCCTGCTGCGCTGCCTGAATCCCGCCGAACCGGAGCCTGGCGAGCGCAAATGGCAGATCGCGCATGACTTCCTCGCCTTGCAGGTGGATCGCGTAATGCCCGGCATTCATCAAACGACCTTCCGTGCGATCCGCCCGTGGCTCGCTCCGACAGCCTTGCTCATCGTCATCCTGCTTACCTCATTCATCGCCAATAGCCCCGAAGACAGAGCCGCACGCTCGCTCCGTGAAGTCGGGCTGATGTGGGATCCGGAACGGCGGACGATCGAGTCATCAAGCTACGCCGAGGAGAACCTCTCATCGGAAATGATCCGTGAACGGAAAGGCGATCTGGTGCTCCTTGATCCGCAAGCGATGAGTGTCTACTCCGAGGTATTGGTCGATCTCGAATGGCTTCAGGGACTTCAATCGTTGCGATCCCTTGATATCCTTGGCTGCAATGAGCTGAAGGATCTTAGTGGATTGCATTGGGCACCCGGAATCGTGGAACTTGAGATATCTCTGAACACCGGTATCGAGGAACTGGGCGGGCTGCAACACCTCCACGGGCTCAGGTTCTTTTCTATGGCATATTGCCCAAAGCTCAACGGTATCGAAGAGTTGTCGGGCCTGACAAGCCTGCGAACGCTGAGCCTGGCGAGCAACGACTGGCTGAAGGACTTGAACGCGATACGCGGCTTGGATTCGCTGGAGCAACTTCGCCTGGGTAATTGCCAACAACTCACCGACTTCAGCGGGCTGCAAGGCTTTGCGCGGCTAAGTCGTCTGGACTTGAAGAGGTGCGTTCGGCTGAAGGACCTCGAAGCGCTGCGCGGGTTGACCTCACTCCGGGCGCTTGACATCTCCTTTTGCGACAGCCTTGTCGACCTGAGCGCGCTGACGGCACTACCTGCCATGGATACCTTGCGCTTGCATGGGCCGTGGTTGTTCGAGATGGTGGATGAACTACCACCATTACCCCAACCGCGACGGATAGAGATCGGTGCATGCGAATTACCCGTCGGTGCCGATACCGCAGGTCTTCGCGCGAAACTCCCCCATATGGTGGTGCTACCGAAACCGGATAGGTAGATGATCCATGCATTGTGCTGTAAAGGGGTTGTCCAATCCATCGCTTCAAACTCGCACAAGTCATGACCGGAAAGGGCGCCTACGCATTCGTCAGCACTAGGCCTCCTTTGCCTGACAAGCTTAGCGAGCCCTTGGTGGTGATCGTGGATAACGAATCGGGCGAAGCGAGCACCCATTCACTGTGGCGCTAGCCGCTGGGCATTGATGAGGTAGCTTGCGGCATGCATGTATTGCACCTTCTGCTTGTCGGCGCTTCCTTCAACGCCATCATCGTGCAGGCCCAGCCTTGGGAACGCCCGCTGATGCAGGCGTGGTCGGCTGATGGCGTCACCTTTTCCGTGCCCTCGATCTTCCAGGATTCCTCTGGCGTGCCGTCAGTGATCCGCTGGAAGCCAGACACGCTCATATGCGCCTTCCAATGGTTCCGCCAGCCCATGGGCTCACCATCCTGGGACCGCGTCGCCGTGAAATTCTCCTACGATGACGGCCAGAGCTGGACTACGCCCGAAGCGATCCTTGTGAACGGCCTGCCATCGGGCTATCAACGGCCCTTCGACCCTACGCTCGTGAAGCTTGGCGGCGACAGCCTGCGCATCTACTTCTCATCCAGCGCCACGCCGCCCATGGGACTCGATGCCTCAGTGAACACCTATTCGGCCCACACCACCGATGGCGTCAACTACACCTTCGAGCCAGGTGCGCGCGTGGACGTGGCCACCATGCCCGTGATCGATCCCGCCGTGATCCGCTTCGGGCCGGGCTGGCACTACGCCGCGCCGGCCGGTGCGCCGCAGGATGGCGCTTACCACTACCTCTCGCCCAATGGGATCGACTTCAACGCCGTGCCCATGATTCCGTCCGACGCCATGCACAACTGGACCGGCAACTACATGGTGGAAAGTCCGAACGAGCTCCGCTTCTATGGCGCTGGGCAGAACGGGGTCTGGTACAACTCCTCGCCGAACGGCGGCACCTGGAACGGCTACGTGAGCACCAACATCATGGGCGGCGACCCGAGCGTGGTGAAGGTGGCTGACAACAGCTACCTGATCGTTTACGTGGGCCAGCCATACGCCATGGGTCTTGATGGACCAGCTGCCTCAAGCGCGAAAGTATCGGTGGTGCCGGTGCCCGCGCGCGACAGGCTCCGCCTCGTGAACGGATCATCTGTTGTGAGCTACCTGATCCTGAGCATGGCCGGTGCGATCCTGCAAGAAGGCCGGCCGATGAACGGGATGATCGATGTGCAGCGCATTCCGGCAGGCGCGCACCTCCTGCAACTGCATGATGCGGAGGGTGAGCGCACGACCTTGCGGATCATGAAGGATTAGGGCAACGCCGGATCGGATCATTGTCCTTTGCTCCATGGAACGCAAACGCATCGCGATCATCGGGGGAGGACCTGCTGGCCTGATCGCAGCCGATGCGCTCGCCCAACATGGCGAGGTGCACCTCTATGAGCAAGGCAAGAGCGTAGGCCGCAAATTCCTCGTGGCCGGACAAGGCGGTTTCAACCTCACGAACAGTGCGGAGGGCGAAACGTTGAAGGCGATGTATGCGCCACCCGGTTTCCTGGATGAAGCCCTCGCATCCTTCGGGCCCGCGGAATTGCGCGCGTGGCTGCAGGAGATGGGCATCGAAACCTACGTGGGCACCAGTGGCCGTGTCTTCCCGGTGAAAGGGACCAAGCCCATCGATGTGCTGCAGGCCATCCGCGACCGGCTGATCGCGCGCGGGGTGCGATTCCACTTGGAACATGCCTTCATCGGCTTCGATGCCGAGGTGCGCCCGATCATCGAGCATGCGGGCAGTCGTTCAGCCGTGCAAGCGGATCGCGTGCTCTTCGCGTTGGGCGGCGCGTCATGGTCCGTCACCGGATCCACGGGCCATTGGGTCGCGCATTTCGCATCGCTCGGCCTGGACATCGCGCCGTTCCGCTCATCGAATTGCGGGATCAACGTGCAGTGGCCCGCGCACTTCATCGCCGCGCACGCCGGCAAGCCCTTGAAGAACATCCGCATCACGGCTGGCGACCGAAGCGTGCTTGGCGAGGCCACGATCACGGAGCACGGCCTCGAGGGCAACGCGATCTACCCGATCGTGCCGGTGGTGCGCGAAGCCTTGGAGCGCGGTGAGGAGGCCTTCATCCGCATCGACCTGAAACCGAACAGCACCGCCGAGCACCTGTTGCACAAGCTTTCCGGCAGCACACCAGCCGACTACCCGAAGGCCCTGCGCCTGGATCGCGTGCAGTTGGCCATGGTGAAGGCCGTTACGCCGAAGGAGCGCTTCTTCTCCCCCACCGATCTGGTGCAGGACAGCAAGCACTTGCGCATAGCGGTCACCGGTCTGCGACCGATTGAAGAAGCGATCTCGACCGTGGGGGGGATACGTCCGGCAGACCTCACGCCCGCGTTCGCAATAGCGCGCTACCCGCAGCTGCACGCCATCGGCGAAATGGTGGATTGGGACGCCCCCACCGGCGGCTACCTGCTGCAAGGCTGCTTCGCGATGGGGCACCATGCGGCGCAGTGCATCCTCGCCGCACGCTGACCCCGAACGTGATCCGGCGGGATCGCGCTCGATGGGATCCCCGGAGGTGCCTGCCTGCTGGAGCTGACCGATGCCAACGGAGCGAGGATGGCCTTGAGGTTCGCTATCGAGTGAGCCCCGATGCCGACCACCACCAGCACGATCTCGCCAGCGGCATTGGTGAAGCAGCGCGTGATGCCGCCTTGTGCCAGCAGGCTTTGGGGGATGGTTCGGAAGAAGCGGATCATGGTCGGTGTTGCTCTACTTAAGATCCCGAATGTGATCATCGAGTTGTGCCAGAATGGAAGCGATGTCATGCTCCATCGCTTCATACCGCCCTTGCATGTACTTGCGGATGAAGAGGTTCATCTTCACGACCTCCTGGAATTTCCTGTCATCCATGAGCCGCTCATGGTCCACTGGCGTGGCCGATACCCACATGGCTTCCACGTTCAGGTGCTCCAGGACTTGCGGATAGACATGGTTCCATTGGTAGCCATCATCAAGGCCCTTCTCAACATTCTCCAGGTACACGTACTTCATGGAGTACAGGGCTGATATGGCATTGCGCAGGCTGTCGTCAGAGATCAGGTCGATGCCCACGGACTTCAGGTTCTCCCAGGCCGCGGTATTCTCGCTGAGCTGGAAGTTGCCGAGGATGTTTCCATAATGCTTCTCCAGCGTATCGCTCAGAGGCGTTCGCTCCTGGAACGCATTCAGGACCGCTTCATTCGCACGGATGCGCTTCAGGTTGCCGGTGACGTTGTATCGCACGTCCAGCAGGTCCGCCACTAGGTTCTGCCGCATTTCCTGCAGCAGTACCAGTTCCTTGCTGCGCGTTTTGGCCTCAGCGCTGGCATTGTTGATGCTCAGCGCGATCAAGATGCCGATCACCACCAGCACGATCTCACCCACGGCATAGACTAGGTAGCGCGTGAGGCGGTTCTCCTTCAGGAGCCGCTGGCGGATGATGTTGAAGATGCGGGGCATGGGCAGGGTTGGTCGGTGAAGATGCAGAATCGGCCCTTTCCGCAGCTCATTCCACGGATGCGGCGACAAGCAGCAGAAGCAAGGTTGAACGACGCATGGCCGCAGAAGCAACCCACCATACCCCAATCGCGGTATTCCGACGCAACCATTCCGTTCGGACCTTCGCCGCCTTCCATGATACCGGAAAGCGAGCGCACCATCAGCCTGGACCAATTGCCCGAAGAGGGCTCGGCCACGGTTGCCGGCGTCACCGTGCCCACGGATGCGGCTGAGCGCACCCTCGTGCTGCGCCTGCTCGAACTCGGCTTCGTGCCAGGCGAGCGCGTGCAGGTGATCCATGAAGGCCGTCATCGCCGGGATCCCATTGCCGTGCGATTGGGCCACACCACTTTCGCATTGCGCCGCCATGAAGCTGCCTTCATCCAAGTGACCCCTTCAGCGTAGATGAGCGCCGCCACTCCTGCCCTGCCGCTGCGCATCGCCCTGCTGGGCAATCCGAACTGCGGCAAGACGGCGCTCTTCAACCTGCTCACCGGCAGCCGCCAGAAGGTGGCCAACTATGCAGGCGTCACCGTGGAGCGCAAGGAAGGCGTGATGCGCACCGCGAGCGGACGACGCATCAAGGTGCTCGACCTGCCCGGTGCGTACAGCCTCAACGCGCTCTCGAATGATGAAGCCGTGACGCGCGATGTGATCACCGGACATAGCAAAGAGGCCTTGCCCGACCTGCTGGTGTGCGTTGCCGATGCCACCAACCTGAGGCTGCACCTGCGCCTGGTGCTCGAGGCGCGACAGCTCGGCCTGCCCTTGCTGGTGGTGCTGAACAAGATGGATCGCGCCAAGCAGCTCGGCATCTCCATCGACAAGGCCCTGCTCGCCCGCGAGCTCAACCTCCCCGTGGTGGAGACCGTGAGCTTGCACGCGCACGGCGCCGATGCGCTTCGCGCAGCCTTGGATCAACCGCTTCGTGCAGCACCGCCGCCGCATTGGAAACAGCCCGACGTGGAGCAGGTGCTGGCCACGCAGCGCGATGTGCTCGGCATCTTCAACCGCACCGTCACCTCCCCAACCACCGATAAGGACCCGAGCATCCGCATCGACCGTTTCCTGATGCATCCGGTCTGGGGCTTCGCGGTGCTCGCGCTCGTGCTCTTCGTCACCTTCCTCGCGGTGTTCTCCGGCGGTGATGTGCTCTCCGGCTGGATCGAGGATGGCTTCGGCGCAATCGCCAGCGCTGTTGAAGCGAATATGGCGGACGGCCCCTTGCGCGGCTTGATCGTGGAAGGCGTCATCGGCGGCGTGGGCGGCGTGATCGTGTTCCTGCCGCAGATCTTGATTCTCTTCCTGTTCATCCTCGCGCTCGAAGGATCGGGCTACCTGCCGCGCGCGGCCTTCCTGCTCGATAAGCCCATGAGCGCCGCAGGGCTCTCGGGCCGCTCCTTCATCCCCCTGCTCAGCAGCTTCGCCTGCGCCATCCCGGGCATCATGGCCACGCGCACCATCAGTCATTGGCGCGACCGCCTCACCACCATCCTCATCGCCCCGCTCATGGCCTGCTCGGCGCGCATCCCGGTGTACACGCTGCTCGTGGCGGCCCTCTTCCCCGACGATGCCCTGTCTGCCGCCCTGGTGATGGTGGGCCTGTACGCGCTCGGCATCGTGGCGGCCATGACGGTGGCTTGGTTCATCAAGCGCTCCGACAAGCACGCTGCCCGCTCACCCCTGCTCATGGAGCTGCCCGCCTATCAATGGCCCGATGTGCGCAGCCTCGTGATCGGGCTGTGGGAGCGCGCCGTGATCTTCCTGCGCCGCGTGGGCACCATCATCCTCGCCATCACCATCGTGATGTGGGCGCTCTACACCGTGCCCTCTCCGCGCGACAATGGACGAAGCCTCGCCGGCGAGCTCGGTCATGCTCTGCACCAGGTGTTCAAGCCCATCGGCTTCAACGAGCAGATCTCCTTCGCGCTGGTGCCCGGCATGGCCGCGCGCGAAGTGGTGGTGAGCGCGCTGGGCACTGCCTACGCAATGGATGGCGACGAGGACGAATTGGATGAGCAGCTCCGCGAGCGCATCACGCGCGAATGGCCCTTGGCCACCAAGCTCTCGCTCCTGCTGTGGATGGTCTTCGCCCCGCAATGCCTCAGCACCTTCGTGGTGGTGAAGCGCGAGACCGGTTCGTGGAAGCAGATGTGGATCATGGGCGGCTACCTCTTCGCACTGGCCTACCTTGCCAGCCTCATCACCTACCAGCTCACCGCTTTCCTCTGCGCACCTTGATGCAGACCGTGATCACCATCGGGATCGTACTCGCCGCAGCGGGCTATCTGGCGTGGTTGTGGGCGCCGAAGCGGCAGGGGGCCGCGACGAACGCCTCAGAGGATGCTAGCGGCACCTGCACCGGTTGCAGCGGCTGCTCGGGCCGCTGACTCAGTCCCCCTGCTCGGTGCGTGCGGGCTTCACCAGCAGCCGCGTGTCCACCAGCTTCACGCCATCGAGCTTGTCAATGGCCTTCCTGGCCTCGCTTGAATCGCTCATCTCCACGAAACCGAAGCCACGGCTCACGCCCGTGATGCTGTCGGTGACCACCTCGGCCCGCTTCACCTCGCCGAAGTGGCCGAAGAGCAGCTGCAGGTGGAGGTCAGTGATGGAATGCGAAAGTCGGCCCACGAATATGTTCATGCGTCAGCGGTTCAGGTTGATAAAGAAGAGCGGCGCTGACCCCTCAAGGCCGGACCCGATGGGCCCTCGAGCGCCTGTATGCCGGATTGCAATGTACGGCTCACGCAGGGCCTTCCCGACGAAGCATCATCGATCGCATCATTCATGGCGCTTGCTGAGCGCGCTCAATGCCCCGCCTGGCGCGACTTTCCTGCGATTGAGGAATTGAACAGGCTAGAAGCCATCTTGAAATCATCCTTCGGGCTGCGCCAGGGCCTTCCCTGGCCATCCTTCGTTTCTCAATCCTTACCGAGCGTCCAGCTATGCCTGGGTTTCATGCCTCGGCTGGCCGCGGAATTCCTCCGGCTCGCAACCAACTACCATGCTGAGATGGCTTCTGATCAGCGCAACGCGACAACCGACTCTTCAATCGCATCCTTCAGCTTCTCGCATGCACGCACGGTATCGTTGAGGAGCTCATCGCGCGGCGTGAGGATGCTCTCGCGCAAGGCATCCACAGCGCCCACCAGTGGCGTGCACCGCGCATCCAGTGCTATGCCCTGCTCCATCTGCGCCTCGATGTCGGCGATGAGGCCCTCGTCCACGCGGCCATGGCGCAATTCGGTCTGGAGCATGAGCACGGTGCGGCTGAGGGTGCGCAGGGAGCGAACGAGAGGAAGGGTCGCCATCGGCCGCGAAGATGCGCGCTTGCGACTGAGCACGATCACCTCCGCAGGTGAGGTTGATCAGGCCCTTCGCCGATCCGTCGGGCTAAGTTTCGCCCATCACCCTTAGCCCATGCCCATCCTCGACCTGAATGTGGACAACCTGAAATGCGGCGGCTGCGCCAGCACCGTGCGCAAGCGCTTGAATGAGCTGCCCGGAGTGGTCTCCACCTCGGTGGATGTGGACAACGGCACAGTGACCGTTGCGCACGACGGCACCACGGAGCGCAGCACCATCACCTTGCTGCTGCATAAGCTGGGCTATCCGCTCAGCGGCACCGGCGGCATCACCGAGAAAGCAAAATCATACGTGAGCTGCGCCATCGGCCGCATCCACGGCGAATAGTGAAACGCTAACCCCTGCACCGCCATGATCCGCTTCCTCTCCCGCCTCAGCCTGCCCGCCCTCCTGCTGGCCTCGCTCTTCACGCTACAGGCCTCGACGGCCAGCGCGCAAGACAGTCCTTCCGGTGTCATGGAAGCCATCGTCACCCTGCACGATCCCGGCGTTGATGCGCAGGCGTGGCAGCGCTTCGCCCTACGCGTGGGCAAGGAAACCGGTGCCAACATCGAATACAGCTGCCAGCGCGCGGGCATCATCGTGGTGCGCTTTGAACGCCCGACCATCCAGGAGAAGGCCGATGCCATCACGCTCGTGCGGCGGCTGCTCAACGAGGCCGGCATCACCACTTCCGTCGAATTCCTCCACGTGCACGTGGAGCGCGTATCGCAGAACAAGTGCTGATGGACTGAGGCCCTGCTCCGCTGGTCGGAGCGGATGTCGATGGCGCCAATGGATCGTGCTCATCGCACCTGGAGCACCTGCCCTTCCTCCACCCAATTCCGCGGCCGAGCACCGAGCTCACCACCGGGCAGCGAGTACATGATCTCCATCGCCCCGATGTGAACCCGCCCGTATGTGGTGGTGCGGTACACGAGGTAGCCGGCGGAAGCAGCGGGTGTGGCGGTCCATTCCTTCGCGGTGCCGTCGATGCCATGCGGGTGGCGCAGCATTTCGATGAACACGCGCTCGCCCTCTGATGAAGCCCAACGCATGGTTCCGCTCTTCAGGCCGGTGGCCAGGTGCTCCGGCGTCAGTTCATCAACCTCGGTCAGCGTGAACGGACCCCAAATGCCCCAGCGCGTGTTCGTCATGAGGATGGCTGTGCCCGGCAGGGGCGATATGCCACGCACGTAGTACCCGGATCCGTCGGTGCCGTGCCAGTGCTCATCCACGGTTGTAATCACCAGATCGTTCACCTCATCATCGTGGAGGTCCACGAACTCATCCGGGGCCAGGCCCGGCGGCACCATCACCTGTGGTTCGCTCTCTTCGTGCCCGAAATCGTAGCCATCCTTCACGATCGGCTTCGTCGGCCTCGGATCGCCTTCCTCACCGTAGCCGTTCGGAACACGGATGGCCTCCTTCGACTTGACCACGACGCGGCCATAGGGATAAGGGAGCTCAAATTCGAAAGCTGCGATGCTCGTGCCGCGCTCATTGGCGCTGCGCAGCACCAGCGTGTGCCCGTCGTGATGATCACCGGTGCCGTACCAGCCATCCTCCGCTTGCGTGATCGCAGGCCCGAAGGGGCGCTCCAACAACCAGAACTCCGTGGCTTGATCCTGATCGGTCCAGCGCAGTTGCTTGAACCGGATGCGCGCTGCGAGCACCGCCGTATCCAATCGCGCAGCGCTGTCCAAGGTGTACCAGCGCTGATTGCTCCGCGTGCTCCACATCAGGACGGAGGTGCCGCTCAACGTACGCACACCCACCTTGTACGATCCCAGGTATCCGGGTTGCTGGGGATCCGAAACATGAATGGTGCGGCTGGTGATCAGCAGATCGGCGCGTCCATCGCCGGTCACGTCCACGTACTCATCGGGCGCAGGGCCGGGGATGATGCGGTTGGTCTGCGCCTGCAGCTGCACGGCGAGCGCACCGAGGCCGATGAGCAGGGCCTGCGTCCTCATCGCACCACGAAGGCTTGATCGGCCGGCACCAGCGCACCCACGCGGATGATCACGTGGCCCGTGCTGGTGGATCGGTCGATCGCGAACGAACCGTGCCACAGCTTGCCTTGGTGCATCGTTCGGAACACGTAGCGTTGGGCAGCCAGCCCGGGCATCACCGTTACCAACGCCGACTGGTGCCCGTAGCCCCAGTGGGCCACTTGCATGGAGCCATCCGTGTAGCTCACCAGCGGGATCTGCAGGTCGTCCTGGGGCCGGGTGGGCATCGCAGGGATCCGTTCCCCTTCGGCGCAGACCCTGGTGCGCCAGAAGCCTTGCTCATCGCGCATGTTGAGGATGGTGGTACCGGGCAGGTTCATGACATGGAGGTAGCAATTGCCGGAACTGCTCGGCTCATCGTCGGTGCCGCTGCTGAAACCCTGCACTACAAGATCCGGGATACCGTCGTGGGTGATGTCGATGCTGTCGCTCGGTGCGAAGCCGCAGTAGTTGCGGTCGAAGCCGGGCTGTGCGAAGGCTGGAGCACCCAGGAGCAGCACGGGAATGAAGAACAATGACCTCATCGTTCGAAGAGTGAGATGTTCACGGGGGTGAAAGCGGCTTCTCCGGGCCCCACAGCGTACACTTCATCATCGAATCGTCCACAAAGTCGATGGGATTGGCTGGCGTGAAGATGCAGCAACTGCTGCCGGTAGCGTGGCCCATGGTTGCCTGGCCGTTCATCGAGCACGAGCACGCGGTGATCCTCCATGCGGAAATGGTTCGGGACCACCAGGATGTAGTTGTCCTGTGCGAAAGGGAACTGGCGCTTGCCATGGCGCTTCCACGTGGTCGGATGCATCCATCGCGTCGGCCGGTCCGTGTTGCGCTGGAAAAGGTAGAATGGCGTTCCTGTTGCCGTGGCTGGGAGATTGTCCTTGTCGAGGAGCATGATCCGCAGCCCCTCGATCAGTGCTGTATCGCCTTCGGCATGGGGCCGCACCACGATGATGGAGTAGGAATCGAAGCCGCAGTGCTGTGCGGATAGCCAAACTGGGAGCAGGCCGAGCAGCATGCAGGCGATCCTCATGCGGGCCTGTACACCTCAGGAGCCGGATGGTTCGAACTTCGCACTGAGAAAAGTGTACCGACCGGCATGCGCAAGCTTCTTCCGCTCTTCCTGTCATTGACCTTGCCGAACGCGGGGCTTGTTGCGCAGCAGAACGACTGCACCGTCGTCCCCCCCTCCTTCTCCGCGCACATCTCGCGGACGCTCACCGACAGCACCGGGATGTTCGCGCGCGATTTCCCGCCCGTGGCGCCGCTCTCGTGCGAACTGCTCGGCATGCTGCAGGAGGAACTGAAGGACGACAGCGCGAGCTACTGCTTCGATCGCCTATCCCGGAAATACTGGAGCGAGGACCCGCATGCCAGACGGACGCATGCCTACATCCGCCGGCACCTGAGCTTCCCGCTGGCCATGGCCGCCACCGCGCACTGGTTCGCCGACACGCGCATAGACGGACTGCGCGAACTGCAGGAGTACCGGCGGATGCGTCCATTGATGTGCACCACCAAGGAAGGCGCGGCGAAACTGGGGATGCAGGACCGTGCTGCGGTGCGTTACCTGGTGCAGGTGATGGAGACCACGCCGATGCACATCAACGGAAGCGAGAACGCTGCCATCCATTCCGTCTATCTGCGCGAGGCGATGCTCACGCTCGACCTCTTCACCGGGAAGTACCACATGACCGAGCCTGAAGGTGATATGCGCCTGCATCGCAGCGAAGCCGGCGTGCAGCAAGCCATCGCCGACTGGCGGAACTGGCTGAACGAATGAGACCGCTCCTGACCATCCTCCTGCTCCTGCCGTGCGTTGCCCTGGCCCAGGACACGGGTCGCTTCGCACGGGCCTTGCGCAGCGAACGCGCGCTCGACCGCTGGATGAAGGGGGAATTGCACCGCCATCGCAAGGGGCACCCCGTCACCACGCCTTCCACCACCTACATCGCACACCACCAGACCTTCGACAGCCTTGCGGCCTTCCTTCGCCGCCAACCGGGCGTGGTCGATGCCGAGTGGGACCGTTGCATCGCCAAGCTCGACCTCTGGCCCGGGCATAGCACCATCGGCCTGCGCGTGATCATCGATGGCTCCGAGCACGAGCGCTGTTACGGCGCGCAGGAAGGGATCCCCGGTGCGATCAACCTGTTCGGCGGGCGCATGCAAGCACGCAGGAACCGGGAGCACCTGAAGCTGGAGATGATCCGGGACTGCCCGGGCTTCGTGGAGGAGCAGCGGAAGCACTGCGCCGGCCGCTGAGCACCGCGCAACGCCGCAACCAGCCATGGCGTCCTTGGCCATCGGCCTAGCACCGTGGGTCGATTTGCCGGTTCCAGCGTGAATTCTAGCTTGCGGCTCCAAACCCAAACCTCCCACCCATGCGCAACCAGTTGATCCTTGCATCCGCCCCCTTGGCCATCGGCCTACTGCTCGCCTCCTGCGACGGAGGCGGCCACGACCACGCCGCCGCCGAGCACGCGGCCATGATGAAGGCCGATAGCACCGCCAAGGCCGAAACGGCCGCCAGGGAGGCGGGCGTGCGCGCCATTTTCGAATCCATGAACACCGGCAACCTCGACAACATCGGCGACCTGGTCGCCGAGAACTTCGTGGATCATCAGCAGGACCCTTCCATCACCACCACCGGCATCCAAGGCCTCAAGGACATGGTGGGCCTGTTGCGCGGCGCCTATCCGGACTATCACCAGGACATCGTTTCCATGAGCACCACCGGCGATATGTCCTTCGTTCACTTCCGCATGAAAGGCACGAACACCGGACCCTGGGGCGAAATGCCCGCCACTGGGAAGACCATGGATGTGATGGGCGTGGACGTGATCCGCTTCGAGAACGGCAAGGCCGTTGAGCATTGGGGCTACATGGAAGAGATGAAGATGATGACCCAGCTGGGCCTGATGCCGGAGCCGGGCGCGGAGGAGAAGAAGTGAACCGAACAACGACCTGAAGGAACGGCGGGGCAGTGCTCCGCCGTCCCTCTTTCGAGCGCGTGCGTCGCTTTGCCCGCCCGTGATGGCGCGTCCCTCGCATTGCATGAGCAAGGCGGTCCGTGGGCACAGGGCAGCCCATGCCGTGCGCGATCGCGATCTTGGCGGGTATGAAGTCCACGAGGCACGAGGCATGAGCAGGCCGACCGCGACGCACGGCGACATGCGCTGAAGAATGACATCTTCAGAAAAAGGCCATGAGCACCGGAGCCACCCCATCTGCCGCGGACAAGCCTGGCGTCCGCGACAGCGGTGAATGGCTTTAACTCAAGGGCCCCAAGAGGCATCCAGCGGCATCCCTCTCCGCTTCACCCGCAACAGACTGTCCCGTGCGGCATGCAAGGCCTCTTCTTCGGTGGCGCCTCGTCCCGGTCGGTTCTGGAAGGGTTCATGCCGGTTGGTTGAAGGTCGGGATCATCAGGCAGCTGGCACAGCCATCCCGAGCGTTTCACAAGGCACCTGACCAGGGGGAGTTTACAAGCCCGCAGCCCGAACACGCAAAGACCCTAACCTTGAATGCGCTCAACACCGCCACGATGAACAGGATAGGGCTCTACCAGAACATCTCCGTAAGCATCACCCTCGCCACCGTGCTCAGCGTGCTGGCCAAGCTGGCCATGCAGCATCACGAGAGTGGCCATACCTGGTTCGAAACCGGAGTGAGTGCATCGTCCCTCTATGTGATCCTGATGGGCGTGTTCATGATCTTCTTCCGGGGCAAGATGATGCACGACGATGATGAATTCTTTGCTTCCGTCGACCGTGGGGATTTCAAGGCTTCGGCGAAAGCAAAGCGCACCCTGAAGGCGGGCTTGATCCTGGGCTATATCTCCTGGCTCTGCTGGGCCCCCGCTATCTACTTCCTGGAGGACCCGTATGTCATGAGCTGGTGCATGCTCGCCGCCTTGGTGGCCAGCACAGCGTGGCTAATAACCGATATCCTGTCTCGGAAACCCGCCAAGGACGACACACCTGAAGCCATGAAACGTTGGTGGTGGGTGGCGGTGAACCTGGGCTATGCCGCACCCTTGGTCTGCATGCTGCTCCACCTCGAATCAGCGCCTTACATGGCGGCAGTGCTCCTCGCACTGCTCATCCTCGATTGGCTCTTCCTCGATTCATTGCTGCCCGGCCCTGCGGCCGACTAGCCTGGTGGGCAGGGCACACTAGTGGCCTAGCCTCCCGCAGGCTCTCCCGACCTCGGGGACCCTGCGCTGCATCCTTCTCGCGGCAAGCATGCGCAGCTGGGCCAGTTCGGCTTCCAGCTTGCTGATCCGTTCGCCGCGCTCGAGTTTCTCGCGTTGGTGCGCTTCACATGAACACGAGCAGCGCACGAGCGTGGACGCTCGCTCGCAATGGGGCGGGTTCGGGGGCATCCGCATGGATGCACGGTCCGCACGCTACCCTTGATCGCCCACTGTCGACCGTTCCTCAACGCGCGAAGGTGAACGGTTGGATGTGTGACGGCAGCGCGCACAAGAGCACCGGTCGTGCGCATAGGTTCGCAACAAAAACAGCAACATGCGCAAGCTGCCCATCGCACTCCTCCTTTTGTCGCTGACCACGAACGCGCAGAATGTGATCCACCCGTTGTGGGGATCGATCTTCGCAGATGGTCAATTCAGTGCCGGTGAATGGGACCAGGCCCCAACGGTGGACGTGCCAGCAGGCGGCGGCGACCTGAGCCAGGTCGCCTTCGCAGTGGATGGATGGGGCTTGTTCCTTGGTTTCATGGGCCATCTGGAGAGCAACCAGCTGTTCCCGGAAGTGCTGTTGGACATCGATCACGATCGCACACCGGCTTGGAGCGGCGATGATCGCTGGTACCATGTCTCAGCGACCAGTTGCCACCACCAAGGAGCCTATGGGGTGTACGACGATTGTTCGCCCCTGCCGAACAACTGGTCGGCCCATCCGAACATCAGCCCAGGTCCGCCCATGACCGATATGGTGGAGATCGCCATTCCCTGGTGGTACCTCCTGGGGATAACCCCGCAGCCCGGCGATACCATCGGCATCGCGGTGGTGCTCACCAACACGGCCACCAGTTGGAACATGTGGCCGGCCGGTGCGTCGCGGCTGGCTCCCTCTTCCTGGGGTCACCTTGTCTTCCCCGGTGCGTCCGCTATCGCGGAAGGTCCTTCCCTCCGCGATGTGACCGTCTGGCCCAACCCGGTGGTTGATCGGCTCGCCATCGAAACGCGAGCGCAAGGACCGATGGACATCACCCTGTTCGATGCGCAAGGCCGCACGGTGCATCACCAGAGGTCGGTCGGCACGGGCTCGCCGCGGATCCGCATGGACCATGTGCAAGCGGGCACCTACCTCCTGCGCCTGCAGAACGGTGCCGACACCTGCGTGAAACTGGTGCAGAAGCTCTAACACCGGGCCTCCGCATCACAGCCGAACCATCCCCCGCACTGGCGCGGGAGTCTCGGCCCGCGCAGATTCTCCCGTCTTCTGGGCCTTGCGTGCCATGGCCCCGGATTGCCAGCGCGCTCCGGGCAGGGTACGCAAGGCCCGGTGCCTTGCTTAGGTTTGAACACAGCGAGGCATGGCATACGGTAGGATCACGGCAACGGTCTTGTTCGCGGGCTTGCTTGCGCCCAACGCGCAAGCGCAAGACCACGGCAGCACCATTTACGCGCGCGTGAGCGGCGCGGTGGCCTGGGTGGAGAGCATAAGCACGGATAGCCTGCACCGGTACCGGGGCAGCGGTGTGGTGCTGAAGGACCAGGGCCTGCTGGTGACCAATTTCCATGTGTACAAGAGCGGTGGCACGCTTACCGCGCGGCTTGGCAACACGCCGCTGCACTTGGGCAACATCCTTTGTGCGGACAAGGCGCGCGATGTGCTGGTGGTGAATGTGCTGGGCACCACGCCGAAGGCGGCATGGGATGCGGTGCCCGCACTGCCCATCGTATACAGCCATGCGCTGCGCCCGGGCATGGACGCCTATGCGTTGGGCAATCCGCGCGGTGTGGAACTCACCATCAGCTACGGTCTGGTGAGCGGCCTGCGACCGAACAGGCAGGACACCGCGCAGAAGCTCATCCAGTTCAGCGCACCGGTGAGCGAAGGCAACAGTGGTGGCGCGCTGGTGGATGCGCGCGGCGCGCTCATCGGCATACCCACGGTGTGGTTCAGCGATGGTGGCGGGCAGGCCCTCAATTTCGCCATACCCATGGAGCGCGTGGAGGATGCAACCGTGGAAGCACGCAACGACCTGCCCGCGCCCGATGCCCGCTGGCTGCGCACCTGGCGGCGCTGGCGCATGGGCGAGTGCGCCACCGTGCTGGATACGCTGGGCCTGATCGCGGCGGAGAACGGCCCCAACAGCATCACCGCCTTTTACCTGATGGCGCGTTGCATCCAGCGCAGCGGCGACCTGAAGACCGCGCGCACCGCTTACGAGAGCCTACTGGCCAGCGACCCCACGCATGCTTACGCCACCTGGCGCTTGGGCGAAGTGCTCCACGCAGCAGGTGACAAGCTGGCCGGCATGGAACAGCACGTGCGCGCCGTGCGGCTGGATGACAACCTGCGCGAGGGACCACCGCCCTATTAGAGGGCATCTCAAAATACTAGGCCGCAGCAGGGTCTTCGACAACCTGCGCTTGCACCCAGTGACAACTATCCTGGTGCATGGTACCCAGCGCCCCCCACCGCCTCTACCTTCAACACCTACCGCCTGCCAAAGGCAGAATGCTTCGCGGATACGAAGCAGGGCCTAATGCTGCACGATACCCAACTCATGGCAAAAGGCCACGGAGCCACACGCAGCCGCGAGGCGGATCAATGCTGAAGCACCAGCAAGGGCACACTGGCATGCATCGCCAGGTGCTTTGCCACGCTACCGTGGAAGAGAGACTCCAGGAAACCCACGTGCCGATGGAGCACCGCTACCAGGTCCATATTCTCTCGTTCGGCCACCTCGCTCAAGGCCAGTGCTACATCATTCCCTTCCACGGAGGTGAACATGTGTGCGACCCCTGCAAAGGTCTCTTCGTAGTCTGCCATTACCCGTGCATCCGGTACATCGGTCTCCTTGCGCACAACATGCGCAATGGTGATGCTCGCGGTTGAACGGCGTGCCAGTTGCACCAGCGGGCGCAGAGCGAACGGCTCCACGCGCACATGGTCGTCGGCCAGCAGGACATGCCGCAAGCCCTTGTAGCTGGCCTCTTTGGGTACGATGAGCACCGGAACGAGACTGGTTCTTGCCACGGCGCTAGCACTACTACCGAACACTGCGCTCCCCGCAGCCCCTTGCGTGCCCATAACGATCATGTCCACGCCGCTCTCCTCACACACAGACCGGAGACTTGAGGTGAGCACCCCATAGATGGCCTGCGTGTTCACGACTACATGGGTTCCCCCCTTCGATTTCCGCAAGCGCTCGGTGAAGTGTGCCAGGCCCTCCACAGCAGCGGCATACTGCGCACTGCTCATATCTACCATCGCCGCATAGCCTGGTAAAGGGTCCAGATAGGTATGCACCAAGGTGTAAGCAGTGCTGTCGCTGCCGAACAGCTCGAATGCATACGCACATGCATTCAATGATCCTTCGCTGAAGTCGGTAGGAAGCAGGATATGCATCATGGCAGTGTGCTGTTCGTTACGGAGCTACTTGGTCGGGTGGCCTTGGTCGATGACCGATGTCAACGTGCGCCGATCACCCAGGTTAAGTCGTACATCCGCGATGCCCTTGACCAGTGCGGCGATCCACTTCGCGCGCTTGGCAGGATCGGCATACCTCATCCTATCCAAGCGCGTCACCTTCACGGGGCTTATCCCGCAGAAGTCGAGAACGGCACGCTTCACGGTGTTGAGGTCGCTGTTGCGGTACTGCCACCAGGCCCAGATCGCAGGGGCATCGCATGTGGTGATGATGTGGGCCGAGCGGCCTTTGAGCAGCTTGTCCCAGAAGGGGTCGTTGGTGTGGTAGTGGTAGGCAAAGCCCTCGTACAAGGTGCGGTCCAGAAAGCCCTTGAACAGTGCGGGCACGGAACCCCACCACATGGGATAAACGATGACCCAGTGCTGGCACCACAGGATGCTCTGTTGCGCTTGCACCAGGTCCGGCTCCAATTCCTGGATCACCTTGTGTCCCTTCCAAAGAATGGGGTCGAAGTGCATGTCGCCCAGCCGTTGGATCCGTACTTCGTGTCCCTTGGCGCGGGCACCTTCGAAATAGGCATCGGCCAAGTGGCCATTGAAGCTGTCCTTGTCAGGATGGGCGAGCAGGACGTAGATGCGCATGCGCGAAGTTCCTGTCAGGTGGCGCTGTGGCGCATGAGGTGCGTCAGTTGAGCGCGTGTTGCGGTTGTTCCTTACACCAGTGCCTCTTCCAGAGCGGTTGGCTCAGCTGCCACGCGTTCAGGCAACCACGCATCGAACCAACGTGCGATGAGCGTCGTGAACGGAAGGAAGAGCAATACCCCGAGCATGTTGAAGAGCATGTGCGCATTGGCGATGCTGCGGGCCACATCGGCGTTGCCGCTGATCCACACCACCAGCGCGGTGAAGGGATGCACCAGCAGGATGCCGATCATGATGCTGACGAGGTTGAAACCAAGGTGGAAGAGGCCCACCTTGATCGCTTGGCGGCGACAGCGTACGGTGGCCAGGAGCGTATCCGAGCAGGTACCCAGTTCGGCGCCGAGCATTACGGCGATACCGGCCGGAAGGGAGAGGATACCCTTCGTTGCCAGCGTGATCGCCATGGCCACGGTGGCACTTGAGCTCTGAATGACCAGGGTGATGAGCCCACCAACCGCGGCGCCCTTGAGCGGATGTTCCAGACCATGCAGCCATGCGATGAACCGTGGATGTTCCTTCAACGGTTCCACCGCGTAGCCCATGAGGAATAGGCCGGTGAAGAGAAGGCCGAAGGCGAAGATGGCCGCACCGATCCGTTTCCAGTTCGCTCCCCTTCCGAAGTGCTCAAGCACCAGGCCCAGGAGCAATGGTACCGCGCTCCACTCCCCGATATCGAATGCGATGATCTGGCTGCTGAGCGTGGTACCGATGTTCGCACCCATCACCACACCGAGCGCATTGCGGAAAGTCATCATGCCGCTGTTCACCAGCACGATGGTGAGGATGATCACCGCCGAGGAACTGTCCAGCAACATGGTGACCACGGTTCCAACGAGCAATGCACTGAGCACGTGCGTGGTGTAGCGCTTCAGCCAGGCATGGAGTACGCCACCGGCCATGCTTTCCAATGTCCCGCTGAGGCGGTCCACGGCGTGCAGGAAAACCGCCAGGCCAGTGAGCACCAGCAACACGATGCGCAGCAAATGCACCTCACCGCCGACTTCCATGCACCAAAGCACAGCGCCCAAGGTTCGCTGTGCGTTAAATGCCCCATGATAATTGTCAACGTTGGAAGCGCGGCGATTTGAACACGCGCAGGGTCTTCCGCTAGCGCTCCGCAGGGTGCCTTGCCATTTCTAGTTTTGAGCAGCCCCGCGACCCCACCATCGCCCCGTCCTTCAACACCTACCGCCTGCCAACCGCACGCTGCTTCGCGGATAAGAGCAGGTGATAGACCCCAACTGCGCGCAGGCCCGCCGGTGGTGGTATCCAACAACGTGCCCTCGACAGGGCCTTCGTGCCGCGCCGGCGTGTTGGTGAAGGCGGCAGCGGCTACTGCGGGATCATCAGGTTCCACACCAACAGGACGAACCAGAGGCCCAAGGCCAGAATGAGGAGTTGGCCGGCTTGCCGCATATAGCGGTGCTTGGCATGGGCGATGCGGGCGCTGATGTGCACCTGATGCAGCAGCCCGGGCAAGGGGTCCTCGTTCTCGGAGGCCAGGAAACGCTCCTGGAATTCCGCCTGGCCCATGGAAGCGATGTCGCCGAAGAACGTAATGCCCGGCTGGCCGGTGCGCTTGGTGCGGGGCAGCAGGGCCACCATGGCCAAGAGGATGGAGCAGACCGTGGCCAGCAGCATGAGGATGGTGCCGGTAACGGCCAGCTCGCCCCAAGGTGAGGGCAAGGCGCGCAGGCGCACCTGGCTGGTGAAGGTGAGCGCCGCGGCCAGCAGCGTGTTGGCACCGAAGAGGGCCCGGATCTTCTCATCGGCCGCACGGATATGCAGGCCGATGCGTTCCAGGGTCCGTTCCGCCTGGCGTACCTCTTCAGACCGGCCAGTAGGGGCGCTTGTGATCATCGCGCAAGTGTAGCGGGGCGCTTCGCTGGCCAGGTTTCTGGTATGTGTCCACCGATCTAACAGTACAATACGGCGTGCTGCGGCACCGGCTGCGTTGCCTTCAAACACGCGCAGGGTCTCCCGCATCCCGTGGCCTTGCGAGGGACGGTGGCCCTGGCTCAATCATGGCCTCTACCTTCAACACCTACCGCCCGCCAAAGGCAGGCTGCTTCGCGGATAGGAGAAGGTGATGGTCCTGGCTGAGTCGCAGGGTCTTGAAGCCGAAGCCCCTGCGGAGGTCTAAAGGAGAGCTGGCCCAAGGTGCGCGACTGGAAGACCTTCAACGCGTGGTTCAGCTACCACGTGGGCAGCATGGCGTGGGACTTGATGCCGGAGCTGCCACTGGAGCATGACGATGACTGAAGGCCAAGCTGAAGGTGATCGTGAAGCTACCCTGCGCCTTCGGCTACGAACGTTGATGCCGGTAATACGCCAGGAAGCCCAGTCCGATCCCGGCTAGTGCGAGCGCATAGCCCAGTGCGACCGAAACGAAGGAGGCCCGGGCGCTGATGCAGAACAGCACCAGGCCGCCGCACCAGAGCAGCAGGTGCGGCGTGCGGACCGGATGCGCGGCCGGGAAGGGCCTGCCCAGAAGCGGTGCGAAGCGCGCGCGGTCCAGGTACAGCAGGGCGAGGTTCATCAGGAAGAAGAAGCCCAGGACATAGGGTGTGCCGCGCCAGTGAAGGCTGATGGTGACGGCAATCATGTTCACGAGCATGGGCACCAGCATTACGGCGCCGAGGGTGCGCAGCAGGAGCGTGAAGAGCAGGAAACCGATCACCGCCTCGCTGTACGCAATGAACACCGCATAGGTCCCGAGGCCGTACTCGGCAAGTTCCTCCTCCAGCCATACCGGACCCATCACGCCCGGAAAAGCGTGCTGCGCGAACACTTTGCTCATGCCGCCCCCGATGAAGAGAACGCCGAGCCCAAGGCTCAAGGCATGGCCAAGGCGACGCTGCCACATGCCACAAGATCGGCTTTTGTGCGGTAATGCCTTCGCAGGCCGTCACGCAGTGGACCCTGAACCTCCGGGGGTCTCCCGCAGGGGACCCTGCGCGCCCACCGAACCGCAGGGTCCCCTCCTTCGTCGGGAGACCCTGCGGAGGTAAGAGGTCACGGCGGGAGGAACCGTGAACAGCGAACTAGGCCTGGACCACTGCTACAGCCACCCGGACATTGATTGAAAGACCATTGCATTGGCGTTGGTGGTGGCCGAGTGAAGTGGTGGATGAGTCCTTTGGCGCAAGTCGTTGTCTTCGCAAACAACCTGTCAGATTGAGTCCAGGTGAGATCCAGGTTAACCTTCATCACTTCGACGCGTCGGCAGTTGATGTTCCGGGCCAACACGCCTAGCTTCGATGCGAACCCCATCCTATGCACATGGAACGGATCACCACACTGGCGCTCTTCGTCGCCGCGATCGCCGCAACGGACCTCAACGCGCAAACCAGCGGTAAGATGGATTTCACCCCCGGCGACCGGGTGATCTTCTTCGACAGCCTGAAGAACGAGCAGGTCGGTGAATTCCCCTCCAAGTGGGACCTGGTGAAGGGCTCGATGGAAGTGACCGAGTTCGAAGGCGCACCGGCCATCGCATGGGCGAGCAACCAGGCGGCGATCAAGCCTTTGATGAAGAGCGCGAGCTATCTGCCCGAATGGTTCACGCTGGAGTTCGAAGCCTACTTCCACTACAAGGGCAACGAAGGTTATTACCTGAAGCTGCAAGGGACACCGGCCATTGAGATCCGGGTGAACATCGATTACATCCAATACAAGGGAGAGAACAGCAGCCGCTCTCAGAAGACCGGACACACGCCCGGCTGGCGTGAAGTGGCGCTCTCCTTCAACAAGCGCGCGCTCAAGATCTACCTGAACGGCGAGCGGCTGGTGAACGTGCCCAACGTGACCGAGCAGCCCAAGTGGATGGAGATAAACGCGCTGAACCACAGCGGGCCGCAGGGCTTCCCCGCCATGATCCGCAACGTGCGCCTGGCCGAAGGCGGCATGCCGCTTTACGACCGCTTGATCACCGATGGGCGCTTCGCCACGTATGGGATCACCTTCGACGTGAACAAGACGGAGATCAAGCCCGCAAGCCAACCGGTGCTCGATGAGATCGCCGCCATGCTGAAGGCACATCCCGAGCTGCGCGTTTCCGTTGAAGGGCACACTGATGGCGATGGCGCCGACGATGCCAACATGAAGCTCTCGCAGGGCCGGGCCGCTGCGGTGAAGGCGGAGCTGGTGAAGGCCGGTGTCGCCGCCGATCGCCTCGAAGCAAGGGGCTGGGGTGAAACGAAACCCGTGGCCGGCAACGACACCCCCGAGGACAAGGCGCGCAACCGGCGCGTTGAAGTGGTGCAGTTGAAGTGAGAACTTCGTCGTGGCTGGCGCTCCGCTACCGCTCCTTCACCCACCGCGCCGCCCGAGGGAATACCCCATCGCCATCAAGGACAACGGTGTAAAGGCCAGGCACCAAGCCAGCGACGTCGATTACTGCCTCCGCAGGCCCTCACGCAGTGGACCCTGCGGTCCCAGGCCAACCGCCACCCTGCTGCCGCGAGTTTGCAACTCGTGGCTACACGCAATTGGAATATTCGAACCGCAGCAGCGCCTCCCGTCCACGGAATCCTATGCCGCGCTGTGTGCCAGCCGCAACTGCATGCGGCCGAAGGTGCAAGCACGCGCGTCGACGGACCTGATCCATGAAGCTGGACCGCCCGCCCGGCCTTCCTCGCCTTCTCGGTACTTTTCCGCACCTTCGGTCATCCCACCCTACCCTGCCATGCGCACCATTCTCATCCTGTTCGCCACTGCCGCTGCGCTCAGCGCGCACGCCACCATCCACCGCGTGAACAACACCGGCATCGCGGTGCCCTTCACCACCTTGCAGGCCGCGCACGATGCGGCGGCCAATGGCGATACCCTCCATGTGGAGCCCAGCGGCAGCAGCTATGGTGCATGCACCTTCATCAAGCCCTTGGTGGTCATCGGGCCGGGCTACTTCCTGAATTTCAACACCGGCCTTCAGGCCACGGCGGCCACGGCCATCACCGGCGGGTTGGTCTTTCAGGCGGGGAGCGAAGGTGCCGTGGTGAGCGGCCTGGACGTGCAGGGCGCCACAAGCGTGCGGGCGAGCTTCGTGCGGATCGAGCGTTGCCGATTCTCGGCTGGCGGGGCGGACCTGTCGATCGCCTATCCGGTGGGCTCACTGGACCTCACCGGCATCGTGGTGAACGGCTGCCACGTGGCGAATGGCTTCGTGGTGGGCTACAGCGGAACCACCATCAATGATCTGACGATCAGCAACACGATCGCGCGCACGTTCAACTTCGCAACGGGGGGCAGCACGTCCGGCGAGTTGATCAACTGCATCGGGCTGGGCAGCGGCACCACCGCGCTCTTCGGCGGCAGCGGCATGTCCATCAGCAACTGCGTATTCGGGCCCTTCGTCACGCCGGGCACCTCGGCCTATGCGAACAACATCTTCGCCGCGGACCCCGTGCCGGCCACCAATGGCAACCAGATCAACGTGGACCTGAGCACCGTGTTCGTGGGCGGCACGGGCGATGCGCAATACCAGCTCGCCGCTGCATCGCCCGGCATCGGTGCCGGCACCGGAGGAGCGGATTGCGGCATCTTCGGCGGCATCGAGCCCTACCGGCTCAGCGGCATTCCGCCGGTGCCCAGCATCTTCACGCTGAGCGCGCCCACCAGCACGGACCAGGGAACACCGCTGCAGGTCACCATCAGTTCACGCGCCAACGACTGAGGCCATGGCACGCCTGCTATCCTTCCTTGTGGCTGCGGCTACTGCGGTCACGGCTGCGTCCGCGCAAGAGCTCCAGCGCGGCGAGTACTATTTCGATGTGGATCCCGGCTTCGGCAATGGCACGGCCATCACCTTCACGCAGGCCGCGGAAGTGTCGCTGCCCCTGTCGCTCGATGTGAGCGCACTGGCACCGGGCGGGCATGTGCTCGGGGTGCGCATGATGGATGATGCCGGCCACTGGGGCCTCACCAGCCGCAGGCTCTTCATGGTGCGCAGCATGGCTCCCGGTGGCGACATCGTGCGCGTGGAGTACTTCCTCGATGTGGATCCGGGCTTCGGCAATGCCACTGCGATGGCCACAGCCGCAGCTCCAGAGATCAATGGCCTGCTGCTGAATGTGCTCACCGACGCGCTCGCGGCCGGTCCGCATACGCTCTCGGTGCGTTCGCTGTCCTCCACCGGCGCATGGTCGCTCACGAACTCCATCACATTCGATGTATTCGTGGGCATCGAGGAGCTGGAGCGGCTGGGCATCGCGGCCGGGCCGAATCCGATGGCGGATGAACTGGTGCTTCGGCGCACATCCAGCGGAGCTCGCGTCGCTGTGGACTTGCTGGATGCCCAAGGCCGGTTGCTGCGCAGTGAACTTTGGTCGAGCGATCGCCTTGTCCTTTCGACCGGCGATCTGTCCGCAGGAAGCTACCTGCTGCTGCTGCGGATGGAGGGGAGGGATCCCCTTGTGCTGAAGCTGGTGAAGCCCTGAGAGCGTTAGCCTCCGCAGGGACTCCCGACGCAGGAGGGGACCCTGCGGCACTGTAAGCGCCCACTCCAGGGTTCCCTACGAGATACTTTGCGGAGGCGTGAACGAGCCGGGCTGATGCTGGCGCACACCAGAGTCTATCTCAAGAAATGATTCTAGCAGCGAGCGAGAGCTAATCCGCGACCAGGCAAGGCACGGGAACCGAGCATGGCCTATAGCTCATTGAAGCTTTCCGCAACGCCGCATGGGAGCGGAAGACCCTCGCGCAGCCCAAAGGGTATTCGTGCGACAGCCTCTAGGTCAGCTGCAATCTCATGCTGATTGTGTCCCCACACCGGGATTCTTCCTTGAACCCGGCTTTCTGGTAGAGTTTCAGCGCCGGGGCATTCGACGCATCCACCGCGAGCGCGACGAACGCCCCCGTGTACGCGAAAGTGCGTCGGCCGAAATCGATCCCTTGCTGAAGCAGGTCCATGCCATGGCCCCTGCCGACCAGGGCCGGATGCAACGCCATGCCGATCCACATGACCTGTTCCACGAAAGTGAACTCGAACAAGCCGACCAATGCGCGCTCATGGCATACGGCGAACCCGGTGCAGCCACCCGGACCTTTCAGCGCACCCATGCCGTCCTGCGCGGTGAAGTAGGGGTCCATGAACAACTGCTTCTCGTGCCCGGTGTACCGCCATGTCGCGATCTCCCTGGCTTGCGCGACCGTGATCGGATGGAAGTCGAGGATCATGCTGTGATGCGGTGCCGCGTACAGGATCACACAATGTACGCCGCAGTGCAGGAGGCGCTCTCCGTGGCAGGCGGTGCAGGCGCCCGCATTCGCGAGCGAGCGTCCACGCTCGTGCTCTGCCTGCCCTGCACCACCGCCGGGCCTCCTGAGGCATGTGGGGAGCCTGCGGCCATGGCGTACTGCAGGGTCCACTGAGAGTGACCACGCGTGCCCTTCGGCCTTCGAAGGGTCTTCCGTGCTCGGGGACCCTGGGTGCCGTGCTATTTGAAGATTTGAGCGGCTTGGCGCCCCCCAATCGCCCCAACCTTCGACACCTACCACTGGCCAAAGGCAGGCTGCTTCGCTGACAAAGGAGAAGCTGATCGTTGAGGGGAGGTGACGATCCTCACGCAATGCCCAGACCATTACGCGGACATTCGTGTCCGATATCTCCTCAACATGAGCGGCAGGCACAACATCGCGTTCGGTTTCCTCTTCATGGGCCTCTTCATGGTCTATGGTTTCCTGCTCATTTACCTGCGCGATTTTTCGCCGGACAAGGAAGCGTGGATCGCGAGCGATGGGAACGGCCCGCACTTCGAAGCACGCCTGGCCCATGTGCACGGCAACCTGTTCGCCTTCCTCAACATCGTGATCGGTTTCCTGCTCCTGCGCAGCGCCATGCCCGCCAAGCAGCACCGCACCATTGCATGGCTGGCGCTCCTGGGCATGTTGATGCCGGTGGGCATCCTGCTGGAGATCTACCTGCATGCCTCGCCCATCTTCGTGCTCCTCGGCGCCGTGCTCATCGTGCTCGCCGTGGTGCTCTTGGGCCTTTACTTCCTGCGTAACAAAGACCCCCTTTCATGAGAACCGTCCTCATTGCTATTGCCATCACCGCCGCCATGCACACCAACGCCCAAGACCCTGCTGCGCGCCTTGCGGACGCCGCCGCCTACGATGCGGCCAAGTTCCAGAACACCTTGGTGCTGAACAACGGGAACGCCAAGGCGATGGTGTTCGCGCTGAAAGCAGGTCAGGATGTTCCGCCGCATTCCTCACCTGCGGATGCGCTCTTCACGGTGCTTGATGGGGAGGCCACCGTGACCATCAAGGACGTGGTGCACCAGGTGGCAGCCGGTGAGTACATCCTGCTACCCATGGGCGTCGATCACCACATCAAAGCGGCGAGCGATATGAAGTTCATGCTGGTGAAGTAGGTCGACCGTGAGGGCTTCTGCGCCCACCACGCGTGTGATCGCGGTCGTGAAGGACCCGCCCCACCGCGCATGTGCGCCTTAAGCCCGCGCAGGCTCTCCTTTCTTATTGGTCCCGGCGTTCCTTTGGAATAACCCGGAGGCGGATGCCGAAAGAGAAGACCACGGATCGCAATTCCGCAGGAGAGGGGGAAGCGGCGGCCCATTGCGCGGTGCGCCTATGCAGCCCCCCTCACCCCTTCATCCTTTCCTTCAGCTCCTCTTCGCTCACGCTCCATTCCCTGCCGGGCCTGCTGCCCTCGATGCGGTAGAAGAAGCAGCCGCGCTCGAAGCTCCACTTGCGCTGCACGATGCGTCGGCGCACCATGGGGCCGAGCTGCACATAGGCGCCGGTGCTGAACGCGGCGTGGGCCAGCATGGCGCGCACGATATCGGCCTGGCTCACATTCCAGTGGATCTGCAGCGGCTCGTTGGGCGGCTTGGCGTGTATGGTGTACACCCAATGAAGCACCGGGTGCGGTGCGCGCCATACGATGGGCCACACGCCCTGTGACCAGGGCACCAGGCCATTCACCGGGCAGGGGGTGCTGGGCAGCGACGGCATTCGCGTCAAAGTCGAGGCCCAGAAAGAACAACGCGGGAGCGGCTGCGCGGCGGCGAGTTTTGAACAGCGGGGCGCTGCGCGCAGGTGCGAACGCACATGTGCCAACCGGCTCAAGGACATCTTGACCCGGGACATCGTTGACACGAACATCGTGTTCAGTTGCGTGGTGGGTTGCAGGCTCTTCTGAGGGCGTTGGTGCGGATCGTGGAAGCGGTGATCCGTGGCAACCAGCCAGGCCTCTGTGCAACGGATCGGTGATCCCAAGGCGCTCTAACGGCTCTCGTTCTGAGCATGCCCGCCCGATACCTTTGTTGCATGCTTGCCGATCTGATCAATGGCCACCGCCAGCAGTTCATAAGCCTGTGCCGCGCACACAAGGTGAAAGAACTCTATGCCTTCGGCTCGGCGGTGGATGGACCTTTCCGCGACGACAGCGACGTGGACCTGCTGGTGGAGGTGCAAGGCGGCGATCCAGTGGAGACCGGCGAACGGCTCTGGTCCTTCTGGGACAGCATGGAAGTGTTCTTCCACCGCAAGGTGGACCTGCTCACACCCTCCTCCTTGCAGAACCCGGTGAAGAAGCGCGCCATCGACCGTTCCAAGCAACTCATCTACGATGGAGCGACTGGAAGGCTGCTATGCTGACATCCTGCGGGCGGTCAAGCTGATCGAGGCCTTCCTGGCACAAGGCCGGATCGATGGGTTCGAGGCATACACCAAGCACGCGATGGTGAAGAGCGCGGTGGAACGGCAGCTGGGCATCATCGGCGAAGCAGTGAACCAGATCCGTAAGCTGGATCCTGTGCATCCGATACCGGAGGCCGATCGCATTGTCCAGTTCCGGAACCGGCTCATCCATTCCTACGACAGCATCGACGACCAATTCGTCTGGCCGATCCTCCAGAAGCATATCCCCGAGCTGA
The DNA here is from genome assembly GCA_016716605.1 of Flavobacteriales bacterium. Lineage (NCBI taxonomy): Bacteria > Pseudomonadati > Bacteroidota > Flavobacteriia > Flavobacteriales > Flavobacteriales bacterium. The sequence goes on from JADJWA010000002.1 coordinate 121,789, forward strand.
AGAGGATCGTGCTGCGCCGCACAAGCAGTTGATCGCGGAAATGGCCTTGTCTGATACAGCAGTAGGTCACCATCCACCGCTCGCGCATTCGTCGATTCGGCTCGGCATTCTAAGCCTCAGCAGGCATTCCGGCGAGCGCCATCTCTAGGAGGAACCTCCGCAGTGTGACTCGTCCTGAAATGGGTCTGCGCAAAACAGCGACCCGTGGAAGGCAAGTTCAAGCACAACAAGAACGGCAACTTCGGATCGCGGTTCCACAGGAGCAGGACAAGTAGCTGCGGGCAGAAGGAAGCGTTTCGGGAGCCCTAAGCAGGCATCACTTCAGCCACGCCCTATTCCTGCGGAAATACACCAGGAAGCCCGCCGGGATGAAGCAGTAGAAGAACAGCAGCACCGCCATGAAGGACAGATACACGGTCATGAGCCAAAGCAGCATGACGCACACCGTGGCGAGGAGGTGCACGATGTTCGATGCCACGTAGATGCGGAGGCCGAGCCGCCTGCCCAGCAGCATGAAGGCGGCGCCGATCGCGGCCCCTGCGCAGGAGAGGATCACGGCCAGCATCAGGATCTGGAGGGGCACCACGGCGCCGGTGCCCACGCCCCCGTTCTCGATGCCCGTGTACAGCATGCCGGCCTTGAACAGGTTGGTGACGATGAGGAAGATGTTGCCCAGGATGGTGAGCAAGCAGAGCACCGTGAACAGGCGGGGGGCTTGAGGGGGCACGGGATCGAACGTACGGCGATGCGGTTCCATGGCCACGTAGGTGGTTCAACCGAAGCAGGCGATCCGACTCAAGCCTTTGCAGCAGTGACTGCAGACGATGGGATACCGCGATGCTGGCCGGATCACTCCACCACCACGGCGATCCGCTTCGCCGCAGCACCGCTGCCCAGCTCCAGCACATAGCCGCCCGGCGCCAGGGCACGCACATCGAGGGTGAGCGATCCGTTGGAACCGGAGCGCTTGGCCAAGGCCACGCGGCCCATGGCATCGAGCAGCCGCACGTCCGTGCTGGCCGACACCCCGGTAACCGTAATGGTCTCATCGGCTGGTTGCGGATAGACACGCAGGCCCATGGCCACGGCATCGGCTACGCCCACCGTGCCGAAGTACACGGGCGCGCTCGTGCTCTGGCATCCGTTCGCATCGGTGATGGTCACGCTGTAGTTGCCGTTGGCCAACGGAGCCCACTCCTGTTCGATGGCACCGGCGATGAGCTCGCCGTCGAGGTACCACTGGTACGTTGAAGCAGGCGTGGAGCTCATGGTCATGCCCAGGTTCGTCACCACGGGCATGGCAGGCGCATCGAGCACATCGATGGCCACGGTGGTGTCGTGCGCGCAACCGAAGGCGTCGGTGCCGTAAACGGTCCAAGTGAAATCGCTCGGCGGCCAGGCGCTGATGGCATCGCCGGTATTGCCGCTGATGAAGAGGTTCGGGCTCCACTGGTAGTTGAGCGCGCCCACCGCGCTGAGCGCTGCGGTATCGCCGGGGCACAGGGTACTGTCCACAGCCGAGGCGATCACCGTGGGCAGCTCATGCACGGTCACCGTCACCGCATCGTCGTCCTGGCAGCCGTTGGCATCGGTGACCACCACGGTATAGGTGGTGGTCTCGGTGACGGTGACCACCGGGTTCGTGATGGCGGGGTTGCTCAACCCGGTGCTGGGCGACCATTGGTAGCTGCTCCCTCCGGAGGCTTGCAGCTGCCCGGTCTGCCCGATGCACACATCCTCGTCCGGCCCGGCCGAGGCATTGGGCGGGGCGTGCACGAGGATGTAATCGCTCAGCTGCAGCTCATCGGGGCCGTTGGCGGTCACCACGCTCAGCACCACATCGAAGCTCCCGGGGTTGGGGTACAGCACCAGCGGATCCGGCTCGGTGCTCGTGGTGGGCACGCCGCCCTCGAAGTACCACACGTAGCTGCTCGGCGATCCTAGGCTGGCGTCGGTGAATTGCACCGAACCACCGGGGCAGAAGCTCACATCGCTGGCGGTGAAGCTGGCGGCGTGCGCATCGTACTCCAGGGTGAGCCCGCTCACCACCGGGTCGTTGAAGGAGGAGCAGCCCACGCCCGGATAGCACGAATCCTGCACGCGCACGCGACCGGTGACCGAGCCTGCGCCGGTGGCGATCGCGTTGGTGAGGTTGGCGTTCGAGATGTTAGCCGTGCGGCTGAAGGTGACGCACTCCGTTACGTTGCCGGTCTCGTAATAGACCTGCGTCCACGCATCCGCGCCGGTCTCCAGTTCGATCCAGATCTTGCTGCTTCCGCCGAAGACCTGCTGCCAGCAAGCCAGCCAGCCGAAATCGAGCGAGGCGCCGCCGCCCGTGGGCGCGGTCGTGTTCGGGAAGGTGAACTCCACCCAGCTGTTGAGCTGCGAGCCTTGGATGTTCGGCAGCGTCTGCGAATACGGGATCTGCGCGCTGGCATGCACGCAGGTGAAGAGGAAGAGGATGGCGGTGATGAGGTGGCGCATGGGGGCTGTGGCTTGGTGCGGCGAAATAACGCAATCGCTTCCGGCGACCTCTCAGAACTGCCACTCAACACCGCCAATCGGAGCCGTCACTCCGGATCGCCACTCGGAGCGGTTTGTTCATTGGCGTCCATTCCTATTCATGGTGATTGCTCGTGAAGCGAAACCGAGAACTGAATCTTTCCTCTTCCGCAATAGTGCCTTCACGGCCACCGTTGCTCCGTTCGGAACGCGCGTGCGCCTTGGAACCCGCACCGCTACTTTCACCGCATCCTTCACGCCACCATGCCCACTCTGCCTCGCCTTTCGCGTGCGCTCGGCCTCACCGTGCTGTGCGCTTTCGTGCTAGCTGCCTGCCGCAACAACGAGAAGGGCGCCAAGCCCGATGCCGCCTTCACGCCCTACATCCCCGCCTTCACCGGCGGGCACATCAGCGCGCGCTCGCCCATCATCGTGCGCATCGCTGCGGGGCAGCGCTGGCGCGATAGCTCGGCCACGGCCCTGCAGGAACTCTTCGACCTCTCGCCCAGCGTGAAGGGCCGCGTGGAGATGCGCGATGAGCTCACCCTGGCCTTCGTTCCCGATGAACGATTGGCGCAGGACAAGACCTACGCGGTGCGCTTCAGGCTCGGCGACCTGATCGAGGTGCCCAAGGGATTGGAGGACTTCCGCTTCGAGGTGAGCACCTTCAAGCAAGGCATCGATGCACGCGTGAACGAGATGCAGTCGCTGAGCGCCACCGACCTGAAGTGGCAGCGGCTCATCGCCAGCGTGTACACCAGCGACGATGCCACCGGCCAGGACCTCGAAGGCTGCTTCACCGCGAAGCAAGAAGGCCGCGATCTGCCGCTCACCTGGGAGCATGAGCCCAACGGCCGCTATCACCGCTTCACGGTGGACAGCGTGAAGCGCGGCGATGCAGCCTCGCGCGTGGACATCAACTGGAACGGCAAGGGCATCGGCAGCACCGACGCCGCCACCCTGCCCTTCGATGTGCCTGCCATCGGCGATCTCGCGCTGATCAGCGCCACCACCTTCAGCGATGGCGAGCAGTTCGCCACGCTGCTCTTCAGCGATCCGCTGGACCCCGCTCAGGACCTGCGCGGCCTCGTGGGCATTGCCGGCGCCGACGACCTGCGCATCGCGCACGATGGCAACAAGCTCGTGCTCTATCCCGCCCAGCGGCTCACAGGCAAACAGGACGGTTACGTGAGCGCCGGCCTGCGCAACGTGAACGGCCGCACGCTTGGCAAAGAGGTGAGCGTGGAACTGGTGTTCGAGGAACTCAAGCCCGCCGTGCGCTTCAACGGCAAGGGCACCATCCTGCCCAGCACCGATGGCCTGCTCCTCCCCTTCCAGGCCGTGAACCTGAAGGCCGTTGATGTGCGCGTGATCAAGGTGCACGAGAGCAACGTGAGCCAGTTCCTGCAGGTGAATGCGCTCGATGGCAACCGTGAACTGGCGCGTGTAGGTCGCCTGGTCTCGCGCAAGACCATCAGCCTAAAGACCGCCGACAGCCCCGACCTGGGCCGCTGGAACACCTACTACCTCGATCTCGCCGACCACCTCAAGACCGAGCCCGGCGCCGTGTACCGCGTGGAGCTCTCCTTCGGCCGCCATCAGAGCGTGTATCCCTGCGAGGGCGGCGATCCCGTGGAGGTCCCGCGTGAGAAGAGCTGGGAAGAAGAGCAAGCCGCCTACGACGACCAACAGGATTACTGGTACTACGACGACTACGAGTATTACGACTACGACGAAGGGTACAACTATCAGGAGCGCGAGGATCCCTGCAAGGCCAGCTACTACTTCCGCAACACCACGGCGGCGCGCAACATCCTCGCGAGCGACATCGGCCTGATCGCCAAGGTGGGCAACGACGGCAGCATGCTGCTGGCAGTGAGCGACCTGAAGACCGCCAAGCCCTTGAGCGGCGTGAAGCTCGACCTGCTCGACTTCCAGCGCAAGAGCATGGGTCAGACCGTGACCGATGGCGAGGGCCTGGCCACCCTGCCCGCATCGAAGCACAAGCCCTTCCTGCTCGTGGCCAGCAAAGGCTCGCAGCGCGGCTACCTCAAGCTCGACGACGGCGGCTCGCTCAGCGTGAGCAGCTACGACGTGGAGGGTGAAGCCATCGAGAAAGGATTGAAGGGCTTCCTCTATGGCGAGCGCGGCTTGTGGCGTCCCGGCGATTCGCTCTACCTGAGCTTCATGCTGCAGGATCCGAAGCACACCTTGCCGAAGGACCATCCGGTGGTGCTGGAGATCAGCGATCCGCGCGGACGGTTGGATCAGAAGCATGTGCGCACCACCAGCGTGAACGGCGTGTACGCCTTCCGCTGCGCCACCGTGCCCGATGCGCCCACCGGGTATTGGAACGCCGTGGTGCGCGTGGGCGGCACCGCCTTCCACAAGAGCCTGCGCATCGAAACGGTGAAGCCCAACCGCCTGAAGGTGCTGCTCGATTTCCCCGACGGGCCCAGCGGCACCGAAGGCCAGCGACTCAGCGCCGATGGCGGCACCACCATCAAATTGCGCTCGCACTGGCTGCATGGCGCCCCCGCCAAGAACCTGAAGAGCCGCGTGACGGTGACCATGACGCACGGCTGGCCCGAATTCAAGGGCTACGACAAATACGAGTTCAACGATCTGCGCACCTGGGTGCCCGATGAGGAGCAAGTGGCCTTCGATGGCAACCTGAATGAGAAGGGCGAAGCCGCCTTCGACCTCGACCTGCACATGGGCCGCAGCGCGCCTGCCGTGGTGCAGAAAAACATCGTGACCCGCGTCTTCGAGGCCGGCGGCGATGCCAGCATGGACCGCGTGAGCGTGCCCTACTACCCCTACACCAGCTACGTGGGGATCAAGTCGCCCGAAACGCGCAACAACTGGGGCACTTACATCACCGACACCAGCTACCAGTTCAGCATCGCCAGCATCGATGCCAAGGGCAAGCCCATCGCGCAGCACCAATTGAAGGCGCAGGTGTACAAGCTCAACTACAACTGGTGGTGGGATGGCGGCATCACCGGAGCGGCCAGCTACATCTCATCGCCGAGCGTGGAACTGCAGCAAGAGAAGGAACTCACCACCGATGCGAAGGGCAGAACGACCTTCAAGTTCCGGATCGATCGTCCGCAATGGGGCCGCTTCGCCATCCGCATCACCGATCCCGCCAGCGGCCATGCCAGCGCCGTGCAGGTGTACATGGATTGGCCCGGCTGGGAAGGCCGCAGCCGGCGGCAGGACCCCGACCAGGCCGCCGTGCTCAGCTTCAATGCCGACAAGGAGAAGTACCACGTGGGCGACAACTGCACGCTCATCATCCCCAGCGGCGGCACCGGCCGTGCCTTGGTGAGCCTGGAGACCGGCAGCCGCGTGCTCGATGCCGTGTGGGTGGACCTGAAGGCCAAGGAGACCCGCCACTCCTTCCCCATCACCGCCGACATGGCGCCCAACGTGTACGCGCACGTCATGCTCATTCAGCCGCAAGAGCTCACGCGTCCGGAGCAGGAAGGCGGCAAGGGCAACGACCTGCCCATGCGGCTCTACGGCGTGATCCCGATCCTGGTGGAGGACCCGCTCACGCACCTGGCACCTGTGCTCGCGGCGCCGAAGGAGATCAGGACCGATGCGCCCTTCAGCGTGGAAGTGGCCGAGAAGAGCGGAAGGCCCATGACCTACACCCTCGCCATCGTCGATGAAGGGCTGCTCGACCTCACGCGCTTCAAGACACCCGATCCCTGGAACCACTTCTATGCGCGCGAGGCGCTCGGCGTGCGCACCTGGGACCTCTACGACCAGGTGATCGGCGCATACGGCAGGCAATTGCAGCGCGTGCTCGCCCTCGGCGGAAGCGACGATGCCGGCAAGGGCGACGCCGCGCGCGCCAACCGATTCAAGCCCGTGGTGCGCTTCGTGGGCCCCTTCAAGCTCGAGCGCGGAAAGAGGGCCAGGCACGACTTCACCATCAGCAACTACGTGGGCAGCGTGCGCATGATGGTGGTGGCCACCGACGGCGACAAATCCTACGGCAACGCCGAACAAGCCGTGCCCGTGCGCAAGCCCTTGATGGTGCTGGCCACCCTGCCGCGCGTGCTCGCTCCTGGCGAAACAGCGGACCTGCCGGTCACCGTCTTCGCGATGGACCCGAAGGTGAAAGAGGTGATCGTGAAGATCGAGCCGAATGAACTGCTGATCCCCGAAGGCCCATCGCAGAAGACCATCCGCTTCAGCAGCGCCGGCGATCAGGTGGTGAGCTTCCGCGTGAAGGTGAAGGAGGCCGTGGGCGTGGCGAAATTGAAAGTGAGCGTGAGCGGCGCGGGCGAGAGCGCGAGCGAGAAGATCGAATTGCAGGTGCGGCAGCCGAACCTGCCCGCCACGGAAGTCACCGAAGCCTTGTTGGATGCCGGCAAGAGCTTCAGCGCGACCCCGGCTGCCCTCGGCGTGCGAGGCACCAACAGCGCCTACCTCGAGATCAGCAGCATACCGGCGGTTGACATGGGCCGCCGACTGCAATACCTGCTCGACTATCCGCACGGCTGCCTGGAGCAGACCACCAGCAAGGCCTTCCCGCAGCTCTTCATCGCCAAGGTGATGGAGCTGCCCGTGCGCGGTGAGCAGATGGCGCGCGCCAACGTGGAGGCCGCGCTGCGGAAGATGGTGCAGTTCCAGCGCGCCGATGGCGGCTTCAACTACTGGCCCGGCGGCGACCACTATGACACCTGGACCTCGATCTATGCCGGCCACTTCATGGTAGAGGCCGACCGATCAGGCTACGCCATGCCCGGCAACGTGAAGAGCAATTGGCTCGCCTTCCAGCGCAAGCAGGCACGCGAATGGAACGGCGTGGTGCCCGAGAGCTGGAGCCGCAACGCCACGCAATTGGTGCAGGCCTATCGCCTCTATGTGCTGGCGCTCGGCAAGGCACATGAGCTGCCGGCGATGAACCGCCTGCGCGAGCAGAGCGACCTGGGCCTGCAGGCGAAGTGGATGCTCGCGGCGGCCTACGCGCACGCTGGACGGAAGGACGTGGCGCAGCAGCTGGTCAACGGCGCGAGCACGCAGGTGTCGCCCTACACCGAGCAGTACTGGACCTACGGCAGCGACCTGCGCGACGAGGCCATGATCGTGGACGCCCTCATCGCCATGGGCGACATGGAGAAGGCCGCGCCCGTGGTCGCGCGGATCGCGAAGAGGTTGAGCAGCAACGATTGGTGGAGCACGCAGAGCACCGCCTTCGGCCTGCTCGCCGTGAGCCGCCTGGCCGAGAAGAGCCAACTGGGCAAGGGCATGAACTACGCGCTCACCCTCAATGGCAAGCGAACGGAGAAGTTCAGCGAGCGCGCCATCAGCCGGATCGATCTGCCGGTGCCGGATGGCAAGTCCAGCGTGAAGATCGAGAACACGGGCAAGGCATTGCTCTACGCACGGCTCGTGCGCACGGGAACGCCCCTGGCTGGGCAGGAGAACGCCACCAGCAGCGGATTGGGCATGACCGTGGCTTACACCCTCATGGATGGCACCAGCATCGATCCCGCGCGCATCGAGCAAGGCACCGACTTCATGGCGGTGGTCAACGTGACGCACCCGGGCGTGAGCAACGGCTACCAGCAGCTGGCCCTTTCGCAGCTATTCCCCAGCGGCTGGGAGATCCGCAACACGCGCCTCGAAGGCACGCTGACAGGAGCGGCACAAGGCCCCTTCACCTATCAGGACATCCGCGACGACCGCGTGCTCACCTACTTCAACCTGTGGCGCGGGCAAACGCACACCTACCGCGTGCTGCTCAACGCCAGCTACACCGGTCGGTACTACCTGCCGGGCGCGGTGTGCGAGGCCATGTACGACCATACGATCCATGCGCGGAGCTTGGGCCGCTGGGTGGAAGTGGTGGAGGCGGGCGGTACGGTGGCGGAGGAGTAGGGGTCGGCCAGGTTTGGAGGATGCTGGATGGGGCGGATCGGTACCTTCCCGCCGACAGGTAATATCCACTGTCACCCACCTATGCCCTCTCCCATGCGCTATTGGCTGATTGCTTGCGCATGCATGGCCTCGGCATGGGGTGCAACCGCGCAACCGGATCCTTCACGGTGGACGGTACGCCACTATGGAGTGGAACATGGCCTATCGCAGACCTCCGCAGCGAGCATCGTGCAGGACCCGGACGGCTTCATCTGGATCGGCACGGAGGACGGCATCAATCGATTCGATGGACGTGTGTTCAAGGTGTATAGGCACATCCAGTTGGATGGCGAATCGGTCAAGTCCGCCAGGGTTCATAGTCTGTTCATCACCCGATCAGGATCACTGGTAGCTGGTTCGGATGAGCACGGCGTGCTGCTCTACGACCAGCGTGCGGACCGCTTCACTTCGGTCCCTTTCCCAGCCAACAGCACGGCTCCTGGCAGCTCATACATCTTGCGGAGCATCGCAGACCTCAGCAATGGGAGGCTCTTGCTCGGGACATTCTGGGGCCTGTTCATCTACGACCCAGCAGCGGGCACTGTTATCAATGCGCATGACCGCATCCCAGCGGTACATCCGAATGCGCCGATTTCCGGTCTTGCGCGCACGACCAAGGGCGTCATGGTCTCCACGATGGATCACGAGTCCGAAAGGCCCCTGCTCTTACAGATCAGCGACGACCTCACGCGGGTCGAACCGATAGACGTGGCCGGCTTCCCGATGGGAAATGAACTGGGCATCGCGCTTTGGCAGCACGGCGATTCCGTGCTCCGCTTCAAGATCGGCGAGCGGATCTGGGTATCGCGCATAGACCCGATTGAACCCATGGAGGTGGCGGTGCCCGGATCCGTGATGGTGGAAGCACTGCCCCTGGATGGATTCATCCTCGCGGCCACCCTCGACGGCGTGCATCACATCGATGCCGATGGATCGCCCACGCGCATCCCGCTCCCCGACATGCGCAGCCCCAACGCCCAGATGCAGATCACCAGCCTGGTGCAGGTCTCCGACGGCAGCGTCTGGGTCGGTTCTTACCAGGGCGTGTTTGTCCTGGATCGCGTCTCCGCCAAATTCAAGCACTACGGTTTCGGTGGCGATGCTGACCTGCCCTTGAGCGCTCCCAAGGTGCGCGGCCTATTGAAGGACAGCCGGGGCCGATTGTGGGTGGGCACGCAGAACGGATTGGACCTGGTGGAAGCCGACCGCAAGACCGTCCGCAATCTCCTGCTCGACGCGCCAAGCACGATCGGCTATACCTGCCGGAGCATCGTAGAGGATGCGATCGGAGGCATCTGGGCCGCCACGGATCATTCCGGAATCTATCGTTTCGGCGCTACTGGCGAACCGCCTGTGCGCTTCGACGCTGACAGTGCGTGCAACGGGACCTTCTCATTACTGCTCGAACATGATGGCATGCTCCACACGGGCTGCAATCTCAACTTGATCGATACTCGCACATTCCAAGCGGTGCCTCACACCAAAGAACCCAGCACTTCGGTCATTCACGGCTACGAGAAGGCCTTCTGCCAGTACCGCACGCAGGACGGCACGCATGTGCACGGCACCATGAACCGAGGGCTATTCACATTCAGGCGGGACCCATCATCCAAGCGCGTCACGGACCTGCGCCACTTCCCCATGAATCCCTCGGATTCCACAGCGCTCGCCAACGGCTTCATCACGTGCATCCGTGAGGACAGCAACGGCATGATCTGGCTGGGCACTTATGGCGGTGGCTTGCACGCGTTCGATCATACGAGCGGACGCTTTACCAGGCTCACCATGGAAGATGGCCTGCCGAACGATGTGGTGTACGCCTTGGAGATCGACCGCCATGACCGGATATGGCTCAGCTCCAACGCCGGACTCAGCTGCTACGAGCCGAAGAGCGGCAAAATCACGAACTACGGCTTGAGCGATCGCATCCAGAGCCTGGAATTCAATTCCGGCTCATCGCATCAGGCCCAGGACGGCGAGCTCTTCTTCGGCGGCATCAACGGCTTCAATGCATTCTACCCCGATTCCATCAAGTTCAATCCATACCTGCCGAAGCTGGCATTCACCGGGCTCGTGATCGGGCACACGGAGATGGAGATCGGGAAACCGGGTTCGCCGCTTCATCGGAACATCACATACCAGGACACGATAGAGCTCAACCACGAGCAGAACGACCTCACCATCCGTTTCGCCGCGCTGAGCTTCATCTCGCCGGAGAAGAACCGCTTCGCCTACATGCTGAAGGGCTACAAGGATGAATGGGTGCACCTGGGCACGCAGAACCGGGTGAGCTTCACCAACCTGGATCCTGGTGGTTACGAGCTGCTGGTGAAGGCCGCCAACAACGACGGCATCTGGAACGATGCGCCGTCCTCGCTATGGATCACGATCGCGCCGCCGTGGCACCGCACCAATCTGGCCACGGCGCTCTTCATCGTGGCCGGCGCCTTCTTCGCTTTCGGCGTGGGTTGGATCCTATTGAGCAGGGTGCGACTGCGCTACCAAGTGGCGCGCGAGCACGAAGAAGCCGAGCGCGCCAAGGCCGAGGATGAGCGCAAGACCCGCTTCTTCATCAATGTGGCGCACGACCTGCGCACGCCGCTCACGCTGATCAAGCAACGCGTGGAGCGGCTCGCCGCTAACCCAGCCGAGCGCATGGACGAGCCCACTACCCAAGTGCTGCGCCGCAGCGTAGATAAGCTCACCGGCCGCATCACCGCACTGCTGGAGACCGCCCGACAGGAACACGACCACATCGCCCTCGATGCCTCGCCGATGAGCGTGAATGAACTGCTGCACGTGGTGGTGGCCGACTTCCGCCCGATGGCCGCCGACCGCCGCATCGAGCTGCGCTTCATCCCAGCCGATGGCGACCCAGTGATCGCGCTTGACCGCCCGAAGGTGACCATGGCCCTGGAGAACCTCCTGGGCAACGCATTCAAGTTCACTCCCGATGACGGCGCCATCACCGTGAAGGCCGAACGGTGCACGATGGATGGCTCTGAGGCGCTGCGGATCAGCGTGGCCGACACCGGCAGCGGCATCGCCCCCGAGGACCATCAGCGCATCTTCAACCTGTACGAGCGCAGTGATGGCCCGCAAGCCGCCGGGCAGGTGGGCGCAGGCGTTGGGCTCTTCCATGTGCGGCGCATCATGGAGATGCATGGCGGGCGTTGGAGGCTGGAGAGCGCGCTGGGTCAGGGAACCACCGTGCATCTCGAATTCCCCTTCACCACGGAGCCAGGCGCTTCGAATGGTCCGGTCCTGGTGGACCCAATGCTGCACGAAGAGCAGGAGGAAGCTGTGGAGCCAGAGCCGGTGGCTGACGAATACGGCACTGCCAAACCGATCGCGCTGGTGATCGAGGACGACCGCGACCTGAATGCCGCCATCGCCGACCTGTTGCGTTCTGAGTTCCGTGTGCATCGTGCGCACAACGGCGAGGAAGGCCTCGCGCGCGCATTCGAGCTGGTGCCCGACCTGGTGATCACCGACGTGATGATGCCGATGAAGGACGGCTTCGAGGTGTGCCGCGAACTGAAGTCCGACATCCGCACCAGCCATGTGCCCGTGATCGTGCTCACGGCCATCACCGATATGGAGGAGCGCATACGCGGCCTGCACGAGGGCGCCGACGATTTCCTGCCCAAGCCCTACGAGCCACGGGAATTGCTGGCCCGCGCGCGCAACGCGATCGCGCGCACGGAGAAGGTGCGCGCGCACAACCAAGCGAGCCTGGGCCTGAAACCCGACCGCCCGCTGGATCCGCTGCGCGACATGGACCGGATCTGGGTGGAGAAGGTGCAGGCCTTGATCGAAGCGCGGTACGGAAGCCCCGAGCTCAACGCGAATCAACTCGGCGTGCTGCTGAACATGGACCGCAGCAATGTGACCCGCAAGCTCAACGCCTTGATCGGCCGCGCCCCCGGCGAGCTGATCCGCGAGAAGCGCATGACCGTGGCCCGCGAGCTCCTCGAGAAGGGCGAATGCACCGTGACCGAGGCCATGCGCAGGGTGGGCTACGAGGATCCCTCCACCTTCTCGAATGCCTTCAAGGCCTACTGGGAGAAACCGCCCAGCCATTTCCTCCTCCGCAAGTGAGGACCACCTGACCATCAGGCGGAAACGGCACCGCCACAGATCCGCAAGCGCGCGCCAAACCCGCAAGCGGGGCGCCTTGCAACAAAGTCCCAAGTCTTCGTCGCATAGTCACTAACGGCGCCCATCAGGGCTGGCAGATCCTTGCATCGCCAACGGCACGAAGCCTTGGTGAATGGCAATCAGGCAACCATGTCATCCGCCCCAGCAACCACTCAATCAACCGTGCATTTCGCAGGTCTGGGCCGTCGCGCAGCATCGGCAATGATCGACGCCGCGCTGCTGATGTCCTTGGCATCGCTGCCGAAGCTCGTCGGACTGGACCTGCGGGCCGCGATCGCCGATCCGCGGATCAGCATGCCCGGGGCCGTGGGCCTGCTCGCCGCGCTGCTGCTGGTGGCCTGGGCGTACAGCGCATGCTTCGAGTGCTCGCGCCTGCAAGCCACACCGGGCAAGCTCGCCTTGGACCTGCGCGTCACCGATCCCTTGGGCCGTCGGCTCGACTTCCTCGGAGCCACAGCGCGCTTCCATGCCAAGCTGCTCACGCTGCTCACGCTCGGCTCCGGCCTCCTCCTCATCGCATTCACCCGCCGCAAGCAAGCCCTGCACGACCTGCTCTCCGCCTCGTTCGTGCTGCACCACTGAGAATCGCCTCGCACCGGTATTGCACCAACCAGAAAAACAGCACCTTCACTACACCAAACCCCCTGCCTCATGAACCTCAGCAAACCTTCCTTGAAGCGAACCCTCCGCCGGCTCCTGCTTCCCTTCATTCTGCTCATCGGCACCCAATGCCTGGCCCAGAGCACCATCGATGTGGTGGAGCTGAAGAACGGCTCCGTGATCCGCGGCACCATCGTGGAGCAAGTGATGGGCGAGAGCATCAAGATCAAGACCTACGACGGTAGCCTCTTCGTTTACCGCATGGATGAAGTGGTGCGCATCAGTAAAGAGGCCACAGCGGTTCAGAACACGGCTCCGGCCGATATGGATGACTACGGCGGCATCCTGGGACTAGGCGTGAGCATTGGAGGTGGCGGCCTGCTGGGCATCCACGCCCGCTCAGCGCCGCACCCGAACATCGCGCTGGAGGCGGGGGTGTCCTTCTACCCCACCTTCACCTACAAGCGCGTCACGATCTATGACCAGTTTGGCAATGTCATTCGAGAGCAAGAAGAATCCAAGTTCGTGGTGGCTCCCATCCTCAACGGCGGAGTCGATATCTTCTTCGGGCAGAGCTACAAGAGCTTCGACAGGAAGATCGTGCGCAACGGCCTCATGATCCGAGGCGGCACCAGCCTCAGCCTCGATGTGGAGCAGAGCATGTTCGCCACCGGTTGGGCCCGCGAGCGCTATAAGGAAGGGCGCAAGACCCCCAGCTACTGCTTCGGCCTGGGCCTGGGTGCCTGGTTCTACGCAGACCCCGATGACAACCCCCTGAGCGAAGTGATCGGCGAGGACCTGAAGGTGCTGCCCATGATCTACTGGAAGTTCCACTGGAATTGGTATGTGGTGAAGAAGGGGAGCAAGTGAATCAAGGCCGATGGAACAACGCTCAATCCGAGATCATGATGCACAAGACGCCGATTGCCCGCTGGAGCCAGATGTGGTTGCTGCTCGCAAGCCTGATGGCCCCCGCAACCTTTCTCGCGCAAGAAGGCGCTGGCCAGAGCCATTTGTTCCTCGGTGCCACGGCCGGGATCGACCACGCTTGGCTGGGCGATGACGATTACTTGAAACCATACTTCAGGCAATCGCCAATCGCCCAAACGGTCAACGCATCGCTGATGTACCAGATCGGCGTGTTCGGTGTTGAGTACCGATACGATCTGGTGGACGGCAAGCTTGCCAATCCTCGCCCAACCGGCAATGTGTTCCCTCCTATCGTGTTCAAGGTCGAGTACTATGCCGTACGCAATACGAACACCGATTTCGACACAAGCTTGTACGCCAATAAGAAGGCGCTCGACCTCTACGGCGGGGTGCCCTCGGAATTCAGCCGACGGCATTGGGGGTTTCACTTGGGTATGACTCGCCACATGGGCAAGCAGAACCGCAGCATTTTCTACGGAACAGTAGGCTACCAAATCGGCACAGCCACGCTAAAGAACCAGCATGACGGCCAGCACTCCACAACCGCTCGCTTCAACACAAGAGGGCTCGACATCGGCATGGGCTTCGTGTTCGCGTTGAGCGATGCAATCGGCCTCTATTGGGACCTCTTCGGCACCACGCGAACGAACATGGGCGAATCCTATGAGCTGGAACATCACACCTCTGCCCTGCCTACCACAGAAGTGGCTATGGAAGAAACCCTCCTGCACTACACCATGTACATGCGCTTGGGACTTGGTGTGCGGTTCATCAAGTACTGACCGCATGCAATGGTGCCTCGCACATAAGGCGCGAAAGAGGCTGCCTCGCCCTTCCAATCAGCGAAGACGACATCAGCCGCAAGAAGATCGCAGCGCCACTCGTTGGGAACTGGAGCAGTCATCGCGATTCTTGTGCTTTTTGCTCTTGGTCTGTTCCTGCTGGTGGTCTGAAGTGAGAAGAATCCCCTCTGCATCACTTCGGCTGATGAACTGATGATACCGAACCAATCAGCCAAAGCCCTATCGCTTTAACCAATAAAAGCCGACCTTCGCGGCCGTTTCCGAAATCAGCACACCATGAAGGAGATCCTCGAGAGCCGCAAACTGCTGGGCGCCACGGCCGGCATCAGCCTGAAAGAGCTGAACCTCCTGTACAAGGGGCTGATGAAGCAGCACCACCCCGACCGCTTCCAAGAGGAGGCTGAGCGCGCCGAGGCGGAGGCCATGAGCCAGCGGATCATCGCGGCCTACAAGTTCCTCGAAGGCATGCATCCGGAGACGCTCTCGGCCCGCGCCGGCGAATTCGAGCAGACCATGACCAGCGGCATCTCCAATTGGGAGTACAAGGGCCAGGTGCTGCGCCTGCACTTCGGTGATGGCAGCACGCATGCTTTCTATGGCGTGCCGCCCAAGACCTACAACAAGTTCGTGGGCACCGATGCCACGCCGCGCTTCGTGCGCAGGCACCTGTTGGGCAACTATGCCCAGCGCAAGGTGACGAGCGCCGTAGCCGCGGAGTAGCGCGCGTCCGTTCGTGCGGATCGTTGCAGGGTGCAGCCCGTTCGGCATAACGGCACATACCTTGTCAGGCCGTACGCCCTAACCCGTACCCCTATGAACGCTTCACTACGCCCGCTCCTCCTCCCCCTTCTTCGCCCTCCAACTCATCTCCGCCGTTGCCCAGTTGAGCCCAGCCTGGACCGCTAGCACCGGTGCCGTGCAATGGATGCGCACCACCGCAGCAGGAGCCGTGGTCGTCTGCACCGCCGAGGGCCTCAAAGGCGTGGATCCCGCCACAGGCGATGTGTCCTGGACCTTGAAGGAATTGGCCGGAGCACCCGAGACCGGATACACCGAGGTGGACCGCTCGCCCTTCGTGACCCTCGTGCCCAATGGCCGGCCGGAAGCGCTCTTCATCGTAGAGCCCTTCAGCGGCACGGTGGCCTTCAGCAGCGATGAAGCCGGCATCAGCAACATCACCAGCAAGTATTTCCTCTACGCCAATAACGCCATCGTCCTTGTTGGGCAGAAGGCCGATAAGAAAGCGGCGATGGCCTGCGTGGATATGGGCACCGGACAGGTGCGCTGGACCAAGGACGACAGCTTCAGCCGGCTCACCGCCTGCAACAGCGCTGGTCCCGACGCGATCCTGCTGAGCACGCTCTTCTTCGCTTACAAACTGGATGCGAAGACCGGCGCCGAGCTCTGGAAGAAATGCCCTGATCCTTCTTTCGAGAAGATGGCGGGCTTCGCAGCATTGCTCGACAAGGGCGGCGCCAACATCAACATACCCGGCATCGGTGGCGTCTTCATCACCACGCCGCACGCGCCCGAGCTCTGCTTCATGGGCATGCAGACCGAGCAGCGCAAGGAATCGACCGATTCGCAGGGCAAGAAGACCGTGACGGTCACCTACAAGACCTTCGTGAACGCCTTCCGCATCGCCGATGGCGGCTATGCCTGGAGCGCGCCGTTGGAGTTCCAGCAGAAGCTGGGCACCTTGGTTCCCTTGAAGAGCGGACTGCTCGTGGGCGCCGGCGACAAGCGCAGCATTGACCTGCTCGATTATTCGAGCGGCGCTGGCAAGTGGGGCAAGAATGGCAAGGGGATCAACGTGAAGGGGATCCTGGCCGGCGCCGTGGAATTGGGCGACCGCACGCTGCTCACCAGCGGCAAGGACGATGGCGTGGTGACCCTGGTGGACGCCAGCGGCAACGAGGTCTGGAAGAAACCAGTGAAGCTCGATGGCGTGGTGCAGCAAGTGACCATGCTGGGCGGTGACCTGCTCGTGGCCAGTGCTGAGGAAGTGGAGGTGATCGATCTGTCAACGGGCCTCTCCCGGCTGGAGAAGCCCATGAAGGGCGGAGCGGGCCTCGTGGCTACCAGCGAAGGGAAGACCTGGGTGCTGAACACGAAGGATGGCCTCCTGTACAGCGTGCCCGCGAGCGGCGGTACGGCCACCGCAGTAAGCACCGCGCCGCTCTCCTTCGAGGGCAAGGAGAAGCCCACGCGCCTGGAGCACACCGAGGCGGGGCTCGTGGTGAGCAGCGATCAGAACCTGGCCCTGCTGGGAGCCGATGGCAAGGAGATCTACCGCAAGTATTTCCCGGCACCGCGCGAGAGCGGCCTGGTGCGTGCGCTGAAATACGCAAGCGCCGTGCGGGCCGCCTATTACGCCGCGGCGTTCGGCTACACGAGCGCGGCATTCGGCGCTGCGAGCCAGAGCATCCAGGTCACCGATGCCGGGAGTGCCGCCGCCCGCGACATCACCGGGGCCGTGAGCGATGTCTATGGTGAAGGGGCGCAGATGGCCGCTGGCGCCGCGAAGCGCTTCTTCCAGGAAGCCAACGCGCGCTTCAAGGCCAGCACCAGCACCGCGGGCATCCATTACCTGATGAGCGATGCCGGCAAGGGCAGCTATGTGCTGCAGGCCCTGAACAAGGCCGACGGCAGCGTGGTCGGCTCCATCCCCTTGGGCAACGACAAGAACCCCAAGTACGAGGTGGATGCCTTCAGCAACGCCGTTTATCTCGTTGATGGCGGAAGCGTGAAGCTGTTCAAAGTGCAGTGAAGGGCACCCGTTCCTGTCTGCGCATCGGGAACGCTTTCGATCCAGGCCTCGGCTATGGCCAGTGGCTCGTAAAGGCAAACCATCATCACTTGCGCTCGAACCGCAGCACGTTGGGTGATGTCCCCTTGCCTTCGTTGCTGATGAGCATAGCGCCGCTGGGGAGGAAGGTGATGCCCTCCGGTTTCGGGAAGAGCTCCTCGCTGAGTTCCTGTAAAGAAACCAGCTTGCCGGTCCGATCCAAGACCAGCAGCGTGCGGTCAACGGCGCTGAGCAGGTAATAGTGGTCTGAGAGCGGATCAACAGCCACCGAGCTGAAACGCAATTTAAGGGCTGGCACCGAACGGCCCTTGGGTGTGGTACGCTCCGGCACAGTGAAGCCAGCGGCCCGTGCTTGTGCGACGATGCCCGACACGGTGAAGCGCAGGACGGGCTCCGGCAGCAGCTCTCGCCTGGCAACGTCATAGGCATGGATGGCCCTTGAATCACGGGTGGTCGGATCACCTTTCACGACGCCCTTCGGCGCTATGAGGACCCGGCCCATGCGCTCATCATAGCCCAAGCCCTCAAGGTTGTCCTGAGGCAGTTGCAGGCGGAAGGTGTCAAGCACATCCATCTTCATGTCACCCATGGACATCCGATAGACAAGGCCGTCGCTGCGGAGCGCATAGTACTCGTTGCCCACGCGCGTGAGTCCCTCCAGATCGCCGGGCCCGCCGAAGGCAAGGGTTCCCTTGATCCGTCCTGAATTGACATCGATGAGGTACATGACAGCGAGCTCGTCCTGCACACAGGCCACTGTGAACTCGTCAACGTCCGTGAGCGCGCTCACCTCGGTGAGCATTCCCGGGAGCCGAAGGATGG
Source organism: Flavobacteriales bacterium (assembly GCA_016716605.1). Taxonomy (NCBI): domain Bacteria; kingdom Pseudomonadati; phylum Bacteroidota; class Flavobacteriia; order Flavobacteriales; species Flavobacteriales bacterium. The sequence goes on from JADJWA010000002.1 coordinate 140,356, forward strand.
CATCAGGCTGACTGAGTTTGAAAGGGAATGGCTGCGACTGCGCACAGAGAAGCAGGAATGCCAGGCCATTGAACCTCATGCACGCAAGATAGCCACGCCGATCACCGATCGTGGCGCTTCATCGGCTTGCTAGTCCGACCCATGTCCAAGCGAATACTCGGTGCGCTTAGCTTTGGTGGAACCAAACCCAGAACCCATGCGCATCGAACCCACGAGACTTTGCACGGTCCTCCTGATCCTGCTCGCACCGATCCTCGTTCGCGCTCAACAGGTGTACAAGGGCTTCGGCACCAGCAACAGCACCTTCCTGCTGGGGAATCTCACGGCGCTCCGCACGCAATGCCTCTACCTGCCCGGCGACCTGGTGAATCCGGTGAGCGGCCCGATCACCCGGCTCTACTACCGGTACGGCACCACGGGGCAGGCCACGGGCGTCACGCTCGGCAACCTCACGATCAAGCTGGGGCTCACGAACGAGGTGGCCTTCGCCGGCGGCAACACCTACTTCACCGGGCTGAGCACCGTGCTGGCATCCGCCTCCTACACGATCCCGGCCGGAACCACGGGCGATTGGTTCCCGATCGACCTGCAGACGCCTTTCCTGTACAACTCCAACCGCACCCTCATCATCGAGATCGAATTCCAGACCACCACTGCTGCGGCATTCGGCACATACGGCACTACGCCCAATAACGGACGGAAGCTCTATTCCAACACCAGCGGCACGGTCACGGGCACTACCACGAGCAGCACCTGGCAGGACATGGGCTTCGACCTCGATATGGGCGCGGGAATCGCGCACGTTGAAACGATAGGCGCCGCCTTGTGGCCGAATCCAGCGTCCCAAATCCTGAACATCGCCCTTCCCGCCGACCTCTCCGGGAATCTCGAGTTCATCGATGCGCAAGGGCGTACGGTGCTCACAGCATATGCACAGGGCGCTGCTGCGATCAGCATCGCGCCGCTCGCATCGGGTCCATACACCGTTCGGCTCACGGACACGGGCCGCAGCATCATGCTCGGCCGGGTGCTGAAGGAATAGCGTGCGCGGATCCAGGTGAACGCGAGCAGGGCCTTCGATGAGAAGGCCCTGCGCTGTTGTTGCGGCAATGTCCTGATCAGAATTCCATCGGCTTGTTGCGGCCGGGGGGGATCTTCTCCCGGCGGTGCGTAACGGCCAGGCAGCCGCCATCGGGATCGAAGCCGATGTTGCCCACAGGACTGTGGTAGCTGAAACCGGCCATGTGGCGCTCCAGCTCCAGGATCACGGCGAATCGCACATGGCGCTTGTTGCGTCCGGCTTGTCCCATCGCCGAGTGCGCGGTATTCACCACCACTTCCTTCGTCAGGTGCTCGGGCTTCTCGAAGCGCAGCAGCACCTCGGTGTTGGCGGGCACGCGCAGATCGAAGCGTCCGGTCTCTGAGACCTGCGCGGTGTTCACCACGCCATCCACCTCCACGCTCACCTTGGCATCGCGCCAGGTGTGGTCCTCCACGTGCAGCCAGCCGGTGAGGATCACTTCGTCCTTATCGGAACGGCTGCCGGGAGGCACTGCGGCAGAAGCAGCGCCCGCAAGCAGGAATGCGAGGCAGGCAGAGGCTTGTCGGAAGGAAGGGAAGCGGTGGGACATGTGGCGGTGTTTGGGCCATGCAACGGGAGGTCCGGCAGAAGGGTGCCAACGTTTCGACCAGCAGGTGCGGCCAGCCGGTTGAATGGGCCGACGCGCTGCCCAGGCGCCGCGCGGGAGCCCTTCTGCCGCTAGATTCGCGCGTTGTTGCCACGCCTGCCGCACGCAAGGCCACAGCCACCCAACCGCCCAACCCGCTTCCATTGAGAATCTACCGCTTCCGTGTCCTGATCGACCACCCGAGCGAGGCCTTCCGCGACATCGAGATCGGGAGCGACCAGAGCTTCTTCGACTTCCACAACGCCATCAAGGAGGCCTTCGCCTTCATCGGGCAAGAGATGGCGTGCTTCTATGTGAGCGACGAGAACTGGGACAAGGGCGCGGAGATCCCGCTGGCTGATCTGGGCTTCGCCGAAGAGGGCCATGTGCCCGCCCTGATGAAGGATGTGCTCATCAGCGATCACATGCGCAGCACCAGCCAGCGCTTCGTTTACGCTTATGACTTCCTGCATCTGTGGCTCTTCATGGTGGAGCTGATCGGCGCGGGCGAGCCGGAGGAAGGCCTGACGTATCCGCGCGTGGTGCTCAGCATGCACGAAGCACCCGACGAGCATAGCAAGGAGGACGACCTCACCGCAGGCATCCTCGAGGAGGACCCCTACGACCTGGGCGAGGAGGAGCATGGCATGGAGGACGATGACGATGACCTCTTCGGAGGTGAGGGCGAGGAAGGCGATGGCCACGATGAGTTCGGCCAGGGCGGCGGCGAGGATGATGAGTTCCGCTGATGCAGCTGCCCGCGCTCGTGATCATCGGCGGGCCCACCGCTTCGGGCAAGACGGATGCGGGCATCGCGCTCGCGAAGCACTTCGGAACGGAGGTCATCAGCGCCGATTCGCGGCAGTTCTATCGGGCGATGCGGATCGGCACGGCGCGGCCCTTGGAGCACGACCTGCACGGCGTGAGGCATCACTTCCTCGGGCATTTGGAACTGGAAGAGACCTGGAGCGCGGGCCGCTTCGCCCGTGAAGCGGAGCCCCTGCTGCAAGAGCTGCTCGCCAAGCATGGCATCGCCGTGCTCGTGGGCGGCAGCGGCCTGTACATCGACGCGCTGGTCAAGGGCCTCGACCCGTTGCCGGCCAGCGACCCCCGATTGCGCGAGCGCTTGCAGAAGCAACTCGAGGCGCGAGGCCTCGATTCGCTGGTGCAGGACCTCGAGAAGATTGATGCCACCACCCACGCGCGCATCGACCGGGCGAACCCGCACCGCGTGATCCGCGCGCTCGAGGTATGCCTGCTCACCGGCAAGCCGTACAGCGAGCAGCGCTCGGGCGCACAGGACCGCGCGGACATGCGCATCATCCGCATCGCCATGGAGCTGCCGCGCGAACAGCTCTATGCCCGCATCGACGAACGCGTGGACCGCATGATCGCCGAGGGACTTGTGGGGGAAGCGCGCGCCCTCCTTCCCCATCGCTCACTCAATGCGCTGCAGACCGTCGGCTACAAGGAGCTCTTCGCGCACTTCGATGGCGCGTTGGACCTGGCTGCGGCCATCGCCCTCATCAAGCAGCACAGCCGTAATTACGCTAAACGGCAGGTCACCTGGCTCCGGCGCGATGCATCGTGGCACTGGCTCCCGCCCGCCGATCATCTCGCGCACATCGCCCATGCGGAGGCCCAGCGATGACCGGCTCCTCCGCACGGCGGTTTGGCTGATCCTCGGCCTGGGCCTCGTCGATCGCACCATCGTCCTCTTCGGTTTCGCATTCACGCACATCGGCATCGATGATGCGCTGATCATGCAGGTGGCCGCCGATTACGGCAACGGGATCTTCCGCGAGCCCTTCCTCTACGGCCAGAACTACAACCCCATGCTGGAGGCCCTGCTCGCAGCGCCCTTCAACCGCGTGGGGGCTGCGCCGTGGATCGCGCTGCCCATCGTCACTTCAATGCTCGCGCTCCTCCCGTTCTGGTCGTGGAGCCTCTTGGCGCTCCGGAAAGGCGCATTGGCCCCCGCCTTGGTGATCGCCCTCGTGCCGCTCGTGCTGCCCGCGGAGTGGGCCATGATCACGAGCATGCCGCGCGGCTGGGTGCATGGGCTCGCGCTGTTGGCCTTTGTGCCCTGGGTGCTGAATGTGCGCCATGCGTTGACCCGGCACCTGCTCTCGGCCTTCGCGCTGGTGGCCGCGCTGCTCTGCAATGCGAATGCGCTGCCTGCTGTTGCTGCCGTCGCGCTCTGGCTGCTACTGCGCGATGGAAGGCATGCTTCGCTGTGGATCAGTGCGGCCCTTGCCTCCGCGACCGGTTATGGCGTGCATGGTGCTGCTCAAGCATGGTATGCCTCCCGACCCGGTTCCGTGGTGCATGGGATCGGCGCGAATGACCTGGCCTTCAACCCGTCGTTGATCATCGACGGGCTCGCGAACATCGGCTTGCACTTCGAGCACCTGCATCCCTTCGGCGGCTTGGGCTGGTTGCCCCTCGCCTTGCTGCTCGTTGCCGCATTCGTGCTCTTGCGCCAAGGCGAATGGCGCGTGGCGCTGTCCATGATCGCCGCGATGACCGTCTTGGTCCTAGCGCTCGGCATCCCCAAGGTGCATGAAGGATGCGCGAGCGTCTTTTTCCCGCGCTCGCGGATGATGCTCAGCGTGCCTTTGCTCTTGGCGGGCGTGCTCGCCTGGCTGCTGCGGAGCTCACGGGTTCCGCGCTGGTTCGCGATCGCGAGCCCGATCCTGGCGCTGATCACGGTCCTCGTGCAAGCACAGGCGCTGCACGGCACCGTGGATCGCGAGCTGGCCCAGCAGGAATGCGCCTGGGTTCGCCAAGAGCCGTCGGGATCGGTGCGTGACCGTTGCGAGACGATCCGTGAGACGGCCATCAACAACGACTGCCGCTTGATCGTTCCCATCCGCTGGCCGCACATCAAGGTGGACCATCGCACGCATTTCACCGCGCACCTCACCTGCTACGCATGCCCGGTGCTCGTCGAGGGCTTCCCGTCGGCCTATGGTGCCGGTTACGACCGTCGATCATGGGTGCGCGAGGCGCATCAGCAAGCGCCGCAAGGACGCGTGCTCTTCATCGGCGGCGATGGTGCCGCTTGGCAGCGCGCGGTCGCCGATGGCTTGGCCATCAAGGATGTCAGTGAGCAGAGCGTCCCGATGCACATCGCGCAATGCGACTCGATCGCCATCAGCGATCTCATCCTGCTCCTTGGTGTTGACGATGACCTCGGCCGTTGATCAAAGCTGCACGCCGATCAGCAGCACATCATCCACTTGCTCCTCGTTCCCCTTCCAATTGCGGAAGCGGTCGCTGATGGCCTGGTGCTGATCGTCCATGCCCAGGCCCGCGGTCTCCACGAGCCATTGCCTGAAGCCCGCGCTGCGCAGCTTCCTGCCCTGCGGCCCGCCGAACTGGTCGGCGATGCCATCGGAGAAGAGGTAGATGCGATCGCCGGGAAGGCATCGCGCTTCGTGCTGGGCGAAGGGCTTGTCGATGCCCTCGTGGTAGCCGATGGGCATGCGGTCGGCCTTCAACTCGGTGAGCGCACCGTTGCGCACCAGGTAGAGCGGATGGTAGGCCCCGGCGAACCGCAAGGTGGCGCTGCGCTCATCCACGACGGCCACGCTCACGTTCATGCCATCGCGGTGGCTCACCTCGAGCTCGCCCTTGTTGAGCACCTGCTCGAATCCTGCGCGCATGGCGTCGAGCATGGCCGCTGGCTCCGTGATGCGGCGCTGCAGCACCACCTCCTCGAAGAGCGAGGCGCCGATGAGGCTGAGCAAGGCGCCCGGCACGCCATGACCGGTGCAATCCGCCGCTGCCACGACCTTCTTCCCATCGACCTCGGTGAACCAGAACAGATCACCGCTCACGATATCGCGCGGACGGAAGAGGATGAAGCTCTCGGGGAACAACGCGGCGAGATCGGCCGCTTCGGGCAGCACCGCGCGCTGGATGCGCTGCGCGTAGCGGATGCTGCTGAGCAGGTCCGCGTTCTGGCGCTTCACCAGCGCTTGCTGCTCGCTCACCTTCTCCTGCAGGGCGATCCGCTCGCGGATGTCGCGGATGAAGAGGATGATGGCGGGCCGGCCATCGTAGCTGGTCACGCGTGCGCTGCTCTCCACGGGGAGCACGGCGCCGCTGGCAGTGAGCATCGGTACATCGTCATACACCGCGCCCTTCTTCTCCCACGCATCGGCGATGCGCTCGGCGCTGCGGTGCAGCATGCTGTCCGGGTGCAGTTGGAAGATGGTGAGGCCCTGCAACTCCTCCCGCGCATAGCCCAGCATCGATGCGGCCTTCTCGTTCGCCTGATAGATGCGGCCGTTGACGAAGTTGATCACGAAGAGTCCGTCGTTGCTGCCCTCGAGCACTTCCAGGTAACTGGCCCGGTCGCGCTCGATGCGCTCATGGCGCGCACGCAGCCGGTTGTACGCGAAGGCCAATCCGGTAGCGGCGCCGAGCAGCGCCACGGGCACGGCCACCACGGCGAGGCCAATGCTCAGCTCCATGATGCTGCTGGTGTCGCATTGAGGCCTTGGAGCGCACCGAAGATCAGCTCCGGGTCCAGGAACTCGCCGACCCGATCGGGGCGCGAGACGTAACGCACCATGCCATCGACGTCGATGAGGAATGAAGCGGGCAACGGGATGCCTTGCTCGTAATCAACGCCCACCTCGAGCAAGGGGTTGTTGTACACCACGCCGTATTGCCCACTCACCTGCTGGTCGCTGTCACTGAGCATGCGGTAGCCCACGCCGATGCGCGCCACCATGTCGCGGTTCACGTCGATGTTGTCGGGGCCGATGGCCACCACGTGGACGCCCTTCTCGGCGAAGCGCTGCCGATTGCGCTCGTAGGTGCGCAGCATCATGTGGCAGCCGGGGCACCAATCGCCGCGCACGAAGATCAAGAGCACCGGATGCTGGCCACGGTAGGAAGAGAGCCGCACCGGGCGCCCGTCCTGATCGGGCAGCGTGAAGTCCACCGCCTCCTGCCCCACCTGCACCTTGTAGCCGAAGCGCGTGCTGCGCCGGATGCGGAAGCCGTCCTGCACATAGCTGAAGGTGAGCCCGAGCGCGCCCACGATGGGCAGCAGCGGCGCGAGCCAGAGGTCCCAGGCGAAAGGCTGGCCACTGACCGCAAACGCATACAGCCCTGCGGCGGCGACCGACATGCCCGAATCGAGCCAGAGCAGGTTCACATAGGTGAACTGCTGCATGAAGGCCTGCCGGGCGATGATGGCCGTGCCCGACAGCAGCATGGCCAAGGTGAGCATGGGCCAGGTGCTGTAACGCAGGTCGAGCGCGATGCCGATGGCCAGCGCCGTGAGCAGGATCAGCGTGAATTGGTAGTTGCTCGTGTACTTCTTAAACTCGAGCTGAACGAAGCCGTGCGCCAGCACAAGCATGCCGGCCATGAGCAGTGGTTCACCGAGCAGGAGGGGCACGGCCGAGGCCAGCAAGAGGAGCAGGGCCAGGCTCGTGAAGGGGTGTATCCGCGTGAGCACGCGCGTCATACGGCACACGTGTGGGCGATGTTGCCCGCACGCCGTTCAGCGGGCGCGGTACTTCGCCCAGTTTATGAGCAGCACGCCGAGCAGGATTATCACCAGCCCGCCGATCTCCATTACGCCGATCTGCTCCTTGCCCAGCCATACGCCCAGCAGCACGGCCACCACAGGGTTCACGTAGGCATAGGTGCTCACCTGCGTGGCCGGTCGCACGCTCAACAGCCAGACGTAGGCGCTGAAAGCGATCACGCTGCCGAAGACCACCAGGTAGGCCTCGGCGATCCAGGCATTCCGCGGCACATCGGCGAAGGAGAAACCCTCCCATTCGCCGCGCGCCACGCTCACCGCAAGGAAGCACACGGCGCCCGTGAGCATCTGCCACGCGCTGTTCGCCGTGTTCGAGAGCTTCACGGGGTTGTACTTGCTCCACACCGAGCCGCTTGGCCAGGCCAGGATGCCCAAGGCCAGCACCGCGATCGCCGTGGCCTCGGCCTCGAAACCTTGATCCGTCAGTTGCACGCTCAACCGCTCGCGGAAGAGCAGCCACACGCCTGTGATCCCCGCTGCGATCCCGATCATGGTGGTAGGGCTTCGGAAGTTCACGCCCCACTGCGGCTTGTCGACCAGCGTGAAGGTGAGCGGCGCCACGGCGATGGCGATGGCCGCCACGCCGCTGGGCACCGTTTGCTGCGCCCATACCACGGCGCCGTTGCCCACGAAGAGCAGGAGGAAGCCCACGAGAAGCACTTTCCAAAGTCCGCTCTCCGGCACTACGCTGAAACCCTGTGCCCGGGTCATCACGAACATGATCACGCTCGCCGCCGCGAAGCGCAGGCCGCCGAGCATGAAGGGCGGGAAGCCCGTGAGCGCCTCCTTGATGCCGTAATACGTGCTGCCCCAAATGATGTAGAGGGCCGCAAAAGCAAGGATGACCTTGAGGCGGGAGGGTGCGGCAGGCACGGGCATCCGCCTCGGCAACCAACGCTCCAGCGAACGGGCGCGAAGATGCTGCATGAAGCTGCACCGCGCATCACTTCACCTTCACCCCATGCCACTACCTTCGCCACGACCCGTTATCAGCCATGGCCCGCACCAAGACCGCACCCGAAGCCGAGATCAGCTTGAGCGAATTGAAAGAGGAAGTCCTGCGCGATTACGAGCTCTGCGTGCTCAGCCGCGAGGCCTCGCTCATCGGCCGCAAGGAAGTCCTTGGAGGCAAGGCCAAGTTCGGGATCTTCGGCGATGGCAAGGAACTGGCGCAGGTGTGCATGGCCAAGCAGTTCCGCGATGGCGATTGGCGCAGCGGCTACTACCGCGACATGACCTTCATGTTCGCCATCGGGCAGCTCACCGTGCAGCAATGGTTCGCGCAGCTCTATGCGCACGCCGATGTGCAGGCCGACCCCAGCAGCGCAGGCCGCAGCATGAACGGCCACTTCGCCACGCGCAGCCTCGACGACAACGGCGAGTGGAAGGACCTGATGGCCCAGCCGAACTCATCGCCCGATATCTCCCCCACCGGCGGACAGATGCCGCGACTGCTCGGCCTTGCGCAGGCGAGCAAGGTGTTCCGCAACAACGAGGCGCTGCACGGCCACACGCACCTCACTGATAGAGGCAATGAGGTCGCCTTCGGCACCATCGGCGATGCCAGCACCAGCGAAGGTCACTTCTGGGAGACCATGAATGCCGCCGGCGTGCTCAGCGTGCCCTTGGCCATGAGCGTGTGGGACGATGGCTGGGGCATCAGCGTGAGCAAGGCCTACCAGACCACCAAGGGCAGCATCAGCACGCTGCTCTCCGGCTTCCAGCGCGAGCCGGGCACCAATGGCATCGAGCTCTTCAAGACCAAGGGCTGGGACTACGTGTCGCTGAACCGCACCTACGAGACGGCCATCGCCCTGTGCCGCGCCGAGCATGTGCCCGTGCTCATCCACGTGGAGGAGGTGACGCAGCCGCAGGGCCACAGCACCAGCGGCAGCCACGAGCGCTACAAGAGCAGCGTGAGCGATTGGATCCGCGACAAGGACGGCAACCGCGTGGAGGAAGTGCCCCTGCTCGATTGGTACAAGGTGTACGACTGCAACGTGAAGTTCCGCGAGTGGATCCTGAATGCGCGTCCCGGCGGCGAGCTGATCGCCAGCGTGCAGGAGCTCGAGGAACTGGAAGCCAAGGCCAAGGCCGATGCGCGCGCCGCGCAGAAAGCCGCGTGGAAAGCGTTCCAGGACGAGATCAAGTCCGAGTTGAACGATGTGGCGTTCATGATCGAAGCGCTGGCCGGTGCGCGTTTCCCTGAGGGCTCGAACACGGCGGAGACCATCACCAACCTGGTCAAGGAGCTTCGTTCTGAGATGAGCCCCGGTCGCAAGGAAGTGGTGAGCGCTGCCCGGCGTGCGTTGCTGCTGGCCGCCACGGCTGATCCCATCGCACGCCAGCCTCTGAAAGATTGGATCGAGAACGCGATGTCGTTGAACGGTGACCGCTACGGCTCGCACCTCTACTCCGAGAGCGCGAAGAGCTGCCTCAAGGTCCGCGAAGTGCCGGTGGAATACGCCACCGACGAACAGGTCGACGGCCGCATCATCATCCGCGACAACTTCAAGGCCCTCTTCGAGCAGGAGCCGCTGCTGCTCACCTTCGGCGAGGACACCGGCAAGATCGGCGATGTGAACCAGGGCATGGAAGGCATGCAGGGCTGGTTCGGTGAATTGCGCGTGAGCGATACCGGCATCCGCGAGGCCACCATCCTCGGCCAGGGCATCGGCATGGCGCTGCGCGGACTGCGCCCCGTGGCCGAGATCCAATACCTCGATTACCTGCTCTATTGCCTGCAAGGCATGAGCGACGACCTGGCCACCGTGCTCTGGCGCACCAAAGGCGGACAGAAGTGCCCGCTCATCGTGCGCACGCGCGGCCACCGCTTAGAAGGCGTTTGGCACAGCGGCAGCCCCATGGGCATGATCATCAACAGCCTGCGCGGCGTGGTGGTGTGCGTGCCGCGCAACATGCAGCAGGCCGCTGGCATGTACAACACCTTGCTGCAGAGCGACGACCCCGCGCTGGTGATCGAATGCCTCAACGGCTACCGCAGCAAGGAGCGCCTGCCCAGCAACCTCGGCGAGTTCACCGTGCCCATCGGCGTGCCCGAAGTCTGGTGCGAAGGCACCGACATCACCATCGTGAGCTACGGCAGCACCTTCCATGTGGCACAGAAAGCAGCGGAGCGCCTCCACGCCCTCGGCATCGATGTGGAGATGATCGATGTGCGCACCCTCCTCCCCTTCGACCTCAACCACACGATCGTGGAGAGCCTGAAGAAGACCAACCGCCTGCTGGTGGTGGATGAGGATGTGCCCGGCGGCGCCAGCGCGTACATCCTGCAGCAGATCCTGGAAGTGCAGGGCGGCTACCGCTACCTCGATGGCACGCCTTCAACCCTCACCGCGAAGGCGCACCGCCCCGCCTACGGCAGCGATGGCGACTACTTCAGCAAGCCGAGCGTGGAGGATGTGGTGGAGAAGGTGGTGGGGATGCTCAGTGAGTAGGGTGGCGCTTCGCGCGTAACGAGATCGCTTCAGCCCCGCCCCAGGCGGGGCTTCGCGATGACCGGCTTCGGGTATCAATACCCGAAGCCGGTCATCGCGAGGCTGGCCGCCAGGCCAGCCGAAGCGATCTTGCAACCTGACGACCGTGATCAGCACCAACGAACATGACCGCCTGGGTGTACATCATGACCAACCGCCGCGGCGGCGTGCTCTACGTGGGCGTTACCTCCGACCTCAAGGGCCGCGTGGCCAAGCACAAGAACAAGACCTACCCCAACAGCTTCTCCGCGCAGTACAATCTGGACAAGCTCGTGTACTACGAGAAGATCGATGGCATGAGCAAGGCCATTGAGCGCGAAAAGCAACTGAAGGCCGGCAACCGCGCGCGCAAGGTGAAGCTCATCGAGGGCATGAACCCGGAGTGGACTGACCTCTGCTCATAGTGACTCGCCCGCTGTGGACTCTTTTTGAGAGACCTGTTAAGGTTCCACATCGGAGGTTCAGTGGACAGCCGCAACACGGTAAGTCGCGAGCAGTCTTCCATACTTGTCAAGTACGGTGACGAGGAATAGCCCTGAGCTCTTGCCTGCAAGCGTTATGCTCAACGATGCGCTCTGCACGCGCCAGGACTCCAGTTCCTGGCCAAGTCCATTGTAAAGGGATACTGTTCCCTGCGATGGGAGGCTTTGCATGGCCACTGTGCCGGAACCCGCATCGATGACCAGATCGGTCGTAATCGGAGCGCGTTCCGCGAGACCAACATTGCCACATATGTTCTCGAGCAATGTGGCCGCAGGATTGGCCGTCGGCATTAGCGGGGATACCCCCCCAGCCCCTAGCGCTTCGCCCTGGACACCAAGGTACCAAGTCGGCGAAAGCGTGTTCATCACCTCGGTCGCAAGTTCGCAGTCCGCACCCATGCCCTGACCGTCCAACACGGCCATGCAGATGTCCCGCGAACCTGGGCCGGTGTCTGCAACAGAAGAGGTCAGGGCCAACGAACCATCTGTAAATTGGGCATGTAGTCCGGGCTCCGTGGGCATGATGTTCCACCCATTCAACCGGCGCTGCCAAACCAGATTACCAGCGTCATCAAGCAGCACCAGCAGTGGGTAACAAGACCCAGAGCAGAACTCTCCACTGATCAGGAAGCCTTGATTTACCTCCTGAACGGTCCGGAAGCGGCAACTTCCGATTCCGCCGTCGAAGACCCTCGTCCACAAGGTATCCCCAACGTTGTTTACCCGAATGGCGAGGGCCGGCCCACCGCTTGTGGCTCCCACCGCGACATAGCCGCCCGTGGCGATTTCCTTCACATCATGGAACTCCTCGGCCGCGGCGAGACCGAAAGTGCGCGACCACTCGATATCACCATCGCCATCCACCTTCATCAGCAGGCCATCGACTCCAGAGCCTGCCACAAGTGTTGAGCAAGCCACGATAGCACCCCCATCGGCAGTTGGAGAGACCCCGCCGGTCACTTCAGCATTAGAAGTTCCGTACCGTTTGGACCAAAGCAGCGTTCCGTCCGCTCGGAATTTGTCCAATTGGATGTCCGAGTTGGTTCCAACTGTATAGCCAAGGGCGTAAACCATCTCATCAATACCTACGCATACCGCTGTGTAGCGCTGAACTGCGCCCGTATAGGCCCAATCCACATCCCCCAATGAGTCCACACGGAGCAGGATACCGGAAGTCGGCTTTCGCCCCCCTGCCACCATGATGCTACCGTGACTACAAGTAGCGAGATCTAGTGCCCATGAGACTATCCCGCAGTCGTAATGTCTAGACCATTGCATTTCTCCAGACCGATGAATTCTCGTCAGGTAGAGATCATCCGCGTTGGTCCCTGCCACGAAGCTACCGGTCATGCCTCCCAGAATCACCGCATTGTCTTCGGTGGCACAGATCGCATATACCCGGTCGTTCAGAAGGCCGCCAAATGCACGTTGATAATAGGGTTGCCCCTGGACCACGCCTTGGAAAAAAAGCACAAGGCAGAGGGGGATTGAACCGTCCTTCAAGGACTCACGAGGATTGACGAACGAAAGTACATCGAACAAACTCCCCACGCTCACGCAAATCTCTTCCGTTGGTTCGGATCTGTGATCCCGACCACCGCCCAGCTTACCGGCTTTGTCAGCCAACTGCGGCGCACACGGCAGCATGCACCTTTACGGCAAACCAGCAGCGAGAACGATCCCAATCGTAAGAAGCGTGCCCAGAACAATGCCTGCGGCCGCTGCCCCACCACCCTTCTTCTTCACTGCAACCGGTTCCGTGGTCTTTGCTTTCTGGAGCACACCGGCTTCAAGCAAAGGCACATCCTCAGTTCGCATCAAGCGGAAATTCTTGTAATTGGCAGGAAAACCGACAACGGTAATCGTCGTGCGCATTCCCGTTGTCTCCGTGGTGAAAGTTGGCTCCACCAGCACGTCGGCTGCTGCGGTCTTAATGGCGTCAGCAATCACCATGCTCTTCAATGTCTCCATGTGAATGGTACTGCTCTCCGTCAAGGAGGCCGAAATCTTTGTGACCCGTACCTCCAGTTCGCCAATCACCGGATGTTGGATCACGCCTGCACCATAAATGTCCATTGACTTCGAGGTTTGCACTTTAGTTGTGGTCGTACAAGAGGCAAGGCCCGCCAACAGCACGACACAGAGAAGGAAGGATGTGTACTTCATCAGTTAGCAATTGGTAGTATACAACGTTAATGAATTTCTGGCACTGCACGGCCTCCTTCCAGCAGTCCGCGCTTTGGCCCCCGCTCCCGCGAATCTCTTCAGCTGGTTCAGATCTGTGATCCGGACCAATACATCATCCTCTAGTGTGGTACCACGGCTCACAGATCCGCGGTATCGGAGAATTTCTACTTTTAACTTCCGGCTGGTTCTCCAGAAACGGCGGACGCCAGTTGGCCAACCGTAACAACTACCAACACCAATGACCACCCTCAATCTCCAAGACGCTCGGAAGCGGTTCGCCGAAATCCGTGAAGAGATCAGTAAGCTTCAACTGGAAGCGGAACAGATCCTTCTTGCGCATCAAGACCAGGCTAAGTCTGAAGGCTATGGCCAATGTGCCCACTACGACAAATGCCATTGTGAGCGATACTATCACGGCAACGGTGGACCTGGAGTTTGTGGTAGTATCTACAAGGACACGTGGTGCGGGCACTATGCGTCAGAACATGCATTCTGACCCCCGTGAAGACCTAGAAAGAATCACGGATCGCAGATCCGCGGTAGCGGGAGGAGAATTAACTTAGCCTGCAAGCCCAGCGTAGAGGATGTGGTGGAGAAGGTGGTGGAGATGGTGAGGGGGTGAGGGGAATACCAGGTCATGAATAGGTGCGACAGCTGTGGAGAATCCGAAATATTCAATTACCAGCGGATGAAAGAGAAGATACCAGAAACCGCCACTCTGCGGCTTGAGGAAGTCTTTCGTACCAATGGAACTCCCACATACACCTTTGTCGTTCCGAAGCGCTACCCGGAAATTCTGCTCAGCCTACGCACTGCCGGAAGGTGCTTAGTAATTGAAGGCCCGTCGGGCATTGGTAAGACATCCGCTATTGAGAATGCCATAAAGGAGGCCGGTCTATCCGGGGACGTGCTCAGGTTAAGTGGAAGACGACCCACGGACATAGAGTACATCCGGAGCATTTCTACCACAAAAGGGGCTGGAGTAATCGTCATCGATGACTTTCACAAGCTTGATGCAGCGCTGCAAAACAGCTTAGCAGATTATCTAAAACTGCTTGCCGATGGTGCTGACGATGATACTAAAGTCATCATCATTGGGATAAACAGAGCCGGCGACAGCCTCATTCATTTTGCGAATGACCTTGTGAACAGGTTAGATATCGTTGAGTTTGAATCGGAACCGGATGAGAAGATTGTAGCGTTAATTGAAAAAGGAGAGGACTCGTTAGGTCTGAAGATTGGAGTCAAGGGTGATGTAGTGGAGGCAGTCCATGGTAGCTTCTACCTCGCACAGATGCTCTGTCGAGAGATTTGTCTTGAATCGAAGGTGCTTGAGAGAACACATGTGCCGAAGTTCTTAGATACCAGTTTCGAGTTAGTAAAATCCAGTGTATGGACCCGACTCGACAAGGTCTACCGTCAGCGCTGCATTGACTTTTGTCGTGGGTCAAAACTGCGCAAGGCTGGCAGGGCGCCATACCTGCATGTCTTGCACTGGTTGTCTGAATGTCCGAGTTGGTCTTTGAATCTTAAAGAAGAACTTCGAAAACACAATGAATTGCGCGGAAGCATCGGCCAAGTGATTGACAAGGGTTTTCTTGGAGAGGTAATCAATTCAAATCCGGATATTGACTCAGTGATTCACTTCAATGAGGACGCAGAAACCTTGACGATTGAGGACCCGCAGTTCCTCTTCTACATCAGCAACATTTCTTGGAGGTCCTTCGCGAAGGAAATCGGATTCACGACCATTTCATTCAATCGCAAGTATGACTTTGCTCTGTCCTTTGCAGGGCCGGACCGAAGCTACGCAAAGGGCATTTTCGATGCCTTGACCGAACATGAGGTCGAAGTCTTTTACGACAAGAATGAACAACAGAGAATTCTAGCCGAGGACGTTGAGGAGTATCTGCGACCGATATATGCATCAGAAGCAGAATTTGTTGTCGTACTGCTTGGCAAAGATTACCCGATGCGAGTTTGGACAAGGCTTGAATCCAATGTGTTTAAGGACCGGTTCCAGGACGGAAAGGTCATTCCTATTTGGTTTGATGATGTTGCTGAGAGTGCCTTCGATGAGAGCCGAAAAGTCGGTGGACACACAATCAAGAAGGCCGCAGATAAGGACGACGAGATTAGAGCCGTCGTTGACCTCTTGATTGCTAAGTTACAGGACAGTCGAAACAGCAATTAGCTCGGCGCATAGTCTAAGGACTCACAAGCCCCCCGCTACCGCGGATCTGCGATCCGTGGCTTCCATCACGCGCAAGTCCGTCCTGCTAGCTCTACAGTCGTCACCCACCTCGACAAGCCATCACTTGCTCCTTATAGCCTGCGGAGCGGTATGTGTTGAACAACCCCGCATTGGCGGGGTCGATGGGCTTCCTCGTGGTCGTATCTCAGTTAATCTACTATTGGATAGGCAACCCTGGTGCTGTCACCTTCTCACCATTCGCCTCATGTTCTGCTACTGCTAAGTTCAGCTCCAGTAGCTGCGCCAGCAGGTCCTTCTTCGCATCAAAGCCGTAGGCCGCTAGCACAGCCTTGTCCAACGCGGCGTGCAGGTCTTTGATCGGGTTCTTGCCGGGCTTCTCCAGCAGGCGGTACAGGTCGCGCAAACTCATGCCGTGGTCTTTCATGGCCTTGGTGCGCGCCTCGCGCAAGGTCTTGGCAGCTTGTGCCACGGCTTCTACCTGTTTCTTAGTTGGCTTCTGCGGCCAAGGGAAGGTGTCCCATACGCTGTTCGTCGTGTAGCGCAAACGGGCTTCCAATGTGCTGCACTTCGCCTTCCACCATTGCCAATGGACGTCGCTTTGAATGATGCCGAAAGAATAGTCGTCCTCAAAAGCGAAGACCATGAGTGCATCGCTCGGGTGAACGGTCGACTGGACAAATTCGAAAATGGACCGTGAGGCGACCCGTGAGCACGTGATGTATCGTTCTAACGAAGCGATGCCCAGCAGCATGTCCTCACGCGCCCAGCTCAATTGCCACCAGTGATTGTAGAAGTTGATGTGATGCTTGTTGACCTTGGCCTTCGGGTTCACCTTCAGCAACGCCGCGTTCTCACTCTCCTGCTCTGCCGCTCGAGCTTCTCTTTCCGGCAACACATGTTTCTCTACGTGTGCGAAGAGCGACCGAAATGAACTTGCTGCTTGGATGTCAAGACCAGCGAAGTCGATGACATACCGAGCCGGTTGGGCATCGAGTTCGCTGAGCAACTCTTCACCGTTCAAAAAGGGCTTCAGTACTTCAGTGGTACGCGCTTCTTTCGCAAGCAGTTTTTGAGCTGTGTGGATATCCAGCAGGAAGCCATCGTGCCCATGCGTCTGCCCTTGGAAGACACACTTGGGCTCGGTATTGCAGTGCAACACTTTGGCGCCGGCCACATCGGTGCCGATGGACAGGCTGCTGTTAATCACGGGTACTTCATGCATGTAAAGTTCTCCATTCTTATCCTGAACATAGAGATACGGCTGGCCAGTGAAAGTCCCCTTTTTCCAAGACACAATGGAGACATCCAATGATGCTTCGCCGGGCCAGTCTTGGGTCGAAACAGCGTTGTAAATCACTCCGCCGTTCGCTGTTATGTAGTCAAGACTTCCCTGGCGGCTGTAATTCTCGCGTATGGTATTAGTCGCGACCAGTCCCGCGCGCTGACCCTCCTTCAGGTGGTCGTGGGCTCTCCGGAACCAGTACACGCAAAAGTCCGCGCGGCCGGGGACTTCAGGGTATGCGGTGTGAAGTTTGGCCACGTATTCCGCGCCGAACTCCTGCTGCATCTTGTTCTTGCTCTGATATGGCGGGTTGCCGATGATGGCTTCCACTTCGGGCCACGCGCGTTGGGTGCCATCCGTATTGAGCAGGGCATCCACACATTGGATGTTGGCGTCGAGGTTATCCAGCGGTAGAGCCTTTTCGCGGTCATAGTCTTCGCCATGTTCGGTACACCACAGCTCCTTGGCGGTCATCAAGGTCACCTTCGCCACTTCAACAGCGTTGGACTTGATATCCATGCCGTAGAACTGGCGCGTACTCACGTAGGGCTCACGTTCAAGGAACTCGCGCAAGCGTTTGGCATCGGCGGCCTTGGTACTGTGCTGGCGAATGAGGGCGAGCAACTGTTTTTCCAGCTTCTTCATTTCGCGGTAGGCCACAAAGAGGAAGTTGCCGCTGCCGCAGGCGGGGTCCAACACCCGGAATGCACGCAGCAACGCGAGCACTTTGTAGAGCGCATCCAACGGGGCTTTCTCTTCGAGCGCGAGGGCGATGGCCTTTTGGAAAGGCTGGACGATGACGGGGTCGACGATCTTCTTGATGTCTATCTCATACGTGTAGTGGGCGCCGGCGGCGTGGCGCTCGCCAGCCTCCATGCCACCCTCGAAGAAGCTGCCGAAGATGGCCGGGTTCACCTTGCTCCAATCGTGCATACACGCGGCATCCAGCATGCCCACCTCGTGCTTGGTGAGTTCGACCGGTGTGATCTTCTGGAAGAGCCCGCCATTGAAATAGTCCACACCGCGATACTTGCCCGCTTCCGTGATGCCCTCCTCGTTCATGGCCCGGAAGAGTCCTGCGATGAGGTCGAAGCTCTTTGCGCACTTATCAGGCCCACTTCCGGCTTCCGCATCACACTCGGCAATGAGGCGGGTGAAGATCTTGTCCGGCAATAGTTCGACGTCCTCCGCGAACATGGCCAGTATGCACTGCATCGTGTAGTGCATCGCCGTTTCACGCGGTACACCGCGCTTGCTCATGGACCGGAAGACCTCACTCACCTTCCTTGCTGCCTTGTCGGTAACATCCACACGGTTCGTGCGGAACACGGGCACGGTCGGGCGCGGCAGCAAAAAGGTGAACGATTGCTTGTGCTTGGCTAGGTCCTCCAGTTTCACCTTGTCCTGCGGTTCATCCGGATCGGTATCGAAGTCGTACACCCAGAACTCGGTGAAGTTGCAGAGCACCACATAGCGCGGGCGGTCGCCAGCGAGCTTGAACCAGTAGTTGGTGGCCTGTTGCAGATGCAGCGAGAGGTCTTCGCCGCGCTTCTTCATCTCGATGAGCGCACGCTTCGGCCATACCAGGTCCGCGAAGCTGGTGCTATGCGTGCGCTTGTTGTACAAGCGATGTTCAAGTGTCGCACCTGCACCCTTGTATCCGTCAGTGTGGCCTAGTGCCGTGAAAAAGCGGTCAAGGAAAGTCTGAGCCTCACCCTTCTCGTCACCCTTGATGTGGGTTGCGCAGTAAATGAGGAAGGAATTGATGGGGTCTGTGGGCACGGGCTGAAAATAGGGAGCCCCACCAAGGGTGAGGCTCCTGTTCGGCTGAACCTATCAGCCCCTGTGTATGGGTCTAACCATCAACAAGGAACTTCAATTCGTTCCCGAACCGTGTACTGCGGGTAACGGCGAGCGAACTCCTCCGTTACGATCTGGCCACTCCGCGCATCGCGGTAGATGTACCGATAACACTTGTCTCTAGTCATTTCCTCTGCCGGTTTGTGGCATTGGGATACAATTCTAGTTCCTTAGAATTGCCCGTGTCAGCAATTTCGACAAAGTCATGGCGGTTTAAACGGCAGAATTGGTTCGCCTAGTCGACGAGTAAAGTAATGGCTCCGTCTAACCTGCCAAAATCTCAGATAAGAGGAGTTGTTAAATGCTTTCGACAAAGGCGTTTGCTAAACACATCATTCTATGCCGAAGCAGGATATTTCGTCTTCGGGAACCACGCGCTGCGTTCACTGGTGATCGGCCTCCCAAATCGGAGACCCAGTCGGATTTGTACAGACGCTCCTGATTCCGACAACGGTTAGTTATTCACCCCGCTGCCGCGAGTCTCTGGCTCGTGGCACCCCCAAACGCGAAAGCCCCGGCCGAGGAACCGGGGCTTTCGCATGGGTAGCTAGTCAAGGTCAGTGCTGCGCTTAGGCGGCCCGGCCCATGGCGGGGTCGCATGCGGCCCTCACCGGCGCTGCCAATGGCGCTCACGCAGAACCAGCTGGCCTTTGCTCTCCAGGTCCGTGACTTGGTGGCTGCCGCGCGTGGTGTACCCGATGGCGTGCGCGTTGGCCCCGATGCTCGGGTCGTTGGCCGTCAGCGCACCTGGTAGCTGTGCGCGCCGCTGCCCTGCCATCAACCGCCCCCTGTGGAAATGGCAACCATTTGTGGGTAACGCACCGGCCCCAAGGCGCCGTTAGCTTCACGTTCAGTGAATAGCCGGTTATGTGCAGCATGAAGAACAATAAACCCACACACCATGTACGGCGAGCGTATCCGATTGCACCGCGTATTGCTGAAGCTCACCCAGACCCAATTGGGGCTGGCCTGCGGGGTGCAGCAAGGCACCATCAGCAAGATTGAGAAGGACAAGTACACGCCCAGCAACGAGCTGATGGCCCGGCTGGCCCTGGCGCTGGGCTGCGACCTCGCGGTGCTCACCGCGCCGCCGCCGCCGGGCACGCCGCTGTACACCATCCACGTGAACGTGGTGGGGCCAACGCCTCCCGCGCAGACCTGACCCCTGCCGGGGGCTGCTGGTGTTAGCAGGTCACCAGGTTGGCACGGGCCACCCTGCAGATGGGTCCATGTCGATCGACATCGTGGTGCATGTCGGCCGACATCGGGGTCCATGTCGATCGACATGATGGCGCATGTCGGCCCATATCGAGGTCCATGTCGATCGACATCGGGATGCACGTCGGCCGACATCGGAGTTCATGTCGGTCGCCATCGTGATGCACATCAGCCGACATCGAGGTCCATGTCGATCGGCATCGGGGTGCACGTCGGCCGACATCGGGGTCCATGTCGATCGGCATCGGGGTGCACGTCAGCCGACATCGGGGTCCATGTCGATCGGCAGGATGGTGCATGTGGCGCCACGTGTTGGCGCCAGCTGGCGGATCCGTTGCGACGCGGCGCGGCGCGCTGGCGCCATGCGCCTGACAGGAAGGGTTACCAGGTCTGGAATATTCATGCAGGAATAGCCCTTGCGTGCGGGGCGCAACTATTGATTCCGCGCCGGCATGGAACATTCCTGCAGGAATAGGCGGGTTGCGCTGAACCGGCCGCGTTAAAGCCCCCGGATCAACTAACAAACGTCCTTGCCGGTCAGGCCGGATCCGAAAAGCCCGGAAGCACGATGGCAAACATCAAGCTTTCTCTCTCTCGTCTCATCCCGGGAACGCTGTTGGCACTGCTGCGCTATGTGGTGTCGAAAATGACCGGGAACGCCCACTTCGCTACCCCCGCCGTGCCGCTGGCGGACATGACGACATTGGGCGATGAATTGGAGGTGGCCATCAACAAGGCCAAGCATGGCGGGCTGGAGGACCGCATCCTGCGCAACAACCTGGTACTGGACGTGCGGAGCATGCTGCGCAAGCAGGCCGACTATGTGCGGCTCACGGCGCAGGGCGACGCGGCCATCCTGGCCAGCTCGGGCTTCGAGCTGAGCAAGGTGCCCGTACCGGTGGGCCTGCCGGGCACGCCCTTCATCCGCTTCGTGCGCATGACGGGCAAGCAGGGCGAGGCCGAAGTGGTGTGGACCGCGCAGCACGGCGCGGATGCGTACCATGTGCGCATCACCGACAAGGACCCCAACATCCAGGCCGAGTGGCAGGTGGTGGGGATCACCACCAAGTCGCGGTTCATGCTCACCGACCTGGAGAGCTACAAGGCCTACTGGGTGAGCGTGAGCGCGATCGGCGCAGCTGGTGAGGGCCTCATGAGCGACCCCGCCATCGCCCGCGCGGCCTGAGCCGTGAGCCGGGGCCGCGGCAGGCCCCTGACAACCTTCCTTCTTCAAGCGAAAGCCCCGGCCTCCAGCCGGGGCTTTTCGCGTGGGGGTGGAGCGCTGCGCCGAGACCGCTGCGGAAGTATCGTGTTGGTTGTATTCGCTGAAGACCTTGCGCGGATGAAGAGGGAAGACCCTGCATCGGTGAGCAGATGGCGTTGTGCCTGAGCAGCTCGCAGGGGCACGCCTTCGCCACGCACCACTTGGAGAAGGGCACCGACCTGCGCTATCTTCAAACCCTGCTAGGCCACGGTTCCTCGAAGACCACGGAGATCTACACCCATGTCAGCACCAAAGCCATTGGCAAGATCAGGAGCCCCTTGGATGACCTCGGCCTGTGACGAAAAGTTGGGCTTTTGCTCCCCTATTGGCATCATTGAACCAATTCCTCACTCCGCCCAAGGCCGGAAATAAACCCCACAGTGGGCACAACCGACGAGTTAGCGAGGGGGGGGGGGGGGGGAAAAACCGCAGGCCGAAAAAAGCCAACCAAATCGGGGAAAAAAAGGGGACCCAAAACCCAGGGAAAAAAAAAAACGGCCGGGGGGGGAAACACGGGGGGGGGGAAGAAGGGGAAGGGGGGGGGCGCCGGGGGGGGGGGGGAATGGTTTTCCTGGCCCCGCCGCCCCGGGGGGGGGGGGGGGGGCGGCGGGGGGGGGGGGGGGGGGGGGGGGGGGAAGCCCCGGGGGGGGGGGCCCGGGGGGGCGCCCGGGGGGGGGGGGGGGGGGGGGGGGGGGGGGGGGGGGCCCCGGGGGCGGGGGAAAGGAGGGGGGGGGGGGGGGGGGGGGGGGGAAAAAAAAAAGAAGAGGGGGGGGAAAAAAAAAAAAAAAGGGGGAAAAAACCGAAATTCCCGTAAAAAAAGGGAAAAAAGGGGGAAAAAGGGGAAAAAAGGGGGGGGGGGGGGGGGGGGGGGGAAAAGCGGGGGGGGGGGGGAAAAGGGGGGGGGGGGGGGGGGGGGGGGGGGGGGGGACAAAGAGGGGGAGGGGGGGGGGGGGGGGGGGGGGAAGAAAAAGGGGGGGGGGGGGGGGGGGGGAAAGGGGGGGGGGGGGGGGGGGGGGGGGGGGGAGTTTTTGGGGGGGGGTGGGGGGGGGGGGGGGGGGGGGGGGGGGGGAAGAAAAAAAAAAAAAAAAAAAAAAAAAAAAAGAAGGGGGGGGGGGGGGGCCCGTTGGCCCCCATTCAATTACCACCTTCGGCCTTTATCTGATACGCCCATGCAATCGGAGGTCGAACAAGTGCCTGCACACTCACTTGACCCGGAGCGTGCATTAACCATTCACCTTTGACCGTTGCATTGGCCCGCTCACCATTGTGGAACACCAATATGATCAGCGCTCCGTCAGGTGGCGGGGTCTTGTCTATGTCGTTAAAGCCTTCTGGAATGTTCTGCTTTTTTGCCATGTTGTTGCTTTTTAGCCTTGTCACCTAAATGCCTGAAGAGAAAAGAACGGGGCCAACACACGCTATGTGCAACGCTCCCAACACAATCCCACGCGCTGCGCTGCACATAGCTCCACGTTGGTGGCAATTACAATGAAAGCAAGCACGGGCCAGATAACAGTAAGTCTATTGTTGCCCTTATTGTGGTCATGCAGTCAACCGAATCTCGACGGACACTATCACCTTGTATGGAATAATAAAGGCCAACAATTTCAAACATGGAATATTCGAGACAACCGAATGGTAATTAACGACACTGTTTGCCAAAATCCGGACAGTTGTTTTGCATCCTTCATTAGCTTCAAAGGAAATATCATGACCATTGACCCTTGGGTCGATAATACGTTCAGCACGAATTATATCATAGACGATAACGGGACTGTGACAATGTACGGTGAGGGTGATACCTTATGGCTAATACCTCACCGCGATTGTGTCACAGCAGAAACGTACTTCAACAACAGGACGAGAAATCTTACCTCAGATTTTCAACTTACAGAAAAGGTATCCAGCAGTACAGGTATACATCAATTCCCCAGTGCTTTTGAGCATGAACTCATTATTGGCGGTTCAAAGGATTCTTTATTTTACCTTTTCAATAACCATGTAGTAAGAAAATCAGACGATGGAATTTTCGGGTTCAGTGAAGCTCATGGACAGATTGTATGGTTACACGTGGACAGTCGAACACCATTGGGAATGGTTGCGCCTGTCATGGCAGAATTATTTGACAAAGGCTACGTGATTCAATGCTCAACATTGAGACCAACGAGAACGACGAGCAGGTCATACTATTAAAACGGCCAATCACGCATATCAACAAGTATGACGGCACCATCGAAATTGAAACTTGCGACCATTGTGAAAAATATCCACTAGATATCCCAGATGAGATAATATCTGTCAAAATGCTAGGGGCGGATTCATTCGTTTTAAATGGAGATACGAATGACCTGTTTCAAACAAGGAACGGTCTGGTTAGGTACATCGGACGCAACAGATCAACACGGCTGAGATCGCAATTTCAAATTGAAATTAGTAGAGATACTCAATTTTCGGATTACTTGGAATTAATCGACGAACTGCTATGGATACATACGGAAGTGAGCGGCATCGTTTACTACAAAGGCAATGATGACAACGACGCCGAATGGATCAGAAAGAAACAGGGAGATTTTCAAGCCTTTGAGGTAGCCGCGGAGTTTCCCATAAGGGTAAAAGAGATCATAAAATAACTGCCACCAACATGCGCTTGCCGCAAGCCGCCCTCGTACCGGTGACAACTCCCGTTGAAGCATGATAACTTCGTCCAGGAACAAGATCACGAAAGGCGGCCTGCGGCAAGCGCAGGCCCGTTGTGCACCATTAAAATGAGACTGCTTACAATCACATGCTTTCTGCTTCTTGGTATTAAGACATATTCTCAATCTGATACGGCAGATGCAGAATATGACTACGGGAATTGGGGTGTCGGAGCAGAACTAGGGCCTTGTACAGGAATTTTCCTTCTGACAGGAAATGCAGCTAACATGGTCCAAGATGGATGGTGCTATGCCAATGCCGGTTTAACATTCTCGTATAGAAAGGTTCATTATATCCTCCAGACAGGTGGAATCTCGGGATCAATAATCAGTGACTTGAATTACGGAGAGAATTGGAATGAAGGGAATGGTTTAGGTTCCACTCATTTGCAACTTTCAGTAGGTTACGAATTGCTGAATACAAAAAGGTTCACGATCATACCTTTCGTGAGTGGTGGACTCAAGGCGTTCAACTCTTCTTCCAATAGCTCAGAACCAAAACGTGAATCAACGAATTGGATTCCTTCATTCTCCGTCGGGACAGCTTTTGACTTCAAGATCCATTTTCCGATAAAAGAGAAAAACCAATTCCCGGGACATGAATATGTGACACAATACCTCTATTTCAGGGTACTAACAGGAGTATATCCAGCATATTTCCAGAATCCATTGGACATTCGTGGATCAATGTATTTCATTAACCTGAGCATTGGTGGATATCATAAACCAGGAAAGAAGAAATGAAGAACGGCACCTAACATCGGCTTGCAGCAATGCGCCCCAACGCACCAATAAGCCCACGCACGAGCGCACTGCTGCAAGCCTCATCCGTTGAACGCCATTGCGCGCATTGCTTCGCAGAGCCTCGCAGTGACAGCCTCGCAAGCGTCCAACAGCGAATGACCACCGCTTATAGGCAGCACGCGGCGCAGCTCATCTGCCTCCGGAAATCCTCACGCGAACTGCCGTACGCAGAGCGCGATGATCTTACCCGCCTCCATCACTTGCGCTTCAGTGATCACCAGCGGCGGCGCGAAGCGGATGATGTCGCCGTGGGTGGGCTTGGCCAGCAGGCCGTTGTCGCTCCCGCGAGCATGACCGTTAGCGCTGCCGCTGATCTGCGATCAGTGGCGCAGCGACGTGGCTAGCCCGCATCCGCCTCGTCCGCTCCCTCACCATCGCGTTTCTCCTACTACCGACCGCCGCGATCCATGGCGATCATAATCTTCGCGCCCATGCGCCCCCTCCTCTATCTCCCCATCGCCCTCCTCCTCTTCCCCAGCTGCGAGGCCATCACCGGCAAGGAGCTGGCGCGGTTGGCCATTGATACGCTGAGCACGCCCGATCACCTGGTGATGCAGGAGGCCACGCTGAACCTGAAGAAGGACGATGTGATCGCGCTCTGGAGCCACCTCGATCTGGTCTACGATGGCGCCGCCGCACTGACCATGCGCCGCCTGCCTGCCGAAGGCAGGTGCGCGTGGTGAAGGACGATGCCGACCTTCAGCTCTTCGAGCTGGACCCGATGGAGAAGAACGTGACCATCGGCGAGACGAAGACCGAGATCAACGGCCACACCGAATGGAGCTTCACCGGCAGGAACGGCGCGTACACCGTGCCGGAGGATGGCGCCTACACCTTCAAGGCGATCCTCACCGCCGAGGAGAACCCGAGCCTGGTGGTGCGCAAGGCGGAACTGGTGCTGAAGCAGTAGGCGAGCGATCCACGAAGCACTGCGCTCCGCGTACGCCCGATCCTCGACCTGCCCGCGCCTCAGCCCCGCTTCTTCGGCTTCTTATTGCTCCGCGCGCTGCCCGCCTTCGGGATCGTGCTGCCCGGATACAGATGCCGTTCGCGCTCGAGCTGCGAGCCTGCGCGAGCATGCGAGGCAGAGAGCCCTTCCGGTTGCCCGCGATGCTGTTTGCCGGGCTTGGTTGCGCGCGTGCTTGCAGTCTTCTTGGTTGCCATGGGCGATGATCTGATGCACGCAAGCTAGCGTGCCAGGGCCCTTCAGCGACGAACGAATGCCATTGACCGCGAACCTGGCTCGCGCCCATCCGAAGGACTTCAAGCCTACGCTGGGTCGCCAAGCGACCGGCGCCTGATCCGCTACTGCACCACCAACCTTTCGCGCAGGATCCTCCCCTTGCGCTCCAGCAAGATCACGTACGTGCCAGGCGCCCAACCGCTCGCGTCGATCAATTGCTGATCGGCACCGAGGGTACGCACCAGCACCGTGCGGCCGGTCATGTCCGTCACGCGCAATAGATCGCTCGCTCGGCCGCTCACGCGAAACTGGTCGCTGGCCGGGTTGGGCACCACGGAAATCGAGTACGGTCCTCCATCGGATTCTGGAATACCCACACCGATGCCCGTGTGGTAGCGCAGCACCACGAAATCGTTGGCATTCGGAGCGCCCTGGCCCGAGAAGCCTACCAGCACCGCCTTGCCCTCTGCATCCAGCGCGAGGTCATTGCCGGATCCGTTCTGCCCGAAGGAGCGTGGTGACCACCATGCCACCGCTCCCGAACGATGCATCGAGGGTGCCGTCGGGCATGAAGCGGGCAAGGGCCCAGCTCTTCTGCGTATCCTGTTGCGTGCTGCCCACCACTACGATCCGTCCATTCGGCTGGATCGCCATGCCCATGGATGCATCGCTGCCGATCGGCGCGAAGTGCGCGGTGGCGATGCCATCACCGGAGAAACCGAGGTCCAGTGAGCCCGGTGCCTGGGCGGCAAGGGCTGCCACGCATGCTGCGACATGCAAGGTGACGAGTATGCGTAGCTTCATCGGGAGGTTGTTTGGTGAAGAAAGGCAGGCAAGCCCAGCTGCACAGCGATGCGCTCGGCCTTTGAAGCCGCCTTTCCGCCGGAACAGGAGCATCGGCTGCCCCTCCCGCAGCAGTAGCGTAATCCGTATAGGTGCTGCGTGGCGCGGGGAGGCGGGTGCGAACGGGCAACCAGCGGCGGCCTCAGGCCCGCTTCAGCCGCCTGCGCTCATCGGCATCGATCTCGATCAGGTAGCTGCCGAAGCGCGCCAGGGAGAGCCCGCACAGGCCTTCGTGCAGCTCTGCGAACATCAGCGCGTCGGTCGAGAGCATCACCATGCGGCCGCCGAGCACACCCACGGTGAGCACGGGATCCTCGTTGGCCGAAGGCGCATCGCCCCAGTGCTCCAGCAGGAAGGTGAGGCCATCGTGGCTGGCGGCGCTCCACCCGCGGATGATGTCGCCCAGCAGTTCATCGCGTTGGGCGCGGTCGCGCAGGGCATCGATGTCCTGGTGCAGCCCCTGCAGCCATAGGAGCACCCGGCCCGCACGGTCCTCATCGAACTGCTCGGCAGACCAGATGCGCAGTCGCATCGATCGCCCGAGCGGAAGTTCGAGATGGTATTGGCGTGGCTTGAGCTGGATGATGCTCTCATGCAAGGCCTCCTCGGCTGCGCCATTGAAATAGTGCGCGGCCGCGAACGACTGCCGCTGGCCTGGCTTGAAGGAGATGCTCAGTGACATGGTACAGAGCGAGGATGCAGGAACGACTCGGGCTTTTGTACGCACGGCTCTACGGATGGTTGAGTACGCTGTCCATCAAGGACTTGCATGTCACGGTACCGGGCGCAACCTCAAGCACCAGACCTGATTCCGGGGCGCGGTGCCCAGCGTTCACCGTGTCCGTTGGAAGAGGATCGGGCCAGCAGGCGCTTGATCACCCGGTCAGCGCCCGTGGATCCGTGTTCGAAGGATGCTGCTGACCTTCGCCCTCCTCCAAAGAAGTCCGGAACGCATGCGCCACCTGCTCATCCTCCCGCTCGCCATCGTGCTCTTCTCTTCCTGCGAAGCCATCACCGGTAAGGAATTGGCCCGGCTCTCCATCGATACCTTGAGCACGCCGGAGACCCTGGTGATGCGCGAGGCCACACTTGACCTGAAGAAGGACGATGTGATCGCGCTCTGGAGCCACTTGGACATCGCCTACGATGGCGCCGCCGCGCTGCGCATGCGCCGCCTGCCTGCCGAAGGCAGGTGCGCGTGGTGAAGGACGATGCCGACCTGCAGCTCTTCGAGCTGGACCCGATGGAGAAGAACGTGACCATCGGCGAGGCGAAGACCGAATTGAACGGCCACACCGAATGGAGCTTCACCGGCAAGAACGGCGAGTACACCGTGCCGGAGGATGGCGCCTACACCTTCAAGGCGATCCTCACGGCCGAGGAGAACCCGAGTTTGGTGATCCGGAAAGCGGAGCTGGTGCTGAAGCAGTGATCATGCCCAGGCGCAGGAGCGGGCACCGCGCAGATGAAATCACATTCAACCCGGGATTCTGTTCGCGCACCCGATGAACCCAACCTCCTACTTTTCCAACCGATAGCATGAGACCACTCCTATTGATCCTCTGCGGCGCACTGGCTGGTGAAGCGTTTGGCCAACGAGCCGTGCCCGCCTCTGGCGGTGATGCGGGCGGCGGCGGAGGCTCCATCAGTTACTCGGTCGGTCAGGTTGATTTCACCTCCATGAACAGCGCGGGCGGCACGGTGAGCCAGGGCGTGCAGCAAGCGTATGAGTACCTGGTGCTCCGCGTGGTGGATCCGCAAGCCCCGGATCAAGCGGTTTCCGTCTCGCCCAATCCGGCCCGTGATGGCATCACGGTGGAATCGGGCCATACAGTGGATGGCCATTCACGCTATGAGCTGCTCGGCGCCGACGGCTCCATGCTGCGCACAGGCCGATTGGCCGGATCGCGGACCTTCATCCCCATGCTCGATCTGCCATCTGCGGGCTACCTGCTCCGCATCATCCGCAGCAACGACGGACAGAACACCTTCAAGATCCTGAAGCAATGACCCTGAGCAAGACCCTTGCGCTCCTCGTCCTCGGCCCATGGGCGGCCATCAACCTGCTGGCCCAGGCCCCGCAGCAGATGAGCTTCCAAGCCGTGCTGCGCGGCGGCGCCGACGACCTGATCGTGAACACCGCCGTAGGCATGCGGCTGAGCATCCTCCAAGGGAGCAGCTCGGGTACTGCGGTGTACGCCGAAACGCATGCGCCCACCACGAATGCCAACGGCCTGGCCACGGTGCAGATCGGATCGGGCGCAACCGTGAGCGGCGTCTTCGCTGATATCGACTGGAGCAACGGCCCATACTTCCTGAAATCGGAGACCGACCCGGATGGCGGCACCAACTACTCGATCACTGGGACGAGCCAGTTGCTGAGCGTGCCGTACGCGCTGTACGCGCAGAACAGCGAGCCCGGTCCGCCCGGTCCTCCGGGCATGCCCGGCGTGGGCGGCTGCGACCCGAACGATCGCGACAGCCTGATCGTGCTGTACAACAACACCCTCGCCCATGGCTACTATCAGGATCCCGACGGCGTAGGGCATTGGGTGGCGCAAGCCCTGAATGGCTCCAACAACCTGTCGATCGGCTCCAAGCGCAGCGTGGTGGTGTACAACTTCACGAACGCGTACGCCTTCTACTTGGACAATGCCGGCGTCGGCACCTGGGCCGTGCATGCGCTCGGCGGCACCGCGCACCTGGTCGCGGCCACCAAGCGGATCATCGTGCTCCACAACAACTCAACGGCGCATGCCTTCCACGTGAACGGAGCGGGCCAAGGGATCTGGACCAGCCAGGCGATCGGCGGAACGGTGCACAGCAACGTGGCGCATGGGGACAAAGTGGTGGTCTGGAACAACACGAACGCCTGGAGCTTTTCGGTAGATGACAGCGGCAACGGCGCTTGGGTGAATGAGCCGCTCGGCGGCACCATCCATAATGTGATCACCACGCGGTAGGCCAACCGGGTCCAAGGGCACAATCGGCATCAACGACCCTGCTGTGAGGCAACGGGCCTCTGGCATCGCCTGGTCGCGGCTTTCGGGCATGCGGTATCTTGCCTTCCGCTCGAACCCATGCGCCGGATCAACTCAGAACGTATTGGTGCAACCGCCGCACTGCTCTGCGCGCTGAGCGCAGCAAGCGCCCAAGCGCCGGCTTTCGGCCTCCCGTTGCCGAACGACAGCACGTACCTGCAGACCATGATCGAGTATGGCTTCAACATCCCCAAAGGGAAGAAGCTGCCCAAGCGCGTGGACATCCGCCAGCATTTCGTGCAGCCCGGCAATCAGGGCCCGTACGCCTCCTGCACCGCGTGGTCCATCGGGTACGGGATCATGACCTACCAGGAGAACAAGGCGAAGGGCATCACCCCGGACCAATCGAAGAAGCCCGCAGCGAAAGACGTGCTCAGCCCCGGCTTCCTCTTCACCATGGTGAAGAATTACGCGGCCCCCGACAAGACGAAGGACGCGTGCTACTCCGGTGTGGCCATCGCGGCCACCTTCACCATCGCGAGCCGCTGGGGCAATGTGCCCGCGAGCGTGTACGGTTATCAGGGCGCGCTGAAAGGCTGCCGCGACAGCCCGAGCGAGAGCGTGATGGACAGCGCGCTCTTCCGCAAGCTGCGCACGCCGGTGAAGCTGTTCCATCCCTGTCCGGGCTGCCCGCCGTACCACGAAGGGCCCTTCAATCCGATGCAGTGGCAATACCATCTCTCCCGCGGCGAACCGCTGCTCATCGGCATCTATATCGACGATACGTTCTTCCAGCGCGGCGATTCGGCCTTCCGCGCCGGGAGCAAGCATTTCGTGTGGGACCGGCCCGATGCCGGCGATGGCGGCGGGCACGCCCTGGTGTGCTGCGGCTACAACGCGGCAGACAGCACCTTCCTCTTCTACAACTCCTTCGGCCCCAAATGGGGCAACGACGGCTACTGCTGGATCAACTACCGCACGCTGTACAAGCAGACACAGGAGGCCTACGTATTCAATGGCGCTTACGACGAGGAGATCAAGCCGCGCGTGCTCAAGGTCGAGAAGCCCCGAGCTGCAACCTCCACCTCCGCTTCCGGCAAACTGGCCGAGGGACGGTGCTTCGGCATCGGAGGCCTGTATGCGGAGCTCGCCGAGCACCACGGAGAGACCGGCTGCGCCCTGGTCCGCCTCCTGGACCCTACGACCCGCGAGGTGCGCGCGACCCTGAACGTGCATGAGGAAGTGCCGCGCTCGATCGTGATAGACGGCCAGCTTTGGACCATCCGGTTCACGGAGACCTCGAAGGTCTCGAGGCTCTTCCGGGACAATGCGCGGCTCACCTTGGAGGTGGATCCGGCAGGTGATGAATCGCTGAAGCAGCGGATCAGCCGCCACATCGACCTGTTCCGGGACCGCTGATCCGTCAGGCCCGCTCCACGAACCACATCTCCACCTCGCCCTTGCCCTTGGCCTGCACCTTTCCGCGCGGGGTGAATTCGAACGCCGGCACCTCCCGTCCATCCCGCACCTCCTTCACCTCCCTCACCAGCGCGTACGTCGCTTCACTGATATTCACGCGGCCCGGCTCCCCGCTGCTCTCCATGCGGCTGGCCGTGTTCACGGTGTCGCCCCAGATGTCGTAGGCGAACTTCTTCACGCCCACGATGCCCGCCACCACTGGGCCGGTATGGATCCCGATGCGCACCTCGAAGTAGGGCAGCCCTCTTGCGATCTTGTCCCGCTTGCCCTGTTCAATGAAATCGCGCAGCGCGAGCGCGGCCCTCACCGCATCGGCGGCATGCGTTGCGTTGGCCACGGGCAGCCCGCCGGCGGCCATGTACGCATCGCCGATGGTCTTGATCTTCTCCATGCCGTTCTCTTCCATGATCAGGTCGAACGCGCTGAAGCACTCATGGATGTCGCGCACCAGCTCCTTGGGGCTGAGCTTCTCGCTGATGGCGGTGAAGCCCTTGAAGTCCGTGAAGAGCACGGTGACCTCGTCGATCAGGCGCGCCTCAGCCTCGCCCTTCGCCTTCAGCTCGGCCGCCACCTCCTCTGGCAGGATGTTGAGCAGCAGGCCCTCACTGATGTCCTTCTCCTTCTGGATGGCCGACTTGGCGCGATGCACGTAACGCAAACGGCTCCAGAGCCCCACGGACAGGATGAGCGCTACGACCCCAATGGAGATGTAGATGTTCCTGGCACGAATCCGCTGCTCATCGCGCAGGTCCTTTTCAAGGTTATCCGCCTTCAGGCCCAGGATCTCCTTCTCCTTCTTCTCGCTCTCGTACTTCTCCTGCATCTCGGCGAGCACCTTCACCCGCTCGATCCCGAGCAGGCTGTCCTTCAGGGCCAGGTGCACCCGAAGGTGATCCACGGCCCTGTCCGACCGACCCAGGGCGAGGAAAGAATCGCTGATCCACTTCTCCAGGTTGACCCGCTCCTCGAGCATGCCTTTGCGCGTGGCCACGGCCAGGGCGGAATCCATGAGGTTCAGCGCAGCGCGATGGTCACCGACGACCGCCCGGTTGTATCCGAGGTTCATCCATTGCTTCACCATGAAGATGGAATCGCCCTTCTCACGGGCTGCCGAGAATGCGAGCCGGTAGTAGTGATCCGAGCTGTCGATGTCGCCGCTCATCTCCTTGATCACTCCGATGTTCGTGAGCGCCCCATCCGCATCGTAGTGGTCGTTATCCTTCGTGGCCAGCCTGTAAACGGTGCGGAAGGCGGCGAGGGCTCCATCCAGATCCCCGGCATTGGCACGGGCGATCGCCTGGTTGGTCACCAATCCGTTCCGGATCGAAGCGGGTTTCCAGGCCGGATTCCATAGCGCGAGCGCCACGCTCCCGATGGAATCCGCTTTGGCATTCTCCAGCAGGCTCAAATGGATGTTGCTCTTGGCGAGGTAGGCGCGCATCAGCCCCAGGCTGTCGCACCCCGGCCGGAAATAATCGAAGGAGCGCTGCATCGCGGTCATGGCCGAATCCAATTGGCCCAATTGCTCGAAGCTGCGGCTCCGGAACGTCGAGACCCGCCCCATCCGGCACGTATCGAGCGCTTGCCCATAGATCCTCAACAAGCGTTCGGTCAACGCCAGCGTGCGCGCGGGCGGGCGGGCCCGGTTCTGTTCCAGTTCAGCGGAAACACTATCGGCCCACGCTAGATCGATGGGGCTCACGGCACCCTGCTGCCCATTCACCGCAACGGCGATCAACAGGCAGCAGGATGCCGCTATGAGAGTGCTTCCTTCGATCCGGATCCTACTTCCCACGAGTCTTACGGATCGTCTTGGCCGCTTTCCGCGCCGGCTTCGCGGCCGCCTTCTTCACGGCCTTCTTGGCGGCTTTCTTGGCGGCCTTCTTCCCGGCAGGCTTTGTTGCCTTGCGCACTGCGGCCTTGCGGACCGGGCGCCTGACCGTGCCTCCGCCGGTGCCGCGCATGAACCGCACGGTGCTGCCAGTGCCACTGCCCGAGATGGCGATGGTCCAGTTGGAGCTGTTGCTGGGCGAGGTGAATGCAGCGGTCACTTGGACGTAGTTCTTCGTTGACGCTTTCACCTGGCAGGTGGCGCTCACCTGGTTGGTGGTCTTCGAAACGATCTGTGGGTTGGACGCGGCACCGGAGACCGAGAACGTGATGATGCTGGTGCTGCCGGTATCCTTCTGGCCCACGCACGTCCACGTGTAGGTGCCATCGGAGCCATTGGCTGGCGTAACGGTCACGTTCCTGGGTGCTGGATCGGTGTTGGAACTAACGATCACCGGATTGGAGAGACGCGTGTCGGCCATGGTTACGAGTGGTGTTTGGTTTGGTCGTGTAATGTAGGGAAAGCAATCGAGCATCAGTTCCATGCGCACGCATGCCGCGTCGAGCGGTGCAGCAGCTTGCTTCCTTGCGCAGTCGTCGCGGCGGAAGGCTGGGATCAAGCAGCCTATGTTCGCTGCATGGACCATTACGCCGCGCTCGGGCTGAGCCACGAGGCCACAGCCGACGAGATCCGCACGGCGTACCGGCGCTTGGCCAAGCAATACCATCCCGATGTCTCTTCGCTGCCCGATGCGCAGGCCCGCTTCGTGCGCATCACCGAAGCGGTTGAGGTGCTTGGCAATCCGGCCAGGCGCCTGCGCTATGACATGACGCGGAACAGCCCCAGTCCGCGCCGTGCCGCACCGCGCCAAGAGCCGCGCTATGAGCGCGATGTGAACCGCTACCAGCGCGAGGCCCGCGCGCGCGCCGAGCAGTTCAGCAGGATGAAGTATGCTGATTTCGACGCGCAGTACTTCGATACCGCCTTCGGCTACTTCGCGCCCAAGATGCTCGGCTGCTTCGGCATCGCTGCCGTCTTCCTCGTCGTGATGCTGCTGCTGATCGCCGCGACATTCACGTTCGACCTGAACGTGGGCTGGGCGGTATTGGCCATGCTGCTGCTCATCCCTTTGGGCGTGTGGGCGAGCACGGAGTTCGATGCCTGGCACAACCGGCGGCAGCGCAAGCGGAAGACCGGGATGCCTTAAGGCCGTGGTCGGTCCCGATGCGATCCGGCGCCAACGCGCATCTTCGCCCCATGCCTTCCCGCGCCTTCGACCGACGCACGCTGATGCTCGTGACCGTGGCCGCCCTCGGCTATTTCGTGGACATCTACGACCTCGTGCTCTTCAACGTGGTGAAGCGCGAGAGCCTTGAGTTCATCCTGGGCGCCGGGCATCCCGACATCAAGGACCGCGGCATCGACCTCTTCAACATCCAGATGCTCGGCATGCTGGTGGGCGGTGTGCTCTGGGGCGTATGGGGCGACAAGAAGGGCCGCATCACCGTGCTCTTCGGAAGCATCCTGCTCTACTCCATCGCCAACATCGCCAACGCCTTCACCTTCGACCTGGTGAGCTACGGCGCAGTGCGCTTCATTGCGGGCGTGGGCCTCGCAGGCGAATTGGGCGCGGGCATCACGCTGATCGCCGAGACCATGCCCCGCGAGAAACGCGGCTGGGGCACCATGATCGTGGTCACCGTGGGCGCCCTGGGCGCCGTGGCCGCGAGCATCGTGGGCGGCTATGGCGAGGGCATCAGCGCGTTCATCGAATCGTTCACCGGATACCGCTTGATGAACTGGCAGGTGGCCTACGTGGTGGGCGGCGCCATGGGCCTGGCCCTGCTGGTGCTGCGCATGGGCACCTTCGAGAGCGGACTGTACAAGAGCGCGGAGAAGAGCGAGGTGGAGCGCGGCAGCTTGCGCATGCTCTTCGGCGATCGCACGCGCGTGCTGCGCTACCTGAAGACCATCCTCATCGGCGTGCCCATCTGGTACGTGATCGGATTGCTCGTGAGCCTCAGCCAGGATGTCTTCGTGCCCGAGCTCGGCATCGACACCAGCGCGCTCGATGCCGCCGACAAGCAGCGCATCAACGGCACCGCCATCCGCTACGCGTACATCGGCCTCAGCCTCGGCGACCTCCTCAGCGGGCTCTTGAGCCAATGGCAGCGCAGCCGCCGCAAGGTGATCATGCTCTACCTCGGCCTCAACCTCGCGCTCACGCTCTTCTTCCTCTTCGGCATGCGCGGCGCCACCATCGCCACCTACAACTGGATGTGCCTCGCGCTGGGCATGGCCACGGGCTACTGGGTCATCTTCGCCACCGTGGCCAGCGAGCAGTTCGGCACCAACCTGCGCGGCACCGTGGCCATCACCGCGCCCAACTTCGTGCGCGGCAGCATCTACCCTATCACCATGCTCTTCCGTGCGCTCGTGACCCCCGTGGGCAATATCACCGCCGCGCTGCTCGTGGGCCTGCTCTGCATCGGCGGCGCTTTCTGGGCCGTGCGCCGCAGCACCGAGACCTTCAGCAAGGACTTGGATTTCGTGGAGGAGTGAGCCTCACGCCTCTTCCTCCTCCTCGTCACTGCTAGTGCCCAACAGCGAGCCCAGCACATCGCCGAAGCGGTGCCCGCGCGTGAGCTTGCTGCGCCCGATGCGGCTATGCTCGGCCATGCCATGCAGCATGAACTCCATCCACAGCGGCACTTCTTCAGGCTTCAGGTACGGATGCTTGCCGGTGACCTTCTCGCGCAGGCCCGGCACCGTGGCCAATAGCGCGAGGTGCTCCTCGTCCTTGGCATCGGACAGCAGGTCCAGCTGATCGTTATCGAACCAATCGAGCAGGGCTGAGTAATCGTCGCGGCCCTGCGACTTGCGGCTCGCTTGCTCAGCGGCCCGACGCGCCTTCACGGCATCGGGGAAGAGCTCTTTGAACACGTTGCGGATGGCGGTGGCGATGAGGATGCGCGCCACGCTATCGGCCCCCTCCTGCTCGCCCTCGTACACCAGCTCGATCTTGCCGTTGATGGCGGGCACCACGGCCCACAGGTCGGCGATGCGCGCCACGGTGCGCTCCTCACCGTTGCGCAGCGCGCGCAGCTCGGCCGCGCCGATCAAGCTCTCCAGCGCGCTGATGGTGAGGCGCGCGCTCACGCCGCTCTTCGGATCAACGAATTCGCTGGAGCGGGCCTCCATCGCGATGCGCTCCACGAGCACGCGCAGCAGGTCAGGCACGCGCACACGGGTGGCCTGCTCGTTGGTGGTGCGCGCCTCTTGCGCGGTGATGCGCATGCCCAGCTCGATGCTCTCCGGATAGTGCGTGAGGATCTGTGCCTGGATGCGGTCCTTCAGCGGGGTGATGATGGCGCCGCGGTTGGTGTAGTCCTCCGGGTTGGCGGTGAACACGAACTGGATATCGAGCGGAAGCCGCAGCTTGAAGCCGCGGATCTGCACATCGCCTTCCTGCAGGATGTTGAAGAGCGCCACCTGGATGCGCGGCTGCAGGTCGGGCAATTCGTTGATGACGAAGATGCCGCGATGGCTGCGCGGGATCAGTCCGAAGTGGATCACGCGCTCATCGCTGTAATCGAGCTTGAGGTTGGCGGCCTTGATGGGATCGCTGTCGCCGATGAGGTCGGCCACGGTGACATCGGGCGTGGCGAGCTTCTCGGTGTAGCGCTGGTCGCGGTGCAGCCAGGTGATGGGCGTGGCATCGCCGTGCTTTGCGATGAGGTCCTTGGCGAAGCGCGAGATCGGCGCCAGCGGATCGTCGTTGATCTCGCTGCCTTCCACCACCGGGATCCATTCATCGAGCAGCTGCACGAGCGAACGGGCCATGCGCGTCTTCGCCTGTCCGCGCAGGCCGAGCAGGTTGATGCTGTGGCCGGCGAGGATCGCTCGCTCAAGCGCAGGGATCACGGTGTCGGCATAGCCGTGGATGCCCTCGAAGAGCGGCTGCCCGGCACGGATCCGGGCAATGAGGTTGGCGCGGAGCTCGGCCTTTACGGAGCGGGGCGCGTAGCCGCTCTTCTTTAGGTCGCCGAGGGTGGTGGGGAGCTTTTTCATGTGGCAAGGGAGGGCGCATCATGATGCGCCCGTACGCTGGATATCAGGAGGCTTTTCGATTGGAAGCATGATCGCGGAACACCATGTCCGCGAGGCCTTGCAGGCCGGTGTAGAAGGCGCGGCCCTGGTTGGCCTCAGTGAAGCGCTCGACAAAGCGCTGGAGGTATGGGTCGCGCGCGATCATGAAGGTGGTGATGGGTATCTGCGCCTTGCGCGCGCGCGCAGCCGCATCGAGGCAGCGCGCCACGATGAAGTCGTCGAGCCCGAAGCTGTTCATGTAGTATTCGCCGTCGCGCTTGATGCAGCTGGGCTTGCCGTCGGTGATCATCACGATGCGGCGGTTGCGGACCTTGCGGCGACGGAGCAGGTCCATGGCCAGTTCGAGGCCGGCCACCGTGTTGGTGTGGAAGGGCCCCACTTGCAGGTACGGCAGGTCCTTCAGGCTCACCTGCCACGCATCGTTGCCGAAGACGACGATGTCGAGCGTGTCCTTCGGGTAGCGGCGCTTGATCAGCTCGGCCAGCGCCATGGCCACCTTCTTGGCCGGGGTGATGCGGTCCTCGCCGTAGAGGATCATGCTGTGGCTGATGTCGATCATGAGCACGGTGGCGCAAGCGCTCTGGTGCTCGGTCTCGATCACCTCCAGGTCGTCCTCGCTCATGCGCAGGTCGTCGATGCCGCGCTGCTGCGCATTGCGGATGCTGTCGCTCATGGCCACCTGCTCAATGCGGTCGCCGAAGCGGAAGGCGCGCCGGTCGCTGGTGGGCTCATCGCCGGGGCCGGCCTTGCGCAGGCCGTGGCTGCCGCGCTCGCTCTTCTTCAGCTTGCCGAAGACCTGGTCCAGCGCGCGCTCGCGAATCAGCTTCTCGGCCTTGCCGGTGAGGGGCGTCTTCCCGCCTTTCGTTGGCCGGCCGATCATGCCGTGCTTCCTCAAATCGTCCTCGAACTCCTTGCGGCCGTAGGCCTTCGTGTAGAAGCCGTGCTCCTTGTCCAGCTCGTCCATCCAGTCGAGCGCCTCTTCCACATCGCCGCTGGTGTGGGTGAGCAGCTCGATGAAGAGCGGCAGCAAGCGCTCGAAGGGCGTGCTATCGTCCTGCGGCGGAACGTACCTGGCGAAGCGGTGCCCGAGCATGCAGCGAAGTAACAGCGGGAAGCGGCCGGGGTTCGGTAGGATTCTGAATCATGCAGTTACAGTGATGAACGGTGGCGCGCATGACCATCCGCCTCGGCCCGAAGGAGCCACGCAGCTACCTTGCCCACCCCTCAACTGAACGCATGAACGCACGCCACGCTTCCCTCTCGGCCCTCCTGTGCCTGGGCCTGCTGCAACCCGCCACCGCCCAGCAAGCCCTCACCAACAAGGACATCTGGGCCAGCCCGCTCTTCAGCGCCGAGTTCGTTGGCGGCTTGGCCAGCATGAAGGATGGCCTGCACTACACCGTGCTCGAAGACGAATCCGGCGAGGGAGCGATCAATCAGTACGCCTATCGCACGGGCAACAAGGTGGCCACGCTTGTGAAATCCAGCGAGCTGGTGCCGGCGGGCAGCAAAGAGCCCATCGGCATTGAGGGCTACAGCTTCAGCGGCGATGAGAAGAAGCTGCTATTCGAGACGGAGAGCGAGCCGATCTACCGCTACAGCTCCTTCGCCTACAACTACGTCTTCGACCGCGCGAGCAAGAAGCTGGTGCCGCTGAGCGATGTGAAGAAAGCCAAGCAGCGCCTGGCCACCTTCAGCCCCGATGGCAGCAAGGCCGCCTTCGTGCGCGACAACAACCTCTTCGTGGTGGACCTGGGCACGATGAAGGAGGAGCAGATCACCAACGACGGTGAGTGGAACAAGGTGCTGAATGGCGCCACCGATTGGGTGTACGAGGAGGAATTCACCCTGGTGCAGGGCTATGCGTGGAGCCCCGACGGCAGCAAGCTCCTGTACCTGCGCAGCGACGAGAGCGGCGTGAAGGAATTCGACCTGACGCTCTACAAGAACCAGCTCTACCCGAGCGAGTACCGCTTCAAGTACCCGAAGGCCGGCGAGGACAACAGCAGGATCTCCTTGCACCTGCGCGACCTCAGCGGCGGCCTAACCTACAGCATCCCATTGGGCACGGAAGAGACGGACATCTACGTTGCCCGATTGGGCTTCACGCCGAAGGGCGAGCCATGGTTCATGCGTTTGAACCGCTTGCAGAACGAGAAGGTGCTCTGCACCGTGAAGCTGCCGCCGCCCGGCACCAAGGCACGTCCGGTTCCCACCGAGATCTACAAGGAGACCAGCCCCACCTACATCGAGGTCACCGACGATCTCTTCTTCCTGGCCGATGGCAGCGGCTTCATCCTCACCAGCGAGAAGGATGGCTGGAACCACATCTACCGCGTGAACCTGAAGGATGGCTCGCAGTTGCAATTGACACGCGGCGCATGGGATGTGGTCGGCGTGAAGGGCATCGACGAGAAAGGGCAGCGCGTGATCTTCACCGCAGCCAAGAGCGCGCCCGAGAACCAGGAGGTGCTGGCCACGCCGCTGAGCGGCAAAGGCGTGATGCAACTATCGCCGTTGGGTGGTGTGAACGACGCGGAGTTCAGCACGGGCTTCCGCTTCTTCATCAACACGCGCAGCACGCTGAACACGCCGCCGGTGGTGTCGTTGCACGAAGGCAGCGGCAAGCAGGTGAAGGTGCTGAAGGACAACGCCAAGCTGGCGAGGACCTGCACCGATTACGGCATGCTGCCCCGTGAGTTCTTCACCTTTACCACGAGCGAGGGCGTGGAGCTGCGCGGCTGGATGATGAAGCCCGCGAACTTCCAGAGCCGGGAGCGCTACCCCGTGCTGCTCACGCAATATAGCGGTCCGAACAGCAATCAGGTGCTCGACTCCTGGGGCGGGCGCAACAACCTATGGCACACCCTGCTCGCGCAGAAGGGCTACATCGTGGTGTGCGTCGATCCGCGCGGTACGGGCCATCGCGGGCGCGACTTCCGCCACATCACCTACGGCCAATTGGGCAAGTACGAGACGGTCGACCACATGGCCACCGCCCAATGGCTGGGCCAGCAGCCGTGGGTGGACAAGGAGCGCATCGGCATCTGGGGCTGGAGCTACGGCGGCTACATGAGCAGCCTCTGCATCACCAAGGGCGCCGACCTCTTCAAGGCGGCCATCGCCGTGGCGCCCGTGACCAATTGGCGCTACTACGACAGCATCTA
Source organism: Flavobacteriales bacterium (assembly GCA_016716605.1). NCBI lineage: Bacteria > Pseudomonadati > Bacteroidota > Flavobacteriia > Flavobacteriales > Flavobacteriales bacterium. The sequence continues at coordinate 180,691 of JADJWA010000002.1, forward strand.
CACCGAGCGCTACATGGGCCTGCCCAAGGACAACGGCAAGGGCTACGACGACAACAGCCCGGTGTTCCACGTGAACAAGCTGAAGGGGAACTACTTCCTCATCCACGGCCTGGCCGACGACAACGTGCATTACCAGAACGCCGCCGAGATGACCAACGCGCTCATCAAGGCCAACAAGCCCTTCGACCAGTTCATGTATCCCGATCGCAACCACGGGATCGGCGGCGGTACGACACGGCTGCACTTGTATGAGATGATGACCGAGTGGCTGACCCGGAATCTTTAAGGGCCTGTTCATAAGCCGGATCGGCAGCGAGCGCGCCAGTTCCGCATCCGCTACTTTTGCCCTGTATGGCGCACTCGCGCCCAGTGGATGAACGAAGGTCATCACCCGCCACCGCATCGCAACCATCAGCAAGGCTGCGTGGACCGCTACGAGGCCATGCTCCGCAAGGGCACCAATGTCTTCTTCGACGTGGAGGACCTTGAATTGGTGATTGACCACTACCTGCAGGAGAACGATGCGCGGCGCGCCAAGGAAGCGCTCGACTTCGCCATGGCGCAGCACCCGGGATCGGTGGAGCTGATGTACAGCGAGGCCGTGGTGCTCATGAACCTCGGGCGCTTGAACAAGGCCCTCGAGGTGCTCGACGCCTTGGGCAAACTGGAGCCTTGGAGCGCCGAGGTGCACCTGCACAAGGGCAGCATCCACAGCCAGCTCCGCAACTACCGCCGGGCCATTGAGCACTACCGCCGCGCGCTGGAGCTCGCCGATGAAGGCCACGATGAGATCCTGCTCGACCTTGCCTTCGAGCACGAGAGCCTGGGCAAATACGACGAAGCCATCGACCTGCTGAAGCGCGGCCTCGACGTGAACCCTGAGAACGAAGGCCTGCTCTACGAGCTCGCGCATTGCTACGAGCTCTCCGGCGCGGACCAAGGCGCGATTGCCTTCTTCCGTGAGTTCACCAATGAGCACCCGTACAGCCTGGTGGCGTGGTATAGCCTGGGCAACGCCCTCTCCCGCCTCGACCGGATCGATGAGAGCAACGAGGCATTGGAATACTGCCTCGCGATCAACGAGGAATTCGGCTCGGCGCTCTTCACCAAGGCGCGCAACATGCTGGTGAAAGGCGATTATGCCGGAGCCGTGACCTGCTACGAGGAGGTCCTCGCCATCGAAGGCCCGCAGGCCGTCACCTTCAGCTACATCGGCGAATGCTACGAGAAGATGGAGCGCCATGAGCAAGCGCTGATCCACTACGACCAGGCCTTGGCACTGGACCCCAACTGGGTGGATGCCTGGGTGGGCCGTGGCGTGGTGAAGGACATCCAAGGCAAGCTCACCGAGGCCGTGAAGGACCTGGAGACAGCGGTTCGCCTCGCGCCGGATTCGGGCGACGCGTGGTACTACTACGCGAATGCGCTTGGCCGCAACGAACGGTACGAGGAATCACTGTCGGCCTACACCCGACTGAACAACCTCGACGCGGGCAACCTCGATGGCTGGCTCGATCACGCCGACCTGCTGCTCGGCCTCAAGAGCCCCGAGGCAGCCATGCTGAAATTGCGCGAAGGCGACCAGGTCCACCGCATGAATCCGCGCTACCGTTACCGCCTGGCCAGCTACCTGCTTCGCGCGGGCCAGCAGCAGCAGGGACTGCTCGAACTGGAAGAAGCGCTCATGGCCGATCACGCGGGCCATGCGCAATTCCTGGAGCACTACCCCGAGGCCTCGGCCATGCCCCAGGTGATCCATCTCCTGGGACTCTACGCTCCATGAACTATACGCTCTCGCATATCCCGGAACGCACGGCAAAGCCGCGCGAGCACGGGCTCACCATGGTGATGGACAAGGGTTTGGCCATTCGCCAGGCCGAGGACATGATCGAGGCGAGCGGCCAGCTGACCGACCTGGTGAAGCTGGGCTTCGGCACGTCGTTCATCACCAACAAGCTGAAGGAGAAGATCAAGCTGTACCAGAAGGCCGGCATCCGCGTCTATCTGGGCGGAACGCTCTTCGAGGCCTTCGTGGCGCGCGGGCAATACAAGGACTACCGCAAGCTCCTTGATCAATTCGGCCTCGATACCGCTGAAGTGAGCGACGGCTCCATCAACATGCCGCAGAAGGAGAAGTGCCGCTATATCACCGATCTGGCCAAGCATGTCACGGTGCTCAGCGAGGTGGGCAGCAAGGAGAGCGGCATCCTGATCAGCCCATCGAAATGGGTGAGCATGATGAACGCTGAGCTGGATGCAGGCAGCTGGAAGGTGATCGCTGAAGCACGGGAGAGCGGCACCGTGGGCATCTATCGCCCCAGCGGGCATGCCCATACCCAGCTCGTGAACCGCATCCTGGCCAAGGTGCCCGCCGAGCACATCATGTGGGAGGCTCCGCAGAAGGCGCAGCAGGTCTGGTTCATCAAGCAGCTCGGCGCCAATGTGAACCTGGGCAACATCGCTCCCGAAGAGGTGATCCCCCTTGAAACGCTCCGCCTGGGCCTGCGCGGCGACACCTTCTTCCAGCACCTGCCAGAAGCTGTGGCCGAGAAGCTCCGGCAGGTATAGGGCGGCCAACGCCCGGCCGGCTGCCGGCCCCATCGGGATCGGGCGCTGCCGTGGAAAATTGCGGGCCCGGATCCACCGTGCTTCGGTGCGCGCACCTACCTTCGGCACACCAACTCAAACCCTCGACACATGAAATCAGCCCTACGCTTCGCCTTCGCACTCGCGTTGGTAGCCGTCACCGCGCGTGCCAGCGCGCAGCGCTACCTCACCGAGGTCTTCAGCGATGCCAACATCACCATCACCAACGATGTGATCTACGGCACCAACATCGACTTCCTCACCAGCAACTTCGCCTCGCCCAACGTCACCGCGAACATCACCGAGCTGCAAACAGCAGTGACCCTGGGCAACCCCATCCCGTCGGCCTACTTCGATCCCGCCGATGGCAGCACCGCCGTGAAGGTGACCAACCTGCGAATGGATGTGTACCAGCCCGATCCGGCCATCGATCCGCTGGAGCGGCGACCTTTGGTGGTGTACATCCATACCGGCAATGCCTTGCCTCCCCCAATCAACGGAAGCCCCAATGGCACACGGAAGGACAGCAGCGCTGTGGAGAACTGCAAGCGCTTCGCCCGACGGGGCTACGTGGCCGTAAGCATGAGCTACCGCCTAGGCTGGAATCCGCTGGCCGCCACAGAGCTCGAACGCCGCAGCAGCTTGCTCAACGCCATCTACCGCGCCCTGCAGGATGTGCGGCATTGCATTCGCTCACTCAAGCGCGATGCGGGCCAAGGCAGCAACACTTACGGCATCTGCGCAGATCGCATCATCGTCGTGGGCGAAGGCACAGGCGGCTACATCTCATTAGCCAACGCCACCTTGGATGATCCTGCGGAACTCTACATCGAGAAATTCAGGCCCGACCCCTTCGATCCCACGGTCAGCTTCGTGGACAGCCTGCAAGTGGGGAATATTCACGGACTGGGCGGACAGCTGAACCTTTACCGGCCGAACGGCTGGGGCTATGAGAGCCAGTTCTGCGTGAATCTCGGTGGCGCGCTCGCCGACACAAGCTGGCTTGATGCTGGCGACGTTCCGATGGTGGCATTCCATACGGTATTCGATCCGTTCGCTCCGTTCACCGAGGGTATCGTGATCGTGCCCACCACCGGCGGCCCGGTGGTGCCTGTGCAGGGCAGCAATCTGTTCATGGAACTGGTGAATGATTACGGCAACAACGCCAGCTTCGCCTCCCTGCCAGATGGCGACCCCTACACCGACCGAGCGCGCGACCTCTATGGCAGCACCCAGACGCACGGTGCCAACAGCGTTCAGATCCGCACCGATGTAGAGGGCCTCTTCCCCCTGATTCGCCCGCAATGGCCTGCGCCCGCGCAGGAAGAAGCCAGCCCCTGGCAGTGGTGGGACCCGAACGGCGCCCTCGCGCAGACCGTGGTCAGCGCCGGGCCTCCGCCCATCACCGCAGGCCAGGCCGCCAGCGCCAGCAACCCGGATATGAGCCCGACGAAGGGCCGGGCGTACCTGGACACCATCCATGGCTACCTGAATCTCCGCATCGTGACGGCCTTGCAACTGGCAGATCCATGCACATTCGTCAGTGTCGACGAGGTCACGAACAATGATGTGGTGAGCATTTGGCCCAACCCAGCCACATATGACGTAAGCGTGAATGCGACTAACCTCGTGCGCCGCTACCGCCTGCTCGACATCAATGGCCGCACCGTAGCCACCGGCAATCCGGCTGCGCAGCAATTCACCATTGAGCGCATCGGGCTCGTGGCTGGAACCTACCTGGTTGAATTGGAAGTGGAGAACGGCCGCATCGTGCGCAAGCTGATGCTCGACTAATCCTCGTGCTACGGAATGGAGAAGGGCCTTCGCCAACCGGCGCAGGCCCTTTTCCTTGCAGCAATCCCGCAGTTTAATAGAGTATGCGATCGTCAGCCGTACTCAGCTACTTTTGAACGCAAACCGACTTGCGATGGCCAAGACCCTTTTCCTGTCAAGCCTCATCTTACTAGGAAACTCAATCGACTCCTTAGCACAGCTTTCAGTACAGTGGGCCCAATGCTACGGTGGACCGAGCGTGGAGCTTGGGTTATCAATCATCGAAACCAGCGATGGTGGCTATGTTATGAATGGGTTCGCGTCAAGTGAAGGGGGGCAGGTACAAGGGCACCATGGTGGAGCAGATGTTTGGATTGTTAGAGTCACAAGTGACGGCACCCTTGCTTGGCAGCGATGCCTGGGCGGGTCCTTGGACGAGACTTATAGCACCATTATCCCTGGTACGGACTCAGGATACATCGTACTCACGCGAACAGCATCAACAGACGGAGATGTCACCGGGCATAACGGTGACACCGATTTGTGGATTATCAAACTCAACGACGCTGGAGGAATTGAATGGAAGTACTGCCTTGGCGGAAATGGATCGGAGTATTCAAGTCAATTCCCATCCATCAGACCTACAATCGACGGAGGTTACATTATTGCCGGTACCTCAAGTTCAACTAACGGTTCCTTCTCAACCAACCATGGTCAATTGGATGCTTGGGCCATCAAATTGAGTTCGTCTGGAATCGTGGAGTGGCAGCGCTTGTACGGCGGAACGATGGACGATGGCGCGCACCACGTCTTAACCCTGGAGGATGGCGGTTACCTTCTGCTCGGTTACACAACCTCACCGAACACAGGTGATGTTTCTGGCTGGCACGGTGAAAGCGACATCTGGGTGCTGAGACTGGACGCCAGCGGCAACATCGTATGGCAAAAGTGCCTTGGAGGCGCGGAGAGTGATTCAGGTGAGTCTCTCTTGAGCTTGACCGATGACTCGGGCTTTATCGTAGGTGGCGAAGTAAACTATTCAACGCCTGGCAATCACGGCGACATCACCGGTTATCACGGCGAATTTGATGTCTGGATTGTCAAACTCGATGCCTTCGGAAACCTAATCTGGGAGAACTGCCTTGGAGGCGATGACTCTGATCTGCTGCGCGGTTTGGGTTCATGGGCAACACCATTGTTAGAAATGGGCAATGGCAATATCCTAGTTTCCGCGAACACCGGATCAAGCAACAATAGTGGCGACGTGCAAGGCCATAACGGCAACTACGATTACTGGCTGATTGAGCTAAATGCCGCTGGTGCAATCGTGAACTCCGTTTGTCAAGGCAGCACAGGTTTCGAAGGTGAGGCTGATTGGTCCCCTATGGTCTTGACGGATAATCCGAATACCCATCTGCTGTTCGGTACTTCCACCATAGACCTCGACAATCCATCAACAACCGACATTGTTTGCTCGAGTTTCACGTTAGGAGGTGGCTCGATTTGGACACAAGTGCTTGGGGGTTCTTCGATGGACTATGCGACCTGCGCCATCCGCAAGAGCAACGGGAGCATTGCTCTCTGCGGCACTACGAGCTCGAATGATGGCCTCTTCGCGCAACAGAACAGCGGCGAGATGGATACTTGGATTTTAGAACTTGACATGTCCTCGTCTATTAATTGTTGTAATGCTCTGGATTTTTCGATGCAACCCAATCCCGCAACCAGTCACGTGAACGTCTCCTGCGCGCAGGGCTTGGTGCGCCGCTTCCGCCTGCTCGACATCAACGGCCGCGTGGTTGCCGCTGGCAATCCTGCCGCGCAACGCTTCGTGATAGAACGTAAGGGGCTCAGCCCCGGCACCTATCTGGTGGAATTGGAACTGGAGCATGGCCGCGCGATGCGCAAACTGATGCTCGATTGACCGTTCCGCGACGAAATGGGGAAGGGCTTCTGCCATGCGGCAGAGGCCCTTTTCTTTGCGGGGGAATGCAGGTTGGCCCAACGCACAGGCCACGGCGCGTTGAGGGGTTGAGGGTTGAATCCCTCACGGTCAACCTATCCATCGCGAAGCAACCGGCGCCTCGGGCACTGACCAAGCCAATAACCCTCAACCTGCGCAACCTTCCACCCCCCAACCTGCCATTCCACCCATGCAGCGCATCACCGAGAGCGAATCACGCCACCACGACCTGGAGCTGAAGACCACTCGCGAATTGCTCGAGGGCATCAACAGCGAGGACCGGGGCGTGGCGGAGGCCGTGGCCGGCGCCATCGGGGCCATGGAGCCACTGGTGGAGGCGATCGTGGAGCGCATGCGGCGCGGGGGCCGGCTCTTCTACCTGGGCGCGGGAACGAGCGGAAGATTGGGCATCGTGGATGCGAGCGAGTGCCCGCCCACGTTCGGCGTGCCGCACGGCCTGGTGATCGGCCTCATCGCGGGCGGTGACAGCGCCATCCGCAAAGCAGTGGAGTTCGCTGAGGATGATCGCGAGCAGGGCTGGAAGGACCTGGAGGAGCATGCCATAGGAGCGGACGATGCCGTGATCGGCATCGCCGCCAGCGGAAGCACGCCGTATGTCGTGGGCGCATTGGAGCGCTGCAACGCCGAAGGCATCCTCACGGCATGCATCACCTGCAATCCGGGTAGCCCCGTGAGCCTGGTGGCCAAGCATCCCATCGTAGCCGCTGTCGGCCCCGAATACGTCACCGGCAGCACGCGCATGAAGAGCGGCACCGCGCAGAAGCTCATCCTGAATATGATCAGCACCGCAGCCATGATCAAGCTCGGCCGCGTGAAGGGCAATCGCATGGTCGACATGCAGCTGAGCAACAACAAGCTCATCGACCGCGGCACGCGCATGGTGATGGACGGGCTCGGCATCGGCTATGATGAGGCCAACGACCTGCTGAAGAGGCACGGCAGCGTGCGGAAGGCGGTGGAGAGCCGCCGATGAACAACTAGGCGCCATGCACGACATCGAGCCATTCTGGAACTGGCGGCACAAGTACACCAGTGAAGAGGATGAGCGCTCGCCCTTCTTCGGCGAGGAGCACAGCGAGATCTACTTCACCAACGCCGTGTACAACCACCTGATCCACCCGCAATGGGACAGCTTCGGGAGCAGCACGCTCTACATGAAGGTGCTCTTCGCCGACTACGAGGATGGCTTCGCGATCCTGGAGCTCATCGGCGAGTGGAACGACTTGCTGCACAACGACGTGATGACGCTCAAGCGGAACATCATCGAGCACCTGATGGCCAACCGCATCCAGCGCTTCATCCTCATCGGTGAGAACGTGCTCAACTTCCACGCGAGCGACGACGAGTACTACGCCGAGTGGTTCGACGAGGTGAACGAGGCCGATGGCTGGATCGCGCTGCTCAACTTCCGCCCGCACGTGCTCGACGACATGCAAGCGGCGAACATCGACCAGTACTTCCTGCTCGGCGGCAAGCTCGATGCACTGCGCTGGCGGACGCTAGGTCCGGAAGAGCTCTACGAGGTGGTCGGCGCCGTGGTGATGAAGCGGCTGGGCCCCTAGAACCCGCCGATCTTCACCGTCATGCGCGCCATGTAATTGCGCAGCGCATCGGGCGCGGTGTATGGCAGCTCGAGATCGCTGGTCCACAGGTAGGAAGCGCCGAAACCCACGCGGAAGGCCTCCACCACGGTGACCTCAAGCTCAAGGCCCGGCTCCACCGCCACGAAGGCCTGCCCATCGGTGCGGTTACGGCGATCGCTATTGCTCCCGCTGTTCGAGCGCGGGTAGCTGTAGGACACGCTGCCCAAGCCGATGAGCACGGGAACAGTCAGGTGGACCGCATGCTTGCCCAGGATCATCGGCTCGATCAACAGGCCGCCGTAGCCGTAGCGCAGCTCGAGACCGCTCACATCCTCGGTGCCGAAATCACGCAGGAATTGCTCATAGGCCACATTCTTGATCGTGCTGCTGCTCCATGCGCCGCCCAGGCCCAGCGCCACCTTGTGCTCGAGGATGAAGGCACCGCTGAAGCCGAGCAAGAGCACATCAGCGCCCATCACGTTGGTCAGTTTCGGCGTGAAACCGAAGTAGCCGCCGGTCACTGAGGTGCTGTCGTTGAACAGGGCCTTAGGCTTCGGTTTCTCCTGGGCCGATGCGGTGAACGCTGCAAGGAGCGATAGGGCGAAGAGAAGGGGTCGGTTCATCATGGCCGAAAGGTATCGGCTCAGGATCGCCTTTTCTGCAGCATGCGCCATACGTGCCGGTCGATCGGCAGCGACACCGCTTCCTCTGCGGGCTGCGCGCGCGGCACCCAGCGGAACACTTCCTGATCGCCGGGGCCAGCGATTCCTGAGAACGGATCCTGCACCACCCAGATGGCATCGCATTCCGCAACGCGGAAGGTGAAGTACACGCTCACCACCTGCATCGGCGCGGAGTGGAAAGCGCTCTGCTGAAAGAAATCCGTGGTGTAGAAATGCTCCACGTCCAAAGCCTCCACGGCCATCTCCTCCCGGATCTCGCGGATCACGCAATCCTTCAAGCCTTCGCCATACTCCAAGCCACCCCCGGGGAACTTGGTGATGCGCTGTCCCTTGATCAACTCATCGGCAACAAGGACCTGCGTCCGTTCCGCATTCAGCAACAAGCCGTAGGCGCGGATCGTGAACATGGCCTCAGAACGCTGGTTCGAGTTTCACGCTCTTCAAATGCTCATCGAGCGAATCGTCGGCCACCTCGCGCCTCATCAGCGTCAGGTCGGTCACTGCGCGCTCACCGCGGTACTGCTCATTCTCCAGCATGGCCCAGGCCTGCTCGAACTGCGCGGCCTTGAGCGGACCGGCGATCAGCAGCATGGGCTGCATCGGGACATCGACACCGAGCTTCTTGATGCGCTTGTTCGCGCGCACGTGATCCAGCAAGCGCTGCTGCAATGCGCTGATCGGCCCGACCGGCTCAACGCCCACATAGATGCGCTTGCGGTCATCCGAATGGCGGATACCATCGAGCTTCAGCCGGAAGCCGCGCTGGCCGGATGCGCCACGCACAATGGAATCGCTCAATGTGGATTCGTACTCCGGCGGGAGCTCGCTCTCGATCAGCGTGATGCCCGGAAGCCGATAGAAGCACTCGAAGCGCCCGATGCGGTCGCGCAAGGCATGGCGCGTCTGCATCACCCAAGCCAGCGCATCGCTGGGCACATCGATGCTCACGCGGTACTGGCAGGTGTACACCAGCGAGTCGAAGAGCGTGAGGGCGTCAACCGCCGCCTTGCGGGCCATGGCGCAAAAGAAGCCGCCCGAAGCGCCGGTCAACCGCCGCTCGTTACCGCGAAGGCAACAGGTCATTGGTGAAAAGCCGCACGATCCGGGGTACGCGCATCTGATCGCACGGCGACCGCGGTTGTTCAATCATCCTAACCAGAAACCCTTGCGCCATGGTCCGACCCTCGACCTTGTCGTTGGCGCTGGCGATGGCCGCGGGCCTCGCCGCGCAGAGCATCGAATCGATCCAGCTCCGGTTCGCGCTCGATAGCCGAGCTCGCAGCTGCCGAGCGCACCGCCCTGCTGCGCGCGGATGCCGGTCGTTGAGCTAGCTTCGGGCGCATGAGAACGTCCGCGCTCGCTTTCGCTTCGGCGCTTTCAGGCCTCGCAGCAGCCCAATTCCAATGGGAACAGCTGCCTGATTTCCCTGGCACGGCGAGGGATGATGCGGCTGCCTTCACCATCGATTGCGACGTGTACGTGGGGACGGGCATGCAAGTGGGCTGGTCGTTGACGAACGACTTCTGGAGGTACGACTCCTTCTCTCAGACCTGGAGCCCATCAACCACGTTACCGGCGTCACCCCGGCAATACTGCACAGCGCAAAGCCTGTTCAGCCAAGGCTACCTGTTCGGCGGCCTGGATGCCTCCGGTCCGCTATCCGAGCTCTGGTCCTTCGACTCGGGCTCGCAATCCTGGATCCAGCGTGCCTCACTGCCCGGTGCTGGTCGCTACGCATGCGGATCATTCGTTTTGGCCAGCAACCTCTACATCTGCGGAGGGATCATCGCCGGCGGAACTGCTTTGAACGAGTTGTGGAAGTACGACCCCTTCACGGATTCCTGGGAGCAGCGCTCGTCCCTCCCCGGTGTGGGCAGGCACCGGATGGCCACTGCTGAAGGCGGATTCGTCGCAGGTGGCGCTGATTCCAGTTATGCTCCATTGGATGAGTGCTGGTCCTACAACACCTTCGGGGACGAGTGGACGCCGATGCCAGCAATGCCCGAAGGCCGGTTCGGCGGAAGCGGTGCGAGTTGGACTGAAGGCCTCTACTACATAGCCGGTGCGATCGACAATTCGAACTTCAGGGCGACAACTTTCCGCCTTTCCGCATCGGGCTGGGAACTCTGCAGACGCGGTGCTTCCAAGCGAGCGGCGTGGAGGCGTCGTTGCAGTATCCGGCTGCGCTGGTGGCTGGAACTTCCTGAATTACGGCCTTGGACTCGATGGCACAATGGCACGCCGGAACGATTGGTTCGGGACCTCGTTCGCTTTCTCAATCGGCGAACAATCGCCGTCATCCTTCAGCGTAATCCCGAATCCCGCTACTGAGGCGATACGCTTGCCTGAGGGCATGTCATACAATGAGGCCATCATCATCAATGCCCAGGGTGTCGTGGCGGGCCGAATCCAGGAGAACAATGGGCTTAGTTCTGCCCATCCATCATCTCTCAGCTGGTGCTTACATGCTGCAACTTCGGCTGAACGAGGGCTTTAGCACCGCACGCTTCATCAAGCTCCCCTGATGCAATTCATCTCCCCTGACCTCGATGCCTATTGCGAGGCCCGCAGCGGCGAGGAGCCTTGGTACCTGAAGGAGCTCGCCGCCGAGACGCGCGAGAGGGTACACATGCCCGCCATGCTCAGCGGCCATCTGCAAGGCCGCTTCCTGGCCATGCTCAGTCAGCTTGTTCGGCCCCGCATCGCCATTGAGATCGGCACCTACACCGGCTACAGCGCGCTCTGCCTAGCCGAAGGGCTCGCTCCCGGTGGCATGCTGCACACCATCGACATCGACCCCTACCTGCCGGAGATGGTGCATCGCTACATCGAGAAGGCCGGCATGCTCGACCGCATCACCATGCACCATCGGCCAGCGCTTGAGGTGATCCCGGAACTCCCCTCCCCTTTCGACCTCGTGTTCATCGACGCCGACAAACAGAACTACCCCGCTTACCTCGAAGCTGTCCTTCCGCGCATGGCGAAGGGCGGGATCATCGTCGCCGATAATGTGCTCTGGAGCGGCAAGGTGCTGGCGCCTCCGCAAGAGCGCGATGAGCAGACCGCCGCGCTGATCCGATTCGCTGACATGGTGAACGCGGATCCCCGGTTCGACCCGGTGATGATCCCGCTGCGCGATGGAGTGCTCATGGCGCGCGTGAAGTGACAGACGTCAGGCGGGCGTACCTTCGTTCGGCCCCAACTTCACCGCCATGGAAGCACAACTCTTCTACAAGGAACTGGGACGCTTGCTCTACGCGATCGCGGCCGCCGATGGAAAGATCTCCGACCAGGAGATCCGCACGCTGAAGAAGGTGGTGAGCGATCAGCTGGTGCCGCAGGAAGTGAGCACCGACCACTTCGGCACCGATCAGGCCTACATCACCGAATTCGAGTTCGATGTGCTGGCCGAGCGCGGCGCTTCCGTGGAGGGCGCCTTCGATTCATTCATCGCCTACATGGCGCGCCACCGGCACGACCTCACCACTCAGCGCAAGGAACTGATCTACCGCTGCGCCGATGCCGTGGCCAGCGCTTTCCATGGCGTGGGCAAAGCCGAGCTGCCCTTGTTGATCGAGCTGCACAAGCACCTGCATTAGCCCAGTAAAGGAGCCCGTTATCTTGGGCGCGTGCGCATCGTCGACCTCCGATCCGATACGGTGACCCAGCCCACGCCCGCCATGCGCGAGGCCATGCTGAGCGCGGAACTAGGCGACGATGTCTTCGGCGAGGACCCAACCGTGAATTCCTTGGAAGAGCGCATGGCCGCGCTCTTCGGCCACGAGGCGGCGCTATTCTGCCCTAGCGGCACCATGACCAACCAGATCGCGATCAACGTGCATACCCGTCCCGGCGACGAAGTGCTCTGCGAGGAAGGCGCGCATGTTTACCGCTACGAAGGCGGCGGCATGATGGCCAACAGCGGCTGCAGCGTGAAGCACCTGCCTGCCGATCGCGGCCGGTTCACCGCGGCGGATGTCGAGGCGGCCATCAACGACCGCAACGCGGCTTACCTCGCCAACACAAGGCTCGTTGTGATCGAGAACACCGTGAACCGCGGCGGCGGCTCCGTCTGGGACAGGGCAGAAACGGCGCGCATCCGAACGATCTGCGATGCGCATGGCCTGGCACTCCACCTCGATGGCGCGCGGCTCTTCAACGCCATGGCCGTTGATGGCGGCTCTCCGCAGGATTGGGGCCGCACCTTCCAGAGCATCTCCATCTGCCTCAGCAAGGGCCTTGGTGCCCCTGTGGGCAGCGTGCTCATCGGCGATCGCGCCTTTATCCACCAGGCCCGCCGAGTGCGCAAGCGGTTCGGCGGAGGCATGCGGCAGGCGGGAATGCTCGCGGCTGCTGGCCTGCATGCGCTCGAGCACCATGTTCACCGGTTGAAGGATGACCACCAGCGCGCCAAGCGGATCGGCGATGCACTGGCGGTGATGCCTTGGTGCGCGCGCGTGATGCCCGTGGAGACCAACATCATCATCTACGACCTGGCAGGTGGGCGATCGGCCCGCGAGCATGTGGCGCAGCTCGAGGCCGGCGGCGTGCGCTGCTTCGCCATCGGGCCGGCCCAGGTACGCATGGTCACCCACCTCGACCTCGACGATGAAGGCCTGGAGCAGGTGCTGGAACGATTGCAACGGATTCACCGATGAGACCGCTGAGCATCCTCTTCCTCTTGACGCTCGCTTCGTGCGCCGGCACGCAGTACATCGAGAAGGGCACGCACGATGGCGTCGAGATCGCCTACCGCTGGAGCCATCCGCCCGGCAAGCCAAGCGAGCTGCTGCTCCGCTTGAAGAATGTGAGCGGTGCCGACAAGCGCGTGAGCCTCGGCATCGACCTCTATTACCAAGGCCGCACCGTTGAGGCTTTCGAGGCGGATACCTGCCTGCGGCCCGGCATGCTCCTCGCGGGCAGGCTCAACGGCATCTACTTCATCCCGCGGGCACTCACCACCGGGCAGATCAAGGATGGCGGCGCCGCCATTGAGGCCACCCGCACCGTGATCAGCGACGAATCCTGCCCCTGATGCAGCGCAACACCCTGGACCGCGCCCTGCCCTGGCTCCTGGCCATGCTCGTGCTTGCTGCGGCATGGCTGCTCTGGCGCTACCATGCGGAGATCCGGCAACGCACGGAAGACCTCGCCGGGCTCGGCCTCCTGCGCTCGCATCAGATGCTCGATGTGCGGATCGACGCCATGTTCAATGAATGGCAGGGCATCGCCAAGCAGGAAGCTGCGGCAATAGCGGAGGGCGCATCGGAGAATGACCTGATCAAACGGTGGAAAGCGGTGCTGCACGCCCACTGGCCCGTGAATTCGGTGCGATTGGCTGACGAGCTGGGAAACGAGATCAGCCTGCATCGCACGGACGAAGGAGCGGTTCTGGTGCGCACGGAATCAGGCAGCAAGGATTCGCTGCCCAAGGCCTACGCAACGGGGCCCTACAGGATCGACACCGTGCCCATGACCTGGAACGCCTACGGCCTTTACGACCCGCGTGAGCGAGGCTGGTTCAGCAAGGCGATCGAGAACAACCGCGACGAGCCCGTTTGGAATGAGCGCCAGTTCGTGGACAGCACGGAGAGCGCGCTCCAGGTCGGCCAGTTGATCAGAAGGCCGGGCAGCGATCAGACGTACCGTGTGCTCATGATCGAATTCGACCTCGGCCGTGCGGACAGGCTCGATGCCCGCTCGCCCACCATGATGCGCAATGGCGTGCTGGTGATCAACGGCGATGGCAAGGTGTACGCCGCCAACGCGGCTGCGACCGCCGAGCCGATGGCGATCGCGCTCGCCAGCGCGCTCCCGGTTTGGATCGAGCGCAAATTCAACAACGCCTACCACTTGGAGCACGGCGGCGTGCCCTATGCCATGCAAGTGAGCCCGGTGCAGCTCAACGGCTGCCTGCTGCATGCCGTGATCATGATGGAGACCGCACCGCTCAGTGAATGGACAGCGTCCGAACGGCGCGCCCTCAACATCGGCGCGGCGACCCTCGCCCTGCTCACCGCACTCCTGATCATGCTGGCCTGGCGCGGCCGCAAGCACCGCAAGCGCGCCGGGCTGTTGGACCTCCATGCGAGGCAGCTGCAGCATCGGCTCACCAAGGCCATGGGCGAACGCGATGTGCTGAGCCGCGAGGTGCATCATCGCGTGAAGAACAACCTCCAAGTGGTCAGCAGCCTGCTCAATCTCCAGGCCAGCTCGCTCGACGACGCGGCCGTGCGCGAGGAATTCCTCCGCGGCAAGCGCCGCATCGACACCATCGCCCTGGTGCACCACCGCCTCTATGACCAGCCCGACCTGCGCAGCATCAGCCTCGATTCGTTCCTGACGCAGCTCACCGACTCCATCAGCGCCATGCACAGCGATCAGCACAGCACCGTCAGCATCAGCGTCGATGCGCAGGGCCTGAAATGCGATCAGGACACCGCGATCGAGCTCGGCATCATCGTGTGCGAGCTGGTCACCAATGCCTACCTGCATGCCTTCCCGCACGCCACGGGCGGCCATATCGAGCTAACGGTGTCGCGCGTGGAGGGCGACCTGCACCGCCTGGTGGTGACCAACAATGGCGTGCCCCCGCAACGCGGACTGCGCATCGGACAGGGCAAGCTCGGGCTCGAGATCGTGGAGGCGCTGGCGGAGCAGCTCGATGGCAGCCTGCACATGCGCACCGACGGCCAGGCCGCCTTCGAAGTGCTCTTCCGGATGCGGAAGCGCAAAGCTTCATCGGACTCCGACGAGCCCGAGAGCGACTAGCAGGCCACCGCTCGCGCGCAGCAGGCCCAGCTCGGCCACCTTCGCATCGAATCCTGCCACCACCGCCTGCCGCTCGGCGTTCGCAAGATCGAGCTGCGCCTGCCGGAATTGCAATCCGGTGATCTGGCCGGCCTGGAACAGTTCGCGGGTGCGGTCGAAGTTGAGGCGGGCCGTGGAGACCGCTTCGCCCTGTATCCGCAGCACCTCGCGCTGGCTGCTCCAAGCGGTGAACGCGTTGCGCACATCGCGCTCCACCTGAACGCGGGCCTGCTGCTCGGCGATCGCCGCATTCTCGGCGCGCAGCCGCGCCTGCTCCGCCTGCGTGCCCACGCGCCCGCCATCGTAGAGGGGCACGCTCAGCGTGAGGCCCGCGTTCAATCCCTGCGTGTAGGTGCCGAGCACCAGGCCGACACCGTTGCGCTGGTCGTTCACGCCGTAGTTCGCGCTCAGGTCCAGGCGCGGCCAACGGAGCGACCGCGCGATCCGCTGATCCACTTCCGCCGCGCGCACCTGTGCCGTTGCCGAGGCCAGCTGCACATTGCCGTGCATGGCTTCCTGCACCAGTTGCTCCTCCGAAAGCGGTCCGGTAAAAGCGATCCGGCGCGACACCAGCAGGGCCGCATCAGGCCCCGATCCGAGCAGCACGTTCAGGTCGCGCGCAGTGCGATCGCGCCGCTGCCGCGCCAGGATGTGCGCGGCGCTGTCGGCTTGCAGATCGACCTGTGCATTCAGGAGGTCGAGCCTGCCCGTGGCGCCCAGCTCCGCCCTGCCCTTCAGTCGGGTGAACCGATCGTTCGAGATGGCGAGCAGGCGCTCAGTGATGGCCACGTCCTCCTCCAGCGATGCCACGGCGTAATAGAGGGCGATCACTTGCGTGAGCGTGCCTTCCACCTGCGCCCGTGCGCGCAATTCAGCTGCTTGCGCGCTCCATTGCGAACGCTCCAGCGCAGCGAAATTGCCCATGCCATTGAAGAGCGTGTAGGTGAGCCCCAGCTGCCCGCCGAGCGTGGTGTTCACCACGCCATTGCGCTCCACATCCGGGATGCCCTCGGTGAAATCGAGCCTCGTGTCCTGATTGCTGTAGTTGCCGCGCGCACCGGCATCCACGCGGGGCAGAAGGCCCGCATTGCCAGCTGTGGCCGCCGCCTCGGCGATGGCCGCTTCGTTGCGCGCGATGCGGATGCCATGCTCGTTGGCGAGCGCGAGCTGGATGGCGCGATCCAGGCTGAGCGTGTCCTGCGCCAGCACCGCGGATGCAGCGCAGCACACAAGGCTACTGATGATGATGCTCCTGATTCTCATGGGGGATCTCTTCTACTGCCGGCTCCACTTCCTCAGGCGTTGGCCAACGCCCATTCCAGAGCCAATGGATGAAGCGCCGGACCTGATTGAGCACGGTGATGTAGATGGGCAACAGCACCAGGGTGATGAAAGTGGCCACCACCAGCCCGTAGGCCACCGTGATGGCCATGGGAATGATGAACTGCGCCTGGAAGCTGGTGTTCAAGGTGATGGGCAGCAGGCCTGCCACCGTGGTGAGCGAGGTGAGCAGGATGGGGCGCAGGCGCGAGAGCGCCGCTGCGCGCAGGGCTTGCGTGAATGTCATGCGCTCCTTCAGGTTCGCATTGAATGCGCTCAGCATGACCAGCGAGTCATTGACCATGACGCCGATGAGGGCGATGGCGCCGAAGAAGCTGAAAAGGCTGATCTGCACCCCGTGCAGCGCATGCCCCCAGCCGATGCCGATGAATGCGAACGGCAGACCGAGCAGGATGGCGATGGCCTGCGGGAATGAGCGCAGCGCGATCACCATGAGGAACAGCATGATCAGCAGGGTGAAGGGCAACACGCGCTGTGCCGATGTCCCCACTTTACGGCTCTGCTCGCCCTGTCCCTCGAAGCTGTAGCTCAGCCCGGGATTCCTGGCCTGGACGGCAGGCATCACTTCGGAGCGGATCACTTCCTGCGCATCGGTGGCGCTCTGCCCGCTGTTGGCGAGATCGGCCTCCACGCGCACCTCGCGCTTGCCATCGAGGTGGCTGATGCTGCGGATCCCGCGCTCGATACGGTAGGTGACCAGCTCACTCAGCGGATACGATCGCCCGTCAGCCGTGCGGATGCGCATGTCCTCGAGCTGGCGCAAGGAGGAACGCGCATCTTCCGCGTAGCGGACCCAGATCTTCACCTCATCCTCACCGCGCTGCACGCGTTGGGTCTCCAGCCCGAAGAAGGCCTGGCGCACCTGCGCGAGCACCTCCTGGGTGGTGAAGCCGAGCAATCGCGCTTGGTCCTTCAGGCGCAGCACCAATTCGCGGTTGCCGGGCCGGTCACTGTCCACCACATCACGGAGCATGGGCAGTTTCTGAAGCTCGGCGCGCAATTCGTCCTTCGCGGCATTGAGTTCGGACAGGTCGTGGCTGCGCAGCGAAACGCTCACGGGCTTCCCGAATGGCGTGGCCAGGCCGAAGGTGAGGTTGGCCACTCCCGGCGATTCCCCGGCGCGCTCCCGCAAGCGACTGGTGATCTCCTCTGCCTTGAAGCCACGTTCCTCGGCATTGAGCAGCACGATGTTGAGCTTGCCCTGCTCGGCGCGCGGCCCCAGGATGGTCTGCACCTTGAGGATCACATCCTGGCTGTCGGGCCTCCAGGCGCTGAGCTGGTCATTCACCTGCCAGGCCAGACGCTCAAGGCGTTGCAGCTCATCGAACACGACATGCTCGCGCGTGCCAGCCACCATCTCCAGCTCCACGCCCACGTCGTCGCGCTCGATCACCGGGAAGAAGGTGGTCCTGATGAAGCCCGCGCCCACCGAGCCGACCGTGAAGGCCAGCAGGAAGAAGGCGACGCCGAAGGAAAGCATCCGGTTGCGCAGCACACGGTCCAGGAAGGGGCCATAGCGCCGGTCACGCAGCCGGCCCATCACGCCATCCATGTAGATCTCGAGGCGGTTGCGCGTGGGCGCGGTGAGCGCTTCGGAATGCGCCACGTGCGCAGGCAGAATGAAGGCGGCCTCGATCAACGAGACCACGAGCGTGGCGATCACCACGATGGCCAGGGTCGGTGCGAAATCGCCGAGCCTTCCTTCGATGAAGAAGAAGCTGGTGAAGGCGGCCACGGTGGTGAGCACGCTGCTGATCACCGCGCCGATCACCCTGCGGATGCCGATGAAAGCCGCCTGCACGGGTGGCACGCCCCGCTCATGCTCCTGGTAGATGCTCTCTGCGATCACGATCCCGTCGTCCACCAGGATGCCCACCACGAGGATCATCCCGAAGAGGCTCATGACATTGATGGTGATCAGCCCTGGCGCCAGGATGAACATGCCTGCGAAGGAGACCGGGATGCTGAGCGCCACCCAGAAGGCGAGGCGCCAGTTGAGGAAGAGCGCGAGGGTGATGAGCACCAGCACGAACCCTTGCAGGCCATTGGACACTAGCATCTCGATGCGGTCGCGCAGCACGGTGGTGCTGTCCAGGATCAGCTCCGCGCGGATGGGGCCGCCCTTCCGGTTCCACGAATCGATGTAACCGCGCGTGGTATCGGCGATGAAGAGGATGTCCTCGGTGATGGTGCTGCTGAGGCTGAGCACCACACTGGGCTGGCCGTTCACGTAATTGCGCGCGGGATCGTCGGCCCAGGCATCGCGCACATCGGCCACATCACTCAGCCGCAGCAAGCGGCCATCAGCGCCAGCGCGGATCACGGTATGGCGCAGGCCCTCGGCATCCATGCGCTTATCGCGCACGCGGATCAGCAATTCCTCATCGGCGGTCTTCACCTTGCCCCCGGTGAGGTCGATGTTCGCTGCGCGTAGCGCCGCGCCGGCATGCGCGAGCGTGAGGTTGGCCGCGCGCAGGTCTTCCTCGCGGAAGGCTACCTCCACTTCCTCTTCAGGCAGGCCCGTAACAGCCACCTTGCTGATGCCTGGGATGGCGCGCAGGTCGAGCTCGGCGCGCGTCGCGGCATTCTTCAGCGCCTTCAGGCCGATGCCCTCTCCGGTGAGCGCAAAGCTCACCGCTGGCTGCACGCTCTCCACCTTGAAGGCGCGCACGGGTTCCATGCCCTCGGGCAATGCCGGGATCCGCTCGATGGCGTTCTTCACGTCCTGGAGCACCACGTCGGCATCGAAGCCCTTGAGCACTTCCACCGTGATCACGCCGCCGTTCTCCTGGCTCACGCTGCTGATGCGCTCCACGCCGCTCACGCCCTTGAGGTCATCCTCGATCCGCAGCACCACGCCCTGCTCCACCTCTTCGGGCGATGCGCCGGGATGGGCCACCTGCACCTGGATGCGCCGGCTCTCCACCTCGGGGAAGAAGGAACTGCGCGTGCGCTGCAGCCCGAACCAACCGAAGATCAGCAGCAGCGCCATCACCGCGAGCGCGCTCACCCGATAGCGGAGGAAATAGCCGGTGAGCCCTTTCATGGTTTGACGGGTGCCACGCGCATGCCCTCAAAGGCTCCGCTCATCCGATCCGTGACCACCCATTGCCCTTCGGCGATGCCGCGCACCACCGCTTGCTCCATGCCTTGATGCAGGATGCTCACCGGATTGCGGGCCAGCAAGGAGTCCTTCACGGTGTAGAGCGCACCATCATCGGTGAGCGCGCTGCGCGGAACAGCGATCGCCTCCTCGACGCTACCGCCATCGATGGTGCCGGACACATACAGGCCATCGCGCAATCCTTTGCTGCTCAATTGCACGAACACCTTCACGGTCTGCGTGGCCGCATCAATGGTCTCCCCTACCCGGATGATCCGGCCCTTTGCCTCGCTCCCATCCTCGGCCTGGAAGCGCAAGGTGTCCCCAACGCGCACGTGCCGCAGCTCACCCGCGCCCACAGCCGACTCCAATTCGAGCGTGTTGGGCGCGATGAGCTCTCCCAGTCGTGTGCCCGGGGTGATGATCGTCCCGGGCTCGATCCCCGCTGTCGTTACCACGCCATCGAATGGTGCGGTCACCGCATACTTCGCCATGCGCTCATACAGCGCGCGCAAGCTGTAGTACTTGTCCAGCACCCCGCGCCCGGCGAGGTAGTTCCGTTCCCGATCGCTGCTCAGCACGGGCAACGCGGGCAGCACGCCTTCAATGGGCACGCTCTTCAGGTAAGCCTCCCACTTGGCTGCTTCCTCGGGCCTGTCGATCCGCAGATCGGGCACCAGCTGCACCAGATCACGGATGAAGGCGCTCTGCTGGGCATTGATCTGTGCGCGCACCTCGCCTTCGTCGATGCGGAAGAGCAGCTCGCCCTTGCTGAATGATGTCCCCTCGCGGAAGGGCTTGCTGGTGCGCTGCAATGCGCCGCCCACTTCCGCTGTGATGAGCATGCGGTCCGTGGCGCGCACTCGGCCCGATACCGGGATGCTGATGCGCACGGGGCCATTGCGAGCTTCCAACACCCGCACAGGCCGGGGAGCAGCCGGACCGTTGGTGCGCTCGGGTGAACTGCGGCTGCCGGCCAAGCGCTTGCAGGTGGCCACTCCGCCCACGAGGAGCAGCAGGCCAATGATCACGGTCAGCCTTCGTTTGAAGAGGTCGTTCATGCGCGGATGGATCGGATGATGAATTCGGGGACGGACTTGCGGCGCTTGCTGATCATGCGGCGGAATGCTTCCTCGGTGATGCCGTGCACGTGCATGATCATGGGCCGGGCGATGAAGGGGTGCGCGCACAGCGCCATGATGTTCACCAGCAGCTCGCGCGGATCGATGTCGATGATCTCGCCGCGCTCCCGCGCTTCCGACACGAGTCTCAGGAAGCACTGACGGCTATCCATGCCCCGGTCGATGAAGGCGCGCAGCCCATCGGGATCGCGGTTCAGCTCATTGGCGATGAAGAGCGGCAGCTGCGGATTCTCGGTCATGCGGTCCAGATAGGCCGCCACGAAGGCCTCGATGGCCTCGAAGAGGTGCTCGCGCCCCTTGAGCGAATCCCAGATGCAGCCGAACTGCTTCTCCACACCGCCCTTGAACACGCCCTTGAATAGCCGCTGCTTATCCCGGAAGTAGTAGTGGAGGAGCGCCTTGTTGATGCCGGCCTCATCGGCCACTTCCTGCATGCGGGTGCCCGCCATGCCCTTGCGGATGAAGATCGCGCGCGCCGCTTCGAGGATCCGCTGCTCGGTGGTCTCTTCCTTCTCGGGGGGCCTGCGGGCGCAATATTAACCATTTGGTTAAACCCGATGGTGAACCCTGATGACCAACCGTTGGCGTGCCGCTAGTGTGCAGGCAGCGGCGCGGGTCGCCAAGGCACCGGCAGCAGCCGGCCAAGCATGGGCGCTAGCTTTGGCACACCATGCGGAACCCCTGCGCACTCGCCTTCCTATTGCTCACGCCCACCATCACCGATGGCGCTGTCGGCATCGTGGTTGAATCCAAGGTTTACCACGTGCCCGGCGTGGGGCCACGCGTGGAGCTGAGCATGGCCTTCCTCGCGGGATCCATGGTGGCCACGCGCAATGCCGAAGGCTTCATGCAGGCAAGGATAGAGGCCCTCACGCTGATCGAGCAGGCCGGCGCCATCAAGGCATTCGCCAAGACCGAGGTGCTCGGCCCTGAGCGGCTCGATTCGCTGCAGACCGACCTGATCCATCAGGAATCCTTCGACCTTGCGCCGGGAGCGTATGAGCTGGTGATCGAGCTGCGCGATCTGAACAGCAGCGACACCACCGTGACGCATTACCGCGCGCCGCTCGCTGTTGGCGCCTTGCCTGACGGTGTGAGCCTGAGCGAGATCATGCTGGCGGAGCGGATAGAAACGGCCACTGCCGCACGGCCGCGCGCATCCGGTTTCTGGCCGGTCCCCTTGCTGAGCGACTACCTGCCCACGAGCATCGGGGAGGTCGGGCTCTACGCTGAGGTCTACGGCACAGATGCGGCATTCGGCGCCGACAGCCTGTTCCTGCTCAACGTGCAGATCGAGGATTTCGAGCACAAGCGCGTGCAAGGAGCCTTCAAGCGGAGCATCCGTGCGAAAGCCGCCCCCGTGGTGCCGGTGGCGGTGCAGTTGCCCATCGGTGAGCTGCCCAGCGGCAACTACCTGGCGGTGATCGAGGCGCGCGACAGGAGCGGAGCGCTGCTGGCCCGCAAGGAGGCCTTCTTCCAGCGGAGCAACACGGCGCAGCGCCGGTACGACCTGGAATCACTGGCCGCGCTCGACCTCAGCAACACCTTCGCGGGCGCGATGACCGATCGGGACTCGCTGGCGGAGCACATCAGCAGCATGCACCCGATCGCCGAGCCGCTGGAGCGCAAGGTGATCGACGACCGGTGGAAGGACCGGGACATCGACCTGATGCGGCGCTTCTTCTACAGCTTCTGGATGAACCGCAATCCCGCCGACCCGGAAGCCGCATGGAACGCTTACCGCGCCGAAGTGATCAAGGTGAATAAGCTCTTCGGCTGCCGGGTGATGCGCGGCTACCAGACCGGCCGCGGCTACGTGTACCTGCGCTACGGGCCGCCCAACACCATGATGGACCGATTCAACGAGATGGGCACCCCGCCCTACACCATCTGGCACTACTACCGCGCCGGCCAGTTCACCAACCGCCGCTTCGTCTTCTACCAGCCGGACCTGGCCAGCAATTGCTTCGAGCTGCTGCACAGCGAGGTGCCGGGCGAGATCCAGAACCCGCAATGGCTGCGCGTGCTGCACGGGCGCAACAATCCGCCTGGCGATGTGCAGCAGCGCGACCTGAACACCATCGAGGGCGACCGCGTGCGGGAATTCTTCCAGATGCCGCGCTAGCGCTCAGGCCGATGCGCGCCACCTTTGCCGTTCCATGAACCGGACGGCCGTCGTGATCCTGAACTTCAACGGCAAGCATTGGCTGCAGCGCTTCCTGTCTGGCGTGGTGGAGCACAGCCCAGGGGCTGAGGTGGTGGTGGCCGACAACGGCAGCACCGATGATTCCGTCGCGTGGCTGCAGGCCGCGCACCCCGCAGTGCGCTGCGTGCGGCTGGTGAGGAACCTCGGCTTCGCAGGTGGATACAATGCCGCCCTCGAGCAGGTCGATGCCGAACGTTTCGTGCTGCTCAACAGCGATGTGGAAGTGATGCCGGGCTGGCTCGATCGGCTCAACGCGTACATGGATGCCCACCCGCGCATGGCGGCTTGCCAGCCCAAGGTGCTCGCCCACGCGGCACCGCAGCATTTCGAGCATGCCGGCGCAGCGGGCGGCTGCATCGACCGCAACGGATACCCCTTCTGCCGCGGCCGCATCTTCGAGCTCACGGAGCAGGATAACGGACAGTACGACGATGACCGCCCGGTGTTCTGGGCAACGGGCGCATGCCTCATGATCCGCAGCGATGCATTCCGCGAAGCGGGCGGCTTTGATGCCGCGCTCTTCGCGCACATGGAGGAGATCGACCTGTGCTGGCGGTTGCGCCGCATGGGCTGGAGCATCGGTTACACCAGTGCGGCTCGGGTGCTGCACGTGGGCGGCGGATCGCTCGGCTATGGCAGCACCTTCAAGACCTACCTCAACTTCCGCAACAGCCTCATCGTGCTCACCAAGAACCTGAAGTCGCGAGCGCTGGGCCTGCGGATCCTTCGGCGCCTGGTGCTCGACGGCTTCGCTTCGCTGAAGTTCCTGCTCGAAGGCCACCCCGGCCACGCATGGCAGGTGATGCGCGCGCACTGGTCATACTTCTCCGCTCTGCCTCGCGTGCTGCGCCAGCGCCGGGAGCTGATGCGCACCGAGCGCGACCCCGACCTCACGGGCCTTTACCTGCGCAGCATCGCTTACGACCGTTTCATCATCGGATGGCGCCGCTTCGACCAGCTCGATGCCGCTGCCTTCGTTCAGGGGCGCTCCAGCAAGTGAAGCACCGCCAAGCGGTAGCCATCGAGGCCCAGGCCCATGATGCTGCCCGCGCACACCGCTCCCACGAGCGATTCGTGCCGGAAAGGCTCGCGCGCCAGCAAGTTGCTTATGTGCACCTCCACCACCGGCACGCGCACGGCGGCCACCGCATCACGGATGGCCACCGAGGTGTGGGAGTAACCGCCGGCGTTCAGGACCACGCCAGCATGAACCCCATCGGCCTGCTGGATGGCGCTCACCAGCTCACCCTCCAGGTTGGTCTGCAGGTGATCGATCCTGCACCCTTGCATCCCTTCGCGCAGCTCCACCAAATACTCCTCGAAGGAGCGGCCGCCGTAAACCGAAGGCTCGCGCGAGCCGAGCAGGTTGAGGTTGGGTCCGTTCAGGATGAGGATGCGTGGCGTGGCGCTCATGCGGGCGAAGTTCGCTATCACCGACCGAGCGCGGAAGGATCCACATCGCCGCGTTGGCATTGCGTACCTGAGCGCACGGCTTACCCGGCCCAAGCCGCTCCACCTTCGCACGCATGGATTGGGACAAGGCGCTACGCGGATTCCGCATGCACCTGAAGCTGGAGCGCTCGTTGAGCGACCGCACGCTCTCGGCATACCTCACCGACCTGGGCAAACTGCGCGCCCATGCGGAGGGGCAGGCGCCACCCATCGCACCGGACGCCTTCGCCCTCGACGACCTGCAGGCATTCATCTCGACGATTGCAAAGGGCGGTGCAGCAGCTACCAGTCAGGCGCGGCTGCTCAGCGCGGTGCGCATGTTCCACCGCTATCTGCGCAAGGAGAAAGCGATCACGGATGACCCCAGCACGCTGCTCAGCAGCCCGCGCCTCGGCCGCAAGCTGCCCGTGTTCCTCACGCTCGACGAGGTCGATGCCATCTGCGACGCCATCGACCTGAGCAAACCGATGGCCCACCGCGACCGCGCCATGGTAGAGACGCTCTACGGCTGCGGCCTGCGCGTGAGCGAGCTCTGCGGCTTGCGGATCTCGCGCATCAGCGCGGCGGAAGGATTCGTGCGCGTGGTGGGCAAGGGCGACAAGGAGCGATTGGTCCCCATCGGCGCGGAGGCGCTGCACTGGATCGGACTCTACCAGACTCATGAGCGCGGCCATCTCCCGGTGAAGAAAGGCGCGGAGGACATCCTCTTCCTGAACCGGCGCGGAAGCGGCATCTCGCGCATGTGGGTCTTCAAGCTGGTGCGCGCGCTCGCGGTGAAGGCCGGCGTGCGCAAAGCCATCGGCCCGCACACCTTCCGCCACTCCTTCGCCACGCATTTGGTCGAGGGCGGCGCCGACCTGCGCGCCGTGCAGGAGATGCTGGGCCACGCCAGCATCACCACCACGGAGATCTACACGCACCTCGACCGCGAATACCTGCGGGCGAGCATCCTGCAATTCCATCCGCGAGGGCGTGCGTGAGGCGGCTGGCATGCCGGATAACTTCCCCGCCGAATGCGACCGGCTCTACTCCCAATTCTGATCCTTGCGGCCACTGCCTGCGCCCAGCAGCCGTGGAGCATCGGAGCGCGGGGTCACTACGGCTTCCTCTGGGCGCACCGGCCGGCGAGTTGGATCCTGGTGGAAGGTCATGCTGGTGCAGGCGAAGTGTTCATCGAACGCCGCGTTGAGGGCGATCGGGAATGGCATCGGACCTACGGGCTTCCGCGCTACGGCGTGCTCGCGATCCACACGCGCATGGCTAATCCGCAGCGGATCGGCGATGCCATGAGCCTGATGCCCTATCTCACCTTCCCGCTGATGCACGGCGAGCGCTTGAGCTTGGGCCTGCGCGTGGGCTGGGGCGTTGGCTACGTGAGCAAACCATTCGACCGGCGCGAGAACACGCGGCAGATCGCCATCGGCTCGCGGATCAATGGCGCCATGCAACTGATGCCCGAATTGCGGTACGAGGCCCAGCGCATCGCTGTGCAACTGGGCCTCAGCATCGATCATTGGAGCAACGGCAGCGCGAAGCAGCCGAACCTCGGGCTCAACTTCCTGAGCCTATCGCTCGGTGCATCGTACGCATTAGGGCAGGCGCCCCCGCAGCGCAGCGCGCCGGAGCGCATCGGCTTCGAACGTGAGCGCCGCGAGTACCACGTGGTTGCTGCCTTCGGCGTGAGCGAGAGCGGCCGTCCGCTCAATGGCCAGTACAGCGTGTACGCGCTGAGCGCTGATGCGAGCTGGCGCGTGGGCGGCAAGGGCGCGCTGGGCGGCGGCATCGACTTGTTCAACAAAGGCGACCTGGCCACGGTGCTGCCCGGGCTAGAAGGGAAGAGCCGGGCGGCGCTCACGCAAGCCGGTGCGCATGCGGGCGGCTCCCTGTTGCTGGGGCGCGGGGAATTGCTCTTCCAATTCGGCGGCTATCTATACAGCCCTGCTCCCGACGATGCTCCGGTCTATCAACGAACCGGCATGCGTTACCGCTTGGGCAAGCGCCTGCTCGCCAGTGTCTGCCTCAAGACCCATTTCGCCACCGCCGACCATTGGGAGTTCGGCATCGGATACCGATGGAACTGAAGCCTCTTCTCCCCTGCTTGCTCATCGTGCTCGCCGGCTGCCAGCGCGAGCAATGGGACGATTGCGTGACCAGCACCGGCTCCAATCAAGTGGAAGAGCGCGCTGTCCCTGCATTCAGTTCCGTCGAGATCGAGGACCGCGTCGATCTGGTGTTCGAGGCGCGCGCAACGGGGAGCGTGGCGGTGGAAGGCGGCGCCAACCTCATTGGGCAGGTGGTCACCGATGTGAAGGACGGAACCCTGAGCATCCGCAACGACATGCGCTGCCGATGGGTCCGCAGCTTCAAGCCGCGCATCACGGTTCATGTACCGGCTGAGGGCATCTGCCGTATCACCCTGCGCGGCACAGGCGACATCAGCTGCGCCGACACGCTGCGCTGCGACTACCTCCTAGTGGAGCAATGGGGCGCGGAAGGCAGCGTGGACCTTAAGGTTGATGTTGACCGTCTCGATATCGCATTGCACACCGGCGCTGGCGATGCGCTGATCACAGGCGCGTGCAACGAAGCGAACCTCTACAGCGGTATCATGGCGCCCATCGATGCGAGCGGACTTCGCGCAAGCACTGTCCGCGTGAACAACAGCAGCGTGGCGGACATCCGTTGCTGGGCGGTGAACGAGCTGGAGGCGCAGGTGCGCAGCGCGGGCGACGTGTTCTATAAAGGCGATCCCGCCAGCGTTCAGAGCGTGATCACGGGAAGCGGGCGCTTGATCCCGGAGTAGAAGGCTCAGTCGCGCACCCAGGTGCCACGCGCAGCGGCCTCGCCATTCCGCGCGAGCACGCGGTAGCCGTACACACCAGAGGGAAGCGCACTGGCATCGAATTCCATGCGCGCATCCGAGATGAGCCGCTGCAACACCAGGCGCCCGGTCGCATCGCGCAATTCGAAGAGGCCACCTGCCTCAGCGCCATTCAGCAGCACCTGCACCATGGCTGAGCCCGGGTTCGGCACCAGGTGCACCGTGCTGGCGAGGGGCACGATGTGCACGACACGGGTGCCGGAGTAAGCAGCCGCCCCATCCTCATCGACCTGATGCAAACGGTAATAATTCACGCCTTGCAAGGGATGCTCATCGACGAGCCGATAGTCAATCGCCTGTGCGCTGCTCCCAGCAGCCTGCACATGCCCGATGGACTCGAAGGACTGGCCATCGCTTGAACGCTCAACGCTGAAGTATGCCGTGCCCGATTCGCTCGCCGTGCGCCATTCCAGGTTCACGCCTGTACCGTCGCGGTGCGCATCGAAGTTCAGCAAGTCAACCGGCAGGATGGTGCAATCGAGCGACGCGCCGTTCTGCAGGATCCAATCCAGGCTGAAGCCTGTGCTGCTCTGGCTCCAGTTGCTGATGTACATGAGGTACACCTGACCGATCACGACCTGCATGCCGGGCACCCAGCCGCAACGCTGCGGAGCGACCAGCGGGCAGGCATCGAAGGTGGCGGGTATCCCATAGGAAACCGCCGTGCTCGCGAATTGCGGGGGCGAGAAAGTGGCATGGCCCATGCCGGTGGAATAGCTGCCGGTACTCGCGAATGTGGCCGGACCGCTCGAGGCGGCGCATCGGATTGGCGGTCCGCTGGGCGGGCAAAGGTTGCCGGGGTTGGAGCCTGGCGGGTATGGCCCCCACACCGCCCAATCATAATCATCCGGACCGAGCGGATTGATGGAGAAGCCGAGGTTGCCGGAGGCGCTGGGCGAGAACACGTACCAAGTGCCCTGGAACTCGGTCACGTCGAGGCAGCCGGAGTTGATTGGGTTGATGTCGGCCACATTGCCGGTGTTGGTGGTGTTGTTGCCGATGGACACGTTGCTGCAGATGGTCATGGCGCCGAGGCAATCCTCTTGCGGTGGCGGCGGCGGCACGCAGGTCACCGTGCCGGCGTAAGTGGTTCCCGCTGCCGGCGGGGTGCCGGAATTGAACAGCGTGGAGCCGCCGAGCGTGAGGATGTACGAGTTGTCCGTTTGCCAGGCGCCCGACGCGTTGTAGGTGAGCACCACCGTGCCGCCGATGTTCACGCCGAACTGCACGGAGACGGAAGGCGATCCGAATGGAACCGTGTAGTACTGGAAGGGCCCTCCGTTGATGCTCACGCCCACATTCGATGTGCCCCAGCCATCGCTGAAGCTGTCGAAGAGCGTGAGCGTGTACACGCAATCGCCAGCGGGCGGCGTTGCGCAGGTGATGGCCAGCGGCGCGCAGGTGGCGTTGGTGGCGCAGTTGTACAGGTCGATCAGCACACGGAGCTGCCCGGTGAAGCCCGCTGTCCAGGTCACCGTGGATTGCAGTCCGCAGAAATCGTCGTTGTAGCCGAGCGAGCCGCCACCGGCGTTGTTGTAAAGGGTGATCTGCGTATCGAAGGAGGCGCCGCAGGTGCTGAAGGTGTACGTGTTGCCCGTCACCACATTGATCAGCGCGTACTGGCCGCCCTGCACGCAGGGCACATTGGTGGTGCCCGGGCAGGTGGGCGTCACGGCCGCGCCCGTGAGCACATTGTTGTTAGGGCACTGCGCGATGGCAGCGGCAGCGAAAAGCAGGAAGAGAAGGGAAGCGGCGAATCTCACCATGGCCCGTTGGATTAGCGTTGGTGAATGTAGGGGAACCAATGAAGCAGCGTTCCAAAGGCCTCCTCGCTTTTCAACGCCAAGTGGCCGATCACTCCTTCACCCAGCGCAAGCTCGTGCGTGCGCCATCGGCTCCTTCAACCCTGATCAGGTAAGCGCCTGAAGGGAGCTGCGTGGTACCGATGGTGGTCATGCCTGCGACATGGGTTCGCATAGCCACCACTTGGCCCAAGGCATCGAGGACCTCGACCCGGTGAGGCGATGAAGGCAGGGTGAGCGTGATTTGCTCGCGGCCCGGGTTGGGCGCAACAGCAACCAACTGGACGCTCGCTGTGGTTGCTGCGCCAAGAGTGAAGTCGCATTCGGTGCCAGGAGCAGTCCATGGCCCAAAAAACGTCAGGTCGGCATCCCAGTAGCACATTAACATCTCTCCTACATCTATTATAATCCCGCAGTATGCGTAGGGAACGAAATTGGATGTGAACCCGACCCGTTCGTAATAGAAGGCGTTGCCAGCGATGATCTCCCCATTCGGACCGAGCATACCGTAGGCCCAACGGCGCAAAGACACTCCATTCACGACTACATGGCTCGTATCCAAGACCTGGTACTGGCCGAAAGGCTCCAGCCCAGCGCAGGCTTGACCGTAGCCTGGCGGGTACCATCGATCGCCCGGAACGGCATCGAAACGCAGCAACGTGTCCCAAGCCACACCATTCGGGCTCCATGCCGGCACCATGAGCACATTACTCAGCAGCGAAGTGTACTGGACCTGATCGATCCAGACGGTATCCTGCAATAGCAAGTCCACCCTCATCCCCGTCGTACGGATACGTTGGGCATTCTGACCGAGCACTATCGTATCCCCTTCGTACACGCGATGGCGATAGCCGGTGAAGCCGATGGACAACTCTTCAAAATTCCACGTCGCCCCCGGCGGGCACCAGTTCTGGGCTGTAACAAGCAAGGGCATCGCGAACAGGAAGAGGATGGTTATCCGCATGGCAGAACGAATGTATGCGCTGGACGATAAGATCATCAACCCGCTGCCTCGCGACCAACGGCAATTCGATTCCATGGACGGTGGCAGTATTCAAGACGTACTCCGCACATTCGCCCTTCCATGAACAAGGCCGTACGGAACAAAGCGAAGGAGCTCTTAGGCTTCGGCATGCCCAAGCAGGCGGTGTTCGATACGCTGGTGCTGGAGCACCCCGAGGCCAAACCGAAGAAGATCGCCGAGCTGCTGCGCTACATGCCCACGCAATGGGCACGGGAGAAATTCCGCAACGCGCACTGGGCACTCCTGGGCATCATCGCCCTATCGGCCGGGCTGCGCGTGCTCCGCTCATTGCTGGAGAAGGACATCCAGTTCGATCAGGCCACGGCCTACTTGAGCCTGGTCCCCATTGCCACCTTGCTCGTTGGGTGGAGCCTCTTTCGCTGGCAAGGGCAAGTGTTCGAGTGGGTGGGCTGGGGGAACCTGCTCAGCGCCACCACCCTCTTGAACGCGCTGAGCGCCGCAGCCAGGGGCGAAGGGGATGCATGGACGATCGCGCTGAGCGCCCTCTCGGTGTGCATCGGTGCGCTGTCGCTCTACCTGGCTCGGAGCGCATTCGCGAAGCCGAAGGAGGAGAAGGATCCGCTTGGCGGGCCGGTGCGGCACGTGTTCCCTGTGGAAGAACTGAGCTAGCCGCCTACATTTCCCGCGCCTTCCCATCCATGCTGCGCACGCTAGCCTTCGGGCTGTTCCTCATTTCATTCCAAAGCGCCGCGCAGGATGGCGTCTTCCACATCTTCCACAACAACAAGATGCTCGGCACCATCGACGTGCTGCGCGTGGCCAAAGGGGACAGCGTGACCTATTCGATGATCTCCCGCTCGGACTTCACTTTCCTGTGGAAGCGGCAGGTGCACACGGTGGCGCGCACGATGCATGTTGATGGGCGCGTGACCAACTGCCTCACCACCGTGCACGAAAGCGGCGCGCTCCGTGACAGCAGCGCGCTCCGGTGCATCGGCGGACGCGGGCTCTATGTGGTGCATCCTGAAAAAGTGTACAGCGCCGACCTCCCGAAGAATCCATGGACAACGGCGCGCATGTATTACGATGAGCCCGTGGGGCAGGACAGCATCTTCGTGGAGAGCGAGCTCTTCGAGTGCCCCTTGGAGCGCATCGCCCCGGGCGAGTACATCCTGAAGCTGCCGAACAAGGAGAAGAACCACTACGTCTATCGCGACGGCATCCTGCAGGAGATCCGCGTGGACCGCGGCTGGTTGGGATTGGTATTCAGAAGGGCGGGTTAGGCGATTCCAGCTTGGACTTCCTCGGATTCGGTCATCAGGGCAGCAGCATGCCCCAATAGCCGAGCGCGCAAAGCCCCGCCAGGAGGAGGGCACCAATGGGCAGCATCGTGCGCCGCGGTGCATTGCCCTTGCATTGAACCCAGAGCGAAGCAGAACCGAACAGCGTAAGGAGCAACGGGGCCCAAGCCAGCGCTTGATGCACGGAACCCAGCCCGAAGTAGTACACCCCTTCCTGCATCAGCAGCACGCCGATCAAGGCAATGAGCACAACGCAGGTAAGACCGGATAGCAGCGGAGCGATCACCGACCTGCTGTGGCGCCCGAGCGATCGGGATGCGACGCGCACGATGAATCGCACAAGGTTCACCGCGCCGAGGACCATCGCCCACGCGGCCAGCCCGAGCATCGCCCACCACAGCCACCGCTGGTGGAAGGGCGTGAGGTAGCTCTTCAGTCGATCGTATTCCGGACGCGCACCGAAGAGCGAGGCCATATCCACCGTGCGGTCGCCCTTCGCGAGTTCCTCCTTCAGATAGAAGGTGACGCACTGGCTGAAATCGTGGTAGAAGTAGAGGTGCGCTTTGGCCTCTTGCGGATCGAACAACACGCTGAACAAGGTGCCTTCGCCCTTCTTCGGCCGGCATACGGTCATGGTGGAGAGCACGTTCTCGGCTTCCTCGAACGACGCACCCATGCCACTCAGCAGTAGTTCGCGGCCCCTCTGTAAGCGTGGAATGGGGATCGTGGCGGGATCGCTGCATGTCCCCATGCGCCAATTGCTCACCGTATAGGCCGGGTCATGGCCCAGGATCATGGTATCGTTCTCTACGATGAGGTAGCCGCCATGACGGTCCGCGAAGAAGAGCATGGAGCGGGTAAGCCAGCTTAGGTCGTACGTGCGCATCCGATTGGCAACCTCCTGCACCGAGGCGCAGGTGCGCATCAGCATCGGCATCAGGTCGTCGAACCGCACCTGTGGAAGGCCCGGAACGGGGGTCACCTGGTGTGGTTGGATGGTCAGTCCATCGAACACCAGCCCGGCTTCGTTCATGCCCAACTGGGGACCCTGTTGCCGCAGGGGATGGCCGTTGAAGTGGTCGAAATAGATGGCGCCGTAGTCGCCACGGCGGCCCGGCTCGAAACGCACCTGTGCATTGATGCTCCACGCATCCTCGTTGCAGCCGATGAAGGTGCGGCCATCGGCGGTCACCTTGAAGCTGGTGCAGGCAGGTGCGCTGAACGGCAGCAGCGCGAAGGGAAGAAGCGTGAGCCGCATGATGAGATCAATGCTGCGCTGGGCTAACGTAACGCGCGGCGGGATGAGTTCGGGTCCACCCTCTCCAGATTCCTTAGCCTCATGTCCTTCGTCCGAGCCCCACCCTACGTCCCAAAGCACAAGATCCGCGTCGTCACCGCCGTCAGTCTCTTCGACGGCCACGATGCCGCCATCAACATCATGCGGCGCATCATCCAGAGCACCGGCGCCGAGGTGATTCACTTGGGGCACAGCCGTGGCGTGGAAGCCTAGGCGAATACCGAACGGTCCAAACCGCTTTGGCGGATGATCGACATCAAAGTGCCGATGCGGATCTCCTTATGGTCCGGCACAGGCACCGTGATAGTGGAGCCGGGAACCTGTTTTTGCATGATGATGTGACTGCCGCGCTGCCGCACCTGCTCGAATCCGTGCGCTCGAAGGATGGCGCAGACCTCGCGCCCGCTCAGCGTGCGCATCACACCGCCACTTTCACGCGGGTCACCAGCACTTCATCGTGAAGCCGCTCGCGCACCTCGCTGGGTGAGGCGGTCTCGAAGAACAGCTCGAGGGCCTCGATCAAGTTAGCTCGCGCCTCTTCCACGGTATCGCCTTGGCTGGCCACGTCCAACTCCGGGCATAGCGACACATAGCCGTTGCCCTCACGTTCGATGATGGCGGTGAGCTCGCGGGTGGTTTTCATGTAGTCAAATGTAGTCCTTATGATGAGTAACCTCAAACCGAGGCATCCAGGTCAATAGCTTCGCACCATGTCCTTCGTCCAAGCTCCTCCCTACACCCCCAAGAACAAGATCCGCGTCGTTACCGCCGCCTCGTTGTTCGATGGCCACGATGCCGCGATCAACATCATGCGGCGGATCATCCAGAGCACCGGTGCTGAGGTGATCCACCTGGGGCACGACCGCAGCGTGGAGGATGTGGTGAACACCGCGATCCAGGAGGATGCCCACGCCATCGCCATGACCAGCTACCAGGGCGGGCATAACGAGTACTTCAAGTACATGTTCGACCTGCTGAAGGAGAAGGGCGCGGGGCACATCAAGATCTTCGGCGGCGGCGGCGGCACCATACTGCCCAGCGAGATCGAGGAGCTGCACGATTACGGCATCACGCGCATCTACCACCCGGATGACGGCCGCGCGATGGGCCTGCAGGGCATGATCAACGACCTGCTGGAGAAGGCCGACTTCGACCTGAGCGACAAGGTGAACGGCGAGGCCAAGAAGCTGAGCCCGCAGAACTGGCCGGCCATCGCCAAGCTGATCAGCACCGCCGAGAACCACCCCGAAGTGTTCGGCAAGATCGCCGACGAGATCCACAAGAAGGCCGAAGCGAGCAAGGCCCCGATCCTCGGCATCACGGGCACGGGCGGCGCGGGCAAGAGCAGCATGGTGGACGAGCTGATCCGCCGCTTCATCCTGGATTCCGGGTCAAGCCCGGAAGGACAGCAGCGGACGATCGGCGTGATCAGCGTGGACCCGAGCAAGCGCAAGACCGGCGGTGCGCTGCTGGGCGACCGCATCCGCATGAACAGCATCCGCGGCGAGCGCGTGTACATGCGCAGCCTCGCCACGCGCCAGAGCAACCTCGCGCTGAGCAAGCACGTGAAGGAGGCCGTGAGCATCCTGAAGGCCGCGGGCTTCGACCTGATCATCCTGGAGACCAGCGGCATCGGCCAGAGCGATACCGAGATCCTGGACCACAGCGACGTCTCGCTCTACATCATGACGCCGGAGTTCGGCGCGGCCACGCAGCTGGAGAAGATCGACATGCTCGACTTCGCCGACGTGGTGGCCATCAACAAGTTCGACAAGCGCGGCGCCCTCGATGCCCTGCGCGACGTGAAGAAGCAGTACAAGCGCAACCACCAGCTGTGGGACGCCAACGACGATGACCTGCCCGTGGTGGGCACCATCGCCAGCCAGTTCAACGATCCCGGCACCAACACGCTGTACGCGCGGCTCATGAAGAAGATCGCCGAGAAGACGGGCGTCGACTTCCAGAGCACCTTCCACGCCCACGACGAGATGAGCGAGAAGGTGTGGATCATCCCCCCCGCCAAGAGCCGTTACCTGAGCGAGATCAGCGAGAACAACCGCCGCTACGATGCCCACGTGCGCAAGCAGGCGGAGATCGCGGACAAGCTTTACGGGCTGTACAGTGCGGTGTTGACCTTCGGTGGTCCTGACCTGCTCGAAGCTTCAAGCCTCAAGACTCAAGCTTCAAGCTCGACCCCGAACAAGCTTGAGGCTAGTGGCTTGCAGCTTGAAGCCCTCATTTCGAAGTTCGAGTCCATCAAGAAGGACCTCGACCCCCACCTCTGGTCCATGCTCCAGAACTGGAAGGCCGAGGAGGCGAAGTACAGCGGCGAGTTCTACATCTACCAGGTGCGCGGCAAGGAGATCAAGGTGCCCAACCACACCGAGAGCCTCAGTCACCTGAAGATCCCGAAGGTGGCGCTGCCGAAGTTCAAGAGCTGGGGCGACAAGGTGCGCTGGGCCATGCAGGAGAACACGCCGGGCTTCTTCCCCTACACCGCGGGCATCTACCCCTTCAAGCGCCAGGGCGAGGACCCCGCGCGGATGTTCGCCGGCGAAGGCGGTCCGGAGCGCACGAACAAGCGCTTCCACTACGTGAGCCAGGGTATGCCGGCCAAGCGCCTCAGCACCGCTTTCGACAGCGTCACGCTCTACGGCCACGACCCCGGTCGTCGTCCGGACATCTACGGCAAGGTGGGCAACAGCGGCGTGAGCATCTGCTGCCTCGATGATGCCAAGAAGCTCTACAGCGGCTTCGACCTCACCGCGCCCAACACCAGCGTGAGCATGACCATCAACGGTCCCGCGCCCATGCTGCTCGGCTTCTTCATGAACGCCGCGATCGACCAGAACTGCGAGAAGTATATCCGCGCCAATGGTCTCGTTGAGGAAGTGGAAAAGCGGATACGAGAGAGATGGGAGGCTGCGGGCCATGGGCCACGGGCTGCGGGCTCGACCGCGGATAAGCCCGAAGCCCGAGGCCCGAAGCCCACGGCCCCGCGTTACCATGGCGACATCCCCCAAGGCAACGACGGTCTGGGTCTGCTCCTGCTCGGTATCACTGGCGACCAGGTGCTCCCGGCCGACGTCTACGCCAAGATCAAAGCCGACACCCTCGCCCAGGTCCGCGGCACCGTGCAGGCCGACATCCTCAAAGAGGACCAGGCGCAGAACACCTGCATCTTCAGCACCGAGTTCGCGCTGCGTTTGATGGGCGACGTTCAGCAGTACTTCATCGACCAAAAGGTCCGCAACTTCTACAGCGTCAGCATCAGCGGCTACCACATCGCGGAGGCCGGCGCCAACCCCATTTCGCAGCTCGCGTTCACGCTGGCCAACGGCTTCACCTACGTGGAGTACTACCTCAGCCGGGGCATGGACATCAACGCCTTCGCGCCCAACCTGAGCTTCTTCTTCAGCAACGGGATGGACCCCGAGTACGCCGTGATGGGCCGCGTGGCGCGTCGCCTCTGGGCCAAGGCGCTCAAGCACCGCTACGGCGCCGACGAGCGCAGCCAGATGCTCAAGTACCACATCCAGACCAGCGGCCGCAGCCTGCACGCGCAGGAGATCGACTTCAACGACATCCGCACCACGTTGCAGGCGCTGTACGCCATCTACGACAACTGCAACAGCCTGCACACCAACGCCTACGACGAGGCCATCACCACGCCCACCGAGGAAAGCGTGCGCCGCGCCATGGCCATCCAGCTCATCATCAACCGCGAGCTCGGCCTGGCCAAGAACGAGAACCCGTTGCAGGGCAGCTTCATCATCGAAGAATTGACGGATCTCGTCGAGGAAGCGGTGTTGACGGAGTTCGATCGGATCACGGAACGTGGTGGGGTCTTGGGTGCGATGGAAACGATGTACCAGCGCAGCCGCATCCAGGAGGAAAGCTTGTACTACGAGACCTTGAAGCACACGGGTGAGTATCCCATCATCGGGGTGAATACCTTCCTGTCGAGCAAAGGATCACCGACGATCTTGCCGAAAGAGGTCATCAGAGCTACGGAAGAGGAGAAAGAAGCCCAGATAGCGACCGTCGAGAATCTCCGAACTGCTTATGCGGATGAGGCGGCCAAAGCCATCAAAGACCTCCAGCAAGCTGCGATCAAGAATGAGAACATGTTCGAAGTGTTGATGGAAGCCACCAAGTACTGTAGTCTCGGTCAACTCACTGCGGCCATGTTCGAAGTCGGCGGACAGTACAGAAGGAATATGTGATGAGTTACGGTATCGGACCACAATACAGCGGGGATGACGGACTCGATAAGTCCGAATTCCTGAAGAAGGCGCGCCTTCATCAATCAAGATTCCGTGCAGAGCGGTTGAAATTGCCACACGGATGGAGTAAGACGAAGAACTACGGCAACTTCCTAACGCCATGCGACGCGGATGCAGGATGCAACTTCTATCCCGAGTTAGGCATCTTGGAAGCCGCTAGGAAGCGTTATCCGATAACGAGCGAGAAGGTCTATGGGAACATGCTTCGGAGCGAGCACATTCCGTTGAACATGCTCTGGCCCCTGAACTTGGACGATAAGTATCGCCTGCAGGTTTTCTCAGACTTGCTTGGAGAACCCTTGAGCACTGTCGATCCGATTCGCATCGAGTTTGCGCCGTCGCCACGTTCAGAGTATTTGAATGATGGTACATCTTTCGATGCATATACCGAAAGCACTGATAAGGAAGGTCGGCGGGGGCTTATCGGGATTGAGGTGAAGTACACCGAACGCGCCTACAAATTGAAGCATGGCTCCACGGAAGAGCGAACTGTGAATGACCGAGCCTCTATTTACTTCAAGGTCATGGCTGCCTGTGGGATATTCAAGCCGGGATGCGAAACACAGGTGATCACAGACGATTACCGGCAGATCTGGCGGAACCACCTACTCGCGGAGAGCATTCTGCTCAAGCATCCTGAGCGATTTGCCCACGCTACCTCGCTCACCTTGTTCCCGAAAGGCAATAAGCAAATGGACGACGCTTGCACAGGCTACAAGTCCTTCCTAGCCGCACCGGACGGCAGGTTCATGACGCTTACTTATGAACGATTTCTTGATATCTGCCAGGAGCATTCGCCATCACCCGATTTCGATAAGTGGCTAACGTATTTGCAAGAGCGGTACATCGTAGTGTGATCAAAGCAAGGGAACGCGCGAGGGCAGCTTCATCATCGAGGAGCTCACCGACCTGGTGGAAGAGGCCGTGCTCAGCGAGTTCGACCGCATCACCGAGCGCGGCGGCGTGCTGGGCGCCATGGAGACCATGTACCAGCGCTCAAGGATCCAGGAAGAGAGCTTGTACTACGAGACCCTGAAGCACACGGGTGAGTATCCGATCATTGGGGTGAACACGTTCTTGTCGAGCAAAGGATCGCCGACCGTTCTCCCGAAGGAAGTGATCCGTGCTACGGAAGAGGAGAAGGAAGCGCAGATCCGCACCGTGGAGAACGTGCAGAAGGCTTATGAGGCTGAAGGGAAAGCCGCACTCGGAAGCTTCAAGAGGCTGCGATCAAGAACGAGAACATGTTTGCGGTCTTGATGGAAGCGACCAAGTATTGCAGCCT
The DNA here is from genome assembly GCA_016716605.1 of Flavobacteriales bacterium. NCBI lineage: Bacteria > Pseudomonadati > Bacteroidota > Flavobacteriia > Flavobacteriales > Flavobacteriales bacterium. The sequence goes on from JADJWA010000002.1 coordinate 219,191, forward strand.
GGGTCAGTTAACTGCTGCAATGTTTGAGGTGGGGGGGCAGTATCGGCGGAATATGTGACCCGCGAAGGGCACGATACTCCATTCACTCTCGGACACGGTGATCGCACTATCGATCACACGGCAAAGGTGTCATTGAGTATCGCTGCTAGGTCGTCTGGTAACGCCAGCGGCTTCAGCGCCGGCACATTCGCTCCGCCCGTATTCCCGATCGGCACCGTGCCCGCGAAGCTCTTCACCCCACCGAAGACCAGACGCGGCAACTGTCCGATGATCTCGCGCATGTTCTTGGTACGGAACCCGAACTTCAGCATGCGCCAATGCACCGCGTTGTGCTCCAAGGGCCAACGCTGGCCGAGAATATGGGCCCGCTCGAGATGGTGCCATTCGAGTTGCAGATCGCCGAGCGTGCGAGCCTCTTCGCTCTTGCGCAACTCTGCTCCGTAGTATGGCCGCACCTGCGTCGGCATGGCCCAATGAAGCTTCATTGCTTCACCGGCAACTTGCCGCAGCCTTCATTCTGGCAGCATTGGGGCAACTTGGCAAATGCTGAGGCATTACCCGGTGTACCATCAGCGGAGTACCCCAGCTTGGTGAGTGCTGCACGCAATTTGTCCGCGTCGGTCTTGCGCGGATCGTAGGTCACGCTCACGGCAGCGGTGCTGAGGTCCACATCCACCTTCTTCACGCCCTTGGTATAGACGAGTTCGGTCTCGATGGTCTTCTCGCACATATCGCAGATGCCAGTGCTCTGGATGGCGATGGTGGCGGTCTTCTTGCCTTTGGCGGGCGGGGAAACTGCACCGGTTTGTGCAGATAGGCCCAGTGTGCAAAAGGCAAAGAGCAGGGTGGTCAGCTGTTTCATGTTCGTAGCCACGCAAGTTATGTTCCAGAACCCTCACCGCATTCTGCTCGCGTTCAGGATCGCCAGCAGCGCTACGCCCACATCGGCGAAGACGGCTTCCCATAGCGTGGCCAAACCGCCCGCACCCAGCACCAGCACAATAGCCTTCACCCCGAAAGCGAGCACGATGTTCTGTGTGACCACCCGCTTGGTGGCCTTGCCGATGCGGATGGCCTCAGCGATGCTGCTCGGCTTGTCGTTCTGCAAGACCACATCGGCCGTCTCGATCGCCACATCGCTGCCAAGGCCGCCCATGGCGATGCCCACATCGCTGAGCGCGAGCACCGGCGCATCATTGATGCCGTCGCCCACGAAGGCCACCACGGCCACAGGGTTCTTCTTCACCTCCCGCATCCTTGCCACCTTGTCCTCGGGCAGCAGGTCGCCGAAGGCCTTGTGGATGCCCAGCTTGGCCGCGACGCGCTGCGTAATGGCCGTCTTGTCGCCGCTGAGCATCACGATCTCGCGCACACCCGATGCACGCAGTTCGTTCACCGCCTGCTGTGCGTCCGCTTTCACCTTGTCGGCCACGGTGAGGTAGCCCGCGTAGCTGCCGCCGATCGCACACACCACGATGGTATCCTCGACCACATCCACGTCCGCCGGGTAGGGCACGTTGAACTTCTTCAAGAGGCGCGCATTGCCCACCAGCACCTCCTTGCCCTGCACCGTACCGCGCATACCGTGGCCGCTGATCTCCTCCACGTTCGTGGCCTCGCCCATGGCATCGCCTTGCGGATGTTCCAACACGGCCTTTGCGATGGGGTGCGTGCTGTGCGCTTCCATGGCCTTCACCACGCCGAGCAGTTGCTCCGCGCTGGTACTTTCCGCAGGCTTCACCTCCTGAACAGCGAACACGCCCTCGGTAAGCGTGCCGGTCTTGTCCATCACCACGGTATTCACCTTGGTGAGCACATCGAGGTAGTTGCCGCCCTTCAGCAGGATGCCCTTGCGGCTTGCTGCGCCGATGCCACCGAAATAGCCCAGCGGGATGCTGATGACCAGTGCGCAAGGGCAGGAGATCACCAAGAAGATGAGTGCGCGGTACAACCAGTCGTTGAAGACGTAGGGCTGTATCATTACCATCGGCACCAGCACGATGCCCAACGCCAGCGCCACCACGATCGGCGTGTAGATGCGTGCGAAGCGGCGGATGAAGAGCTCCGTTGGTGCCTTGCTCTTGGCGGCGTTCTGCACCAGATCCAGTATGCGTGCGAGGCTGCTTTCGCCGAAGGGTTTGGTGACTTCCATGTCCACCACCTTGTCCGCAGCGATCATGCCCGCAAGCACCGGCGCATCGTTCACGATGGTGCGCGGCACGCTTTCGCCCGTGAGGGCCGCGGTATCGAAGGCCGCTTTTTCACTCAGGAGTTTTCCGTCCAACGGCACGCGATCGCCCACGCGAATGCGGAGGATGTCACCGACCTTCACCTCAGCAGCGGGCGTTTCCACCGGGACGCCGTCGCGCAGCACGTTCGCGGTATCCGGACGTACATCCAGCAAGGCCTGGATATTGCGCTTGGCCCTGTCCACCGCAGCATCCTGAAAGAGTTCGCCCACGGCGTAGAACAGCATCACCGCCACGCCTTCGGGGTACTCCTTGATGTAGAAGGCGCCGATAGTGGCCACACTCATCAGGAAGAACTCGCTGAAGACCGCGCCCTTCGCGATGGCACGTACCGCATTCACCAGCACCGGCAAGCCTACCGGCAGGTACGCGGCCAAGTACCAGGCGAAACGCCACCGGGCCTGTTGCCAGAGCTGCGGTGCCAGCTGGTCGATGGCGATGCCGCTGAGTAGCAGGATGAACGAAACAATGGCGGGTAGGTAGGTCCGCCACGTGGAACGAACAGCAAGGGCGTGATGGGTGCTCATGATCTTAATGCTCGTGTCCTTCACTCGTGTTCATCATCGCGATCAGGTAGTAGGCGCCACCGGTCACCACTTCGGCGTCCGGGTCCACCGGTTGCAGGAAGGTGACCGCTGTGTACGCGCCATCGGTCGTTCCACGCTTCACTTCGATGCGCTGGAAGCTCATGCTGTCGGCCACGGCCTCGTGTGCATGTTCCGCGCCGTGGTCATGTTCGTGCTCGTCTCCTTTGGCATGCGCGTCCTTGTTCTCCGTTGCGCGATCGTGTGCTTCCCCTTCGGTGTGCTTGTGCGCCGGTTCCTCCTTGTGCGCGGGCTCTTCATCATGCCCATGCCCATGCTCCTCTTCTCCTTCGGTCCTGATGAACACGTAGTCCTTGCCCTCCATATTCACGATGGCCTCGGTGAGCACGGCGGTGGTGGTGGCGTGGCCTACGCTGATGCGCCCGGTAACGCCCATGCCGTCGATGAGGCCCACTTTGTCGCCGGTGATCTCCGCGTGCACCGGGATCGTCTTCGTCTCGCGTTCGAAAGCGCTGCCGATGGCGAAGACCACGGCCGTGTAGTTCTTGCCCGGCAGGTTGGTAAGGCTGAGGTCGATTGTCTGGCCCACCTTCACGGAGGCGATGTCCTGTTCGTAGAGGAAGAGGTCCACGTGGAGCTTGCTGTTGTTCACCACGCGGAACATGGTGGCATCGTTGCTCACCTTGCTTCCCACGTTCACCGCGATGTGCGCCACGGTGCCATCGATGGGGCTTACGATGCCCGCGGCTGAGCGCAGTGCATTGGCAGTGAGCTTCTCGGGGTCGATGTTGATCAGGCGCAACTGCTCGGCATGGGCGTTCACGCTGGCCCGCAAGGAGGCGTGTTCCGCCGTGACCTGTTGCAGGGTCTTCTGCGCGCTCACGTTGGCGCGGGCCAGTTCGGTCTGGCGTTCCAATTCCGTTTCGGCGTACACCAGTCGTGCTTTCGCATCGAGGTAGTCGCGTTGCAGTTGGATGATCGAAGGGTCGGTGACCGTAGCGAGCACCTGCCCCTTGTTCACATGGTCGCCTTCCTGCACCAGCACTTCGCGCACGGTGCCGCCCATGGCCACGGTGATGTCGGCCACGTTCTGCGGCGGCACTTTCAAAAAGCCAACGGCCTTGAGGGCGGTGGTGAGGTCCTTCATCTCCACCTTGCCAAGCTTGCCCTCGATGGCGGCGAATTGTTGCGGCGAAACGGTGACGGTGCTCCCACCGCCGTGGCCCTCCTCTTCGCCGTGGCCATGGCCTTCCTCTTCGCCAGAGGCCGCTCCACCGCCACAGGCGGCCAGTGCGACGGTGAGCAGGAGCAAAAAGAGCGTATTCGGAATGCGCTGAAGAGCGCTGCTGATCGGTTGCGTTTTCATGTCTATGCGGTCTTAGAGCCCATTGAGGGCACGGAGGTGGAGGACGGTAAGTGCGAGCTCGTAACGCACGCGCAGGTGCTCGGCGTTGAGTTGAAAGGCCTGCTCGATGCCTTGGGTGAATTGGAAGTAGTCGGCTTCGCCCGCGCGATAGGCACGCAGGGCATCGTCGCGCAGGGTAGCGCCCAGCGCGGCACCGGTGCTTTCATAGTAGGCGAGGCTCTCGCGCAATTGGGTGAGCTGCGCTTGCGTGGTGGCCCGCTCGCTGCTGCGCTGTCGGCGAGCGGCTTCCAGTTCCTGCGCGGCGATCTCGCTGCGCAAACGTGCCGCCGAGGTGCGCCCGCCCTGGCCGCTGCCGGGCAGGGGGATCGAAGCACCGATGAGGAAGCCCGAAAAGGGCGACGTGCCATCGAAGGTCTGGTAGAAGCCGCCGCCCTGCAGGCTGGGTGCCCATTGGCTGCGTTGCAGTTTCCATTCGGCCTCGGCCACCTGCGTGCGCTGCTGCAAGGAGAGCAGGAGCGGGTCGTTGCCGCCGCCGGGATCCGGCGCTCGTGCAGTGTTGAGCAATTCCTCGGGCACCGGCACGGCACCACTGAGCGGGCCCGTCCAGCGTTCCACTTCCACCTGGTAGGCCACCAGATCGGCCTGTGCCTGGCGCAAGCGCACCTTCACCTGCTCGGCGCGGCTTTGCGCGCTGGTGCTTTCCAAGCGGCCGGTCTCACCGAGCTCGAAGCGCTGCCGTGCGAAGGCCGCCATGGATGCGTACGCGCTGTCCAGCTGTTGCAGGATACGCACCTGTTCAAGGCCCATGGCCCATTGCAGGTAGGCCCCGCCCACGCTCTCCTTCACGTAGGCCGCCGTATTCAGCTTTTCATTCTCCGCAAGGTGCAGGCTTTCCTTCAGGTAGGCCGCGCGGCGGGCAATGGTGGTGGGAAATGCGAACCCGGTATTGGCTTCCAGGATAATGTCCTTCGGATACGGCCCCTGGGTCTGGCCACGAGAGAATTGCGCGTTGAGCGGCTGCAGCCCGAAGGCCGTGCCACGCAGGGCATCCTGTTCCTGCACACGCAGTTCCGCAGCGGTCATGCTCGGATGGGTGCGCAAAGCGCGTGCGATCGCCGTGTCCATCGGCATTGGTTCCTGCGCGCTGCTGGTGCCACCGATCATGATCAACAGCACGGTCGCGACGATCAGCGGTGCGTTCGCCTTGCCGCCATTGGCATCGTTGCGCTTCCTGCCTCCGCCCATGAAGAGCAGATAGAGCACCGGCAGCACCATGAGGGTGAGTGCCGTGGCGGTGATGAGGCCTCCGATCACCACTGTGGCCAGGGGGCGTTGCACTTCCGCGCCCGCGTTGCCGCTCAAGGCCATGGGCAGGAAACCGAGGGAGGCCACCGCCGCTGTCATCAGCACGGGACGCAGCCGTGTGCGGGTGCCTTTCAACACGCGCTCCTTCAGGTCGCTGATGCCTTCCTTCTCCAGTTGGTCGAAGGTGGCGATGAGGACGATGCCGTTGAGCACCGCCACGCCGAAGAGCGCGATGAAGCCCACGCCCGCACTGATGCTGAACGGCATGCCGCGCGCCATGAGCGCGAGCACACCGCCGATGGCGCTCATGGGGATGGCGGTGTAGATCAGCAGGGCGCGCTTCACGCTGTTGAAGGTGAAGAAGAGCAGCAGGAAGATGAGGGCCAGCGCGATGGGCACCGCCAGCATCAGGCGTTTGCTCGCTGCCCGCAGGTTCTCGAAGGTGCCGCCGAAGGTGTAGTAGTAGGCCGCGGGCATGCGCACCTCGGCATCAATGCGGCCTTGGAGCTCTTCCACGAAGCTTTCCACGTCACGGCCACGGATGTTCACGCCCACGGCGATGCGGCGCTTGGCATCCTCGCGGCTGATCTGGGCCGGGCCGGGTGTCAAGGACACATCGGCCACCTGCTGCAACTGGATCTGTCCGCCACCGGGCAGCGCCACGAAGAGGGTGCGCACATCGTCGATGCTCTGTCGCTGCTGGTCACCGAGGCGCACCACCAGATCGAAGCGGCGCTCGTTCTCGTAAATGACGCCGGTGGCCTCGCCGGCGAAGGCCGTGCGCACCGTACGGTTCAGTTCGCGGATGTTGAGGCCGTACTGCGCTACCCGTGCACGATCATAGGTGATGGTGATCTGGGGCAGGCCCACCACCTTTTCCACTTGCGGTTCACCCGCACCCTGCACTTCGCCGATGATCGCCGCAACCTTGTTCGCGATCACTGCGAGGGTGTCCATGTTCTCACCGTAGATCTTCACGGCCACGTCCTGCCGTATGCCGGTCATCAGTTCGTTGAAGCGCATCTGGATGGGTTGGGTGGCTTCGTAGAACACGCCGGGTACCTGCCTCAAGGCTTGCAGCATGGTGTCCTGCAAAGCCTCGCGGTCGTGCGCGGTGGTCCATTCGTCCTTGTCCTTCAAGATGATCATGAGGTCCGTGGCTTCGGGGGGCATGGGGTCCGTGGGGATCTCGGCGCTGCCGGTGCGGCCCACCACCTGCTTCACCTCCGGGAATTGCAGCAGGATCTTCTCCACCTTGGCGTTGTTGGCGATGCTCTGGCTGAGCGATGCGCCCTGCGGCAGGATGCTGTGGAAGGCGAAGTCGCCCTCTTCCAATGTGGGAATGAACTCGCCGCCCATGCGTGCGAACAGGAAGACCGAGCCGATGAACAGCGCCACGGCCACACCCACGGTCTTGATCCGGTTGCGCAAGGCGAAGCCGATGATGGGATCGTACCACTTCTGGAAACGATCCATCATGCGGTCGCTGAAGTTGGGTTTGTGCGCCGTGTTGCGAGGCAGCACCAGCGCGCTCATCATGGGCACGTAGGTGAGCGAGAGCAGTAGCGCACCCAGGATGGCGAAGCTGACGGTGATGGCCATGGGGCGGAACATCTTGCCCTCGATGCCCACCAGTGTGAGGATGGGGATGTACACGATCAGGATGATGATCTCGCCGAAGGCCGCGCTCGTCCGGATCTTGCTGGCGCTCACGAAAACCTCGCGGTCCATCTCCTCACGGGTAAGGATCTTTCCCTTGAAGCGCGCATGCAGGTGGTGCAGGGTGGCCTCCACGATGATCACGGCGCCGTCCACGATCAATCCGAAATCGATGGCACCAAGCGACATCAAATTGCCGCTGACGCCGAAGGCGTTCATGAGGATGATGGCGAAGAGCATGCACAGTGGGATCACCGAGGCCACGATGAGGCCCGCGCGCCAGTTGCCCAGAAAGAGCACCAGCACGAAGATCACGATCAACGCGCCCTCGATCAGGTTCGTCTTCACCGTGCCGATGGCCCGCCCTACCAGTTCGCTGCGCACCAGATAGGGTTCGATCAACAGTCCTTCCGGCAGGGCCTTCTGCACGTTCGGTATGCGCGCTTCAATGGCCTTCACCACCTCGGCACTGTTGCCACCCTTCAGCATCATCACCGTGCCGCCCACCGCTTCGCCTTCGCCATTGCGGGTGAGCGCACCGTAACGCGGGGCCGCACCGAAGCCCACCTCGGCCACATCGCCCACCAGGAGCGGCACACCGCCGGGCGGGATCTTCACCACCACCTTGCGGATGTCGTCCAGCGTGCGCAGCAGGCCTTCGCCCCGGATGCTGTAGCTGTTGGGGCGTTTTTCGATGTAGGCGCCGCCGGTGTTCTCGTTGTTGCTCTCCAGCGCGAGCAGTAGCTCACCGATGGTGACGCCCATGCTTTGCAAGCGCTTGGGGTCCACGCTCACCTCGTACTGCTTCACCTCGCCGCCGTAGCTGTTCACCTCGGCCACGCCGGGTGTGCCCAGCAGTTGCCGCACAACGATCCATTCCTGGATGGTGCGCAGCTCGCTGGGGCTGAAGGTGCCCTCGTACCCTTCCTTGGGGTGCAGCACATACTGGTACACCTCGCCCAGCCCGGTGCTTACCGGTGCCATGGCCGGTGTGCCCACCCCGGGGGGTATCAGTGCGGCGGCCTCGCCCAGACGCTGGTCCACCAAGGTGCGGGCGAAGTACACGTCCACGTCCTCATCGAACACGATGGTGACCAGGCTGAGCCCGAAGCGGCTGATGGAGCGGATCTCCACCAGGTCGGGCAGGCTGGCCATGGCCCGCTCGATGGGCGCGGTAACGAACTGTTCCACCTCCTGCGCGGCCAGCGTAGGGGTGGTGGTGATCACCTGCACTTGGTTGTTGGTGATGTCGGGAACCGCATCGATCGGCAATTGCGTGAGCGAGTACGCCCCGTAAAGCACCAGCACGAGCGTGAAGAGCCCTATGATGGCCTTGTTGTGTATGGAGAACCGGATGATCCTGTCGATCATGGATGGAAAAGCTTGGGAATGGAAGGAAGGACGAATGCGGAACGCGGGTGCGCAATGGCCCCGGTCCGTGCCGAAGCACGGTGCGTTCCCGTTCCGCCGAAGGGCGGATCAACTCAAGCCTTGGGAGGGATCCACACGTTGCCCGTGAAACCACTGGGCGCAACGTTCAGGACCTGTGCACCCACCGGGGTGGTGAGCGGTTGCAGGGAGATCAGGAGAGACCTGTTCACCGGTGAAAGCGCGACCAGGCCACTGCACGCGCAGAACTCGCCGTGGCAATCCTCGCTGAACGGATCGTGGTCGTGCTCATCGTGTTGCTGATCGCCGGTGTGCTCGTTGTGGAAGAGGTCGTGGAAGTCCTCACTGGTATGCTGCTCCAGAAAGTGCATCACCACCTGCGGCACATGCAGCCACTCATGCATATCCGTGGCACTGAAGCCGTAGAGGGCAAGGGTGAGGAGGAAGAGCAGGCGGCGCATTGGGACAAAAGTACACGTTCAACGTGGTACAATGGATCTGCGTGAGCGGGCGAAGCGGCAGCCCGGCGCTGGAAGGGCCTTGCAACCACGAGCAGCGAGGAGGCCGACGAAGGAGGACCCCGCAGCGCCGTGGATGCTGGCCCTGACAAGTCCGGCTAAAGCGAAGCACGCGACCCCGAGGCTTTTGCGAGGGGGCACGCCCAACCCTTCGACAAGCTCAGGGCGGGCATAACCACCAGGCGCAGAACAACGATCTTCAGCACCGAGCCTGCCTACCGGACAGGCAGGTTCGCGCTGCGTTTGATGGGCGACGTTCAGCAGTACTTCATCGACCAGAAGGTCCGCAACTTCTACAGCGTCAGCATCAGCGGCTACCACATCGCGGAGGCTGGCGCCAACCCCATCAGCCAGCTCGCCTTCACGCTCGCCAACGGCTTCACCTACGTGGAGTACTACCTCAGCCGGGGCATGGACATCAACGCCTTCGCGCCCAACCTGAGCTTCTTCTTCAGCAACGGCATGGACCCCGAGTACGCCGTGATGGGCCGCGTGGCGCGCCGCCTCTGGGCCAAGGCGCTCAAGCACCGCTACGGCGCCGACGAGCGCAGCCAGATGCTGAAGTACCACATCCAGACCAGCGGCCGCAGCCTCCACGCGCAGGAGATCGACTTCAACGACATCCGCACCACGTTGCAGGCGCTCTATGCGATCTACGACAACTGCAATTCGCTGCACACCAACGCCTACGACGAGGCCATCACCACGCCCACCGAGGAGAGCGTGCGCCGCGCCATGGCCATCCAGCTCATCATCAACAAGGAGCTCGGCCTGGCCAAGAACGAGAACCCGCTGCAGGGCTCCTTCATCATCGAAGAGCTCACCGACCTGGTGGAAGAAGCCGTGCTCACCGAGTTCGACCGCATCACCGAGCGCGGCGGCGTGCTGGGCGCCATGGAGACCATGTACCAGCGCAGCCGCATCCAGGAGGAAAGCCTCTATTACGAAACGCTGAAGCACACGGGCGAATACCCGATCATCGGGGTGAACACGTTCCTCAGCAGCAAGGGCTCACCCACCATCCTGCCGAAGGAAGTGATCCGGGCGACGGAGGAAGAGAAGGAGGCGCAGATCGCCACGGTGGAGAACCTGCGCGCGGCTTACAGCGAAGAAGCGGCGAAGGCGATCAAGGATCTGCAGCAAGCCGCGATCAAGAATGAGAATATGTTCGAGGTGTTGATGGAGGCGACGAAGTATTGCAGCCTTGGGCAGTTGACGGCGGCGATGTTCGAGGTGGGGGGGCAGTACCGGAGGAATATGTGATGAGTTTGGACGTGCCCCTCCGCAAAGCCTCCGGGTCGCGCTTTCCGCTGCAAGTCCTCGCCTGGATTACCAGCCTCCGGGCTTTCCTCTTCAATCGCTCACGCGAAACGACAGCATTGGCCTAGATACATGTGTGGGCTGTTAGGAGCATTCTAACCATGGTATTTAACGGGTGCTTCCGAATAATCCTCCTTGAGCTGCGCAGGCTTGAGCTTGTGAACATCTATCCACTCCTGAAGCTTCGCATCGCTCAACGCGTCAAAATCGTACTCCCTGAACTCCTTGAAGAACGCTTGAACATTTGTCTTCAAGGACTTGAGCTTCCCTTTCTTCACGATCCGTACATCATGCGTGAAGTGAGTAGCACGTCCAAGCTTCCGGGTCACGATGACCATGAACCTTGAAACTGGTATTCCCCCATACTTCTCCTCGAACCAAGCGCAGTGCGTGTTCATTTGACCACCCTCGTCCTTGACAATCTCCTCCCGGTCTTCCTTTACGTCGCTCTTGCATTCGAATATCAGGTAATCACTAGGCTCGCAGTACCACAAGTTGTCCGGTCCCTCTTTGAATTCGTTGTCGGGCCGCTGACTGATGAACCCCAATGCGCGCCTAGTTCCTTCATCGCACCTTCGAACTTATCCGCAGGTGTTCCGAAGGAGAGATTGGCAACCATACTATCCACGGCCAGCATTAACTCGGAATAGCTCCCGTGTCTCTTTGCATAGGTTCGAATTCGCTCTAAGCGCGTGGATGCGATCGCCTCAACCTTTCTATAGCTCACACCCTCTCTTGGCTTGAGCAATCTCAAGTTCCTTGAGTAGGCGGCAAGTTGAAGTTGATTCGACTCAGCCTTGCTCAACCAATGCTTGTGTCTCGCCTGGAGTTGCAAGTACCAGCCCTTCTCGGAATCGCTTAAGTCTGAGCTATCGGCGATTGTCTGCAAGATCTCGCAAGAACGATCGTGTTTACCGGCATGAGCGTATTCCTCCGCCTTGCGCTCAGCTTCGAGTAGGCTGTAGATGGTCGAAGGCGCTTGGTGTTCGGTAATTGAGTCCATGCTTGACACGTAGTATTCCTTCCAGCCTTCATCGCGACCGAGGGATTGCCCAATCAATGAACGTATCACATCAAATGGCTGTCTTGCCTTGTCGATGTCACTTTCGGCCATCTTGGCAATCTCCAGACCTATCTCAATTTGCTTTCTGGTCTGTGGGGAGAAGTACTTGTTCGTTTGCCCGCTACGGATGAACTTGACTAGGTCACCGCCGATGAGAATGATACAGCAGTAATCCTTCTCACCTCGTACACTTCTTCCAAGCCCCTGCTCAATTCGTTGGGCTAGCCGAATGTTCATTGTGTCACTCGATGCCCTACAGCTCTCTTCATATCTATCGATGAGGGAGATGGAGAACGGAAGACCATCAATGATGAGGATCCTGCATGCTTCATCAGGAAGATCAATCCCGTCGTATCGGTTGACAATGACGAGGGTGCTATCGAAGTTCCCCTTCTTGAGCGATTCAATGAGCGCCAGTATCTCCCCAGGTCTTGCGACCTTGGAGTCATAGGTTTCGTAGTCCTCAGATTTTCGATAGCTCGAAACCAAGGCAACCACACCATACCGCTTGTGAGATGGCTTGGCAAATTGAGCAATCACAGTGTCGCGTTCGATGGACTCATCAATGAGCCAAGGAATGAGCAACATCTTTTCTCCGGACCATTTTGGAGTTTCACTTGACAACGGCTTGAGTACGGCATCAATACCAAAGCCCAGACCCTTAATGAAGAACGAATCATCCTGTGTAGTTGCGGACATGAGGACTCTCTGGCGGGCACTCGCAAACGACCCGAACATTGATACTGGGATGTAGTGCGGGCTAATCTCAACTTCGGAGCCGGTGAAGAAACAGTGGCAGTTCTCTAGTGAATCCTTGATGAGCGGCCAGGCAAACTTTACATAGGGTTGCTCACCGTGTCGGAGAAGGAGTTGGAGTACCTCAGAACTGCGGTCTATCCAATTCCAGTAGGGCACAGGTAGGAGTGCGTCTGGCGAGCCTTGTTGAATCTCCAACAGAGTGCCCGCGCCTTGAGTCACTAGATCCTCGGCGAACAGGGCTAACAGCTCGCGGTAGAGTGCCTCCGTCTTTAGAACGCGAACGGTAAATGAACTTCGAATGGCATCAATGCATGCGTGAATCATCCAAGATGACATTGTCCACTGGCATCGATTTGTTCAGAAGTCCGAAGATGGTCTTGCCATTGAACAGCTTCTGAACGTGGGTGACAAGAATCTTCTTGCCGTTGGTAAAGTCATTCGGGAATGCATTGTCTGCTTCGATCTCACAGAGGCCTATCCCCGAATTTGGCCGCTTCGGTCTTCACCTGCTCAACGAGCTGCTTGTTTGGGCATACGAACATGCACTTCTCGTTGCTGGAGTTAATGCGGGACTGCAGAATGAGCAGACCAATAAGGGTCTTTCCTTCGCCTGTGTGGAGTTTCACGATGAGGTCCTTGTCCTCCCTCCTTGCATCGTACCACTTATTGAGAATTTCCACTTGAGCAGGTCGCAGTGGACCTGCAACGCTCTTCCGATCAAGTGTCTGGTATATCTCAACGGGGTGAACCTTCCGTTCACCTTGCTTTTCGACCAGTTTCTTTTTGAAGTCAACCATGACACTAGGATAAGGACGATTCTCTGACTTCACAGGTCCCAAGCGCAGCTAACCAAGAATTCACCTCGCCCACGCCTGGTACCTCGTCGGCGCGATCCAGACCGCCGAAGTGTCTCCCGTCGTCGTCGACCCTGCGTCTGCTGAACCGCCCGATACCCCATACCAAGCAACCCCATTCCCCGTTGTTCGTTCAAGGCCGCGAGCCACGATCGTTCAATCACATACCCCGGAGCAGGTGGTGCGCGAAGCCTTTCGCGACCTACCCGCCATGTGGAACAAGCTGAAGCGGCCCATTGAACGCTTGCAGCGGCGGATGCGCGTGGATAAGTCCCTGCGCATGGAGCCGCAGTTGTTCGAGTACCGCAGTCACGAGGGGAACAACTGGCTGGTGGCCATGCTGCCCTCGAAGAAGGTATTGCAGATCGCCCCCTTCGTGTGGTACCGCGGCGAGGATGGCTACTACCGGGCGGCACGCATCGTAGGTGATGGCGTGTGCTTCCACATCAGCCACCATGTATTCGAGCAGTACGCGGCCCGCTTCAACCGTACCAGCGACGGCCTCACCCGTATGAAGGAGTTCATCCGCGAGAACATGGACTTCGGCGTGGAGTACTGTTTGGACAATGACGAGGTGCGCGTAGGCGTGAAGCACGGCTACATCATCGGCAGATGGGTGATACCCCACAAGCTGGCACAACTCATCACCTTCGTGGACCACGGCAAGCTCTTCCAAGAGCAATTGGAGCAGATGGACCGTTTGGACCAACAACGGGCGGAGGGGCCTGCGGCCTACCCGCACACCCGGTCGCAAGGTGAAGCCGTGGGACCTGCCACCGCCCACCGCTTAGCCTGTCACAAGACTTTCCTTATTCGGGTGTGGCCTGCGACCGCGCCCCACGTGCGCCGAAGCCCGCTAGCCTCCGGCTATCCACTACCCGACCGCTCTGCAGCCTGCCGCATCGCCTGTTGACCTCCATGCCCCATAACAACGAAAGGCCCGAAGGCCCCAACGCTGAAAACAGGAGATGATGAATAAGCGACCGGTTGAACGCCGGTGCATCATAGAAGGTTCTAGCCGTACACCCGCGACCGCATCACGATGCTCATGGCCCCGAGACCGGCGGCACCCACGGCGCGCACCCGGAAGCCGCACGCCGGGAGGCAGGTCGCGGATGAGGAGGCGACGCGGTGCAGCTCCCGATCACGTCTTCGGACACGAGCTTCACCCGCGCCAACGCCCAACGTTGCAAGGCTTCTATCTCGGCCAGCGACTTACGCGCGCTTTTGGCCATCTTCGGGCGCAAGCGCACAAGCTCCTCTGTGATGTACGATGGTGCTATGAGCGTGAAAGCCGCAGGTGCTTCGTGGAACGTCTCGGCGACCAGACCATCCTTGCTCAACACCGCGCTGAAAAGGATGTTGGCGTCCACTACCAGCTTCACGGCAGGAAGCGCTTCTTGTTCTTGCGCCACCAGTTGCTCTTGGCGTCCTTGGCCAGCGCGTCAATGTTCTTCTGCGTCGCCCTGGATCCTTTGAGGAGTTCCAGATGCCTGAGGTAGTCGAGCACGCGTTGCACCTTATCGGTGTCCCACCCGCCTTTGAGTGCGATCACCAACTCATCCTGTTGGTTGCGCTTGATGTCGAGTGACATGGTGCTTCAAAGATAGATGGCCTGGCCAAGAACGAGAACCCGCGAAGGCTCCTTCCTCATCGAAGAGCTCACCGACCTGGTGGAAGAGAGAGCCTGCCCCGGCCTGCGATCCGGGGTGCGCCTCTTCGCCAGCCTGCCCTGCCCCGGATTAAACTCCGGGGTCATCCGGGGCGACCACTCCGCTAGCCTGCCCCGGAGTTCATCCGGGGCAACCATGGACCAGCACTTCAAGACCTGCGAATGCAAGCCACTGACCATTCCGTCGGAGGTCGCTGGCCCAAAGGCCGAATACCTGGAGTGGCATCGGGAGGAGATGTTCGGGAAGCAGGATCCTCAGCCCAGCCACTTCCGCAGGCGCTCCTTGATCTCGCGGAGCGTGCCCGGCGAGACTTCGCCATGGCACCTTGCACCACCCGATCAGGCAGGGTGGTGAGTTGCGCGACACGCACCACGCTTTCCATGCGCAGGCCGGTCCGGTGGAAGTCCGGATGCCTGGCGTCGATGACCACGTCCAAGTCCTTCACCGCGCGTTGCACCTGGGAACTCACTGCGCAAACCAGCCAGTCGTTGAACGGAGGCACGGCGCCGAGGATGACGGCAGGCCGCATCTTGCGCTGGCCGTCGCCCTGAACGAAGGTCCAGCGAACCACATCGCCGGGTTTCATTTCCCGTAGTTCGGGTTCGGCTCCTTCAGCACCAAGCCACTGATGTCCGGCTCGTCCTCGCCATACGCTGCTGCACCAAGACGCTGGCCGCAGCGATCAGGTCCTCGTCATGTTCCTCCTTGGTCTGCGCTGACCTCGCCCGGAGCAATTCCAGCAGGCGCTTCACCTTGGTGAGCACGCTCGCATCGTTCGTGTTCACGAGCGTTTCGACCAGTTCAAGTTTCAGGGCCTGAATGTCCATGATGCTCAAAAGTACGGCCTCATCACCTTCGTTACCGAGCTACGGCTACTCTGTGCCCCCGCATCTGGGCGTAGCCTGTGGGTACAGTCCATCATGACTGGTATTTGGCCCCTCCCAGCCCACCAAGCCCCCAGCGCCAGCGCTCAATGCTGGAACCCCGGTTCCCCATGGGCCGTTCAAGGCCGCGATCCCATGATCGTTCAAACACATAGCCCGGAGCAAGTGGTGCGCGAAGCCTATAGCGACCTGCCCGCCATGTGGAACAAGATGAAGGACCCCATTGCGCGCTTACAACGGCGCATGCGCGTGGATAAGTCCTTGCGCATGGAGCCCCAGCTCTTCGGGTACCGCTCGCATGCGGGGAACAACTGGCTCATCGCCATACTGCCCGCCAAGAAGGCGCTCAGCATCGCTCCCTTCGTGTGGTACCGTGGCACGGATGGCTACTACCGGGCCGCGCGCATCATGCAGGATGGCGTTAGTTACCATATCAGCCACCACGTGCTGGAGCAGTACGCGAAACGATTCAACCCAACGGGCGATGGCTTTGTCCGTCTGAAGGAGTTCATCCGCGAGAACATGTCCTTCGGAACCGAGTACAACCTCGATGGCAACGACGTGCGCGTGGGCATTACCCAAGGCTACATCATCGGCACCTGGGTGGTGCCGCATCAGGTGGCGCAGCTCATCACCTTCGTTGACCACGGCAAGCTGCACGCCGACCAACTGGAGCAGATGGACCGTTTGGACCAGCAGCGGTTCGAGAGCCTGCGTCCTGCCCGCATTCCCGGTAGCCACGTGAAGCCCTGGGACCTTCCGCGGCCATCCGCTTAGGCAGGCATCCGGTTGCAGCCACCGGTGAACATTGCACCACCGGGCATTCGTCCGCCAGCGCCGACGCCTCCTGTGGCGCCGATCAAGGCTCGGTCATCCCAAGAAAGGTGGTCATCGGCGAACGCAGCCGCGCAACAACGGTCGATACAGTTGAGCGTCGCGGGCGTGAACAAGGAACTGAAGCCCTGCACCTGCAGCAATGTGCTGATGGGCGGTAATAGGCAAGAGCTGCAATCAGAAGGCTTCAGGCTGCTGTGACCCGCCGGCTGGCAATCACTTCCACCAGCCCCAACCCCCGCGATGAGCCCTTGCAACCAGAAGAGCTCCGTCATCAGCACTTGTACACCGATCCAGATCAAGGAGATGGCACCCAGGATCAGCGCCGCGTGCGCCGTGATGGGGGAACGACGAACGGTCAGCACAAAGCCGACCAAGTGGCCAACACCCAGCATTCCGAAGAGGACAGCTCCAGGCCAAAAGAAGTCGGCGAAGAGCGTGCTGTGCATGAAGTCGCGCGGCAGCTGAAGCAGCGATCCATCAGGCGCCAGCATCAGCAGCAGGCCGCCAGCCATGGCGTTCAGCGCAAGGAAGCCTTGAATGACCAGTAATGCAGTGCGCATGGGACGAATTTGGTGATCGCCGAGGAAGAAGGCAATGACGGCGATGATCCACGCGCGGAATGCTCGAAATGATCGGCGATATCAACGGATCAGGCACACGTGCCCGCTGATCTGGAGATCCATGGAGGTGGAGCGATCACGTGCTCGTCCGCGCCAGGCGTACACCCCGTCGGGCACCGGTGATCCCTGCGCAGTGCCATCCCAAGCCGCATCGCGCCCCGTGGCCGTGAAGAGCGCCCTCCCCATCGATCGTAGACGGTGAGTTCCAAGGTGGCGCCCGGGTTGGCCATCCACAGCGGTTGCCAGCGATCGTTGATGCCGTCGTTGTTCGGGGTGAAGGCATTCGGAGCGAACACCGGCGAGGCGCAAGCATCTGCCACCAAGATGGAGGCCGTTGCCGGACAATGCTCCGGTGCCGATACCTGCACGGTATAGATCCCCGCTTGTTGCACCGCGATCGCCGCCGTGCTCGCGCCGGTGGACCAGCTCACCGAAGAATTCACCGGCAAGGGGCCCGGGTCGAGCACGAGCAAGGGGTCCGCGCAGAAATCGGCCACCGTATCGTTGGGCAGGTGGAGTTGCAAGGGCTCTGCGAGATGCACAAGGATGGTATCGGACACGATGCATCCGTTGAGGTCCTGGCGAACGCTGTACACGCCAGCGCTGTCGGCCACGATGGAGGTTCCTTCTTCACCCGTGGACCAGGTGTAGGTGGCGCCATCGACAGGATCCTGCACGGCCAGCGTCACCGCATCGCACGCGTTGATGTCCGGCCCGAGCTGCGGCGCTGCGACCGCTTGCACGCTCACATCGTCCACGAAGTAATAGCTGTAGAAGGTGAGCGGGAAACTCGTGGGCACCTCCGTGAACACCGTTGCCGCGCCATCGCGGAAGTTCCCGATGGTGATGTATGCGAATGCCGAATCGGCCACGAAGCAGCCGTGGATGCGCGTCCAGCCGTTCTTCTGATCGAGCATCACGAGCGAGGTGTTCGTGACCTGCGGCGTGGCCGTGATCGCGAATTCGTCGGCGCGGTAAGGGGCCTGCGTGCTCAGCAGCGCACCGATGTCATTCACCGCGTACTTCGAGACATCGGCGAGGCTCACGAAGAACTCCACCGCATAGGTGGCCCCGGGGATCAGCGGCTCATCGAGTGCGCGCGTCACGTACTCGTGGTCGTTGTCCGGTGCAGCGGTGATCGGCGTGGTGGAATAGAAGCAATAGAAGCCCGCGTAGCCATTGCCGCTGCGGGCCGGCTCATAACCGGATTGGTTGTCCGGCACATTCATGCTGAAGGGAACACCGAGGCAAGCGTTGAAGTAGTCGCTGGTGCCATTGGTGGGGCGCGACCACCCCGTGGCGCGGTCGATCTGGCTCACGTAATCGGGGCATTGCGAAAAGGTCTCGAAGTCCCCGTTCGGAACGAGGTTCTGCCCTTGCGCCTGCATCAGCAGCAGGGCTGCGGGTAGGAGCTGTGCATGCCTCACGCCTTGAAGATGCGATGAACGCGGCCCCGCGTTGCTTCACTGGAGACGGACGGTTGGGCGGCATCGCGGATGGTGCGCGAACCGATGCCTGCGACTCAGGCCCCCTGAAATGCGGAAGGCTGCCCCATGGGCAGCCTTCGCATGAACGTCCCGATCGATCAGAACTTCTTGTCGATCTTCTTGATCAGCTTGGGCATCTTCTCCTGCATGTCCTTCATCAGGTTCTCAGCGGCCTCCTCGCAGAGGGGCTTGAGCTTGTCCAGGTCCATCACGGGGATCCCCTTCACCATGGCCACGGACTTCTTCGCCGGGGCGTACTCCACGAAGTTGAAGACCTTCTCCCCTTCGCTGTTGAAGAGCATGATGTTCATCACGGCGGCTACGCCGGCGGTGCCCATGCCGCCCACGGCCACCTTGGGCTGGAACTTGAAACCGAGGTTGATGAACATGACGCCATCGGCCTTGCCCTTGAAGATCTCGAGCATCTTCATCTTGTTGCTGTTCTCTTTCTTCAGCGCATTCGGGATCAGCACTTTGTAGCCCGGGTAAGGCAGGGAACCGTCCATGAGGCGGCTGCCGTCCTGATCGCTCTCGCCGAACTTGCTTACGAAGGCCTTGTACTGCTCATTGCCGATCACGTCCGCCTCCGGCACGAAGTCGAAGGTGAATTCCTTGGCGTACAGGCCGAAGAAATCATCGTGGAACTTGGCCAGCACGGAGGTGAGGTCGAAGCGGTCGTCCTTTGCCAACGTGGCCACGCCTGCCGCCAGCGAAGCATCGCCGTTCAGATCGGACGTGTCGATGTACTTGTCCACATAGCAGGTCACAACGGCCACATTCTTCTTCTGCGCGGAGAGGAAGGTGGTGCTGGCGAGGGCGAATCCAAGAAGGAGGTGTCGTACGGTCATGATCGGTTGGTGTTGGGAATGCATGTTTTTCATGCGGGCGGCGAATGTAGCCCAAGCGACAGGCGGCGGCGCCCGCGATGGCCGATTCCTCAAACGCTCGTCATCACCAGGCTCTCCGGCGTGAACCGCGCTCCAGCGAACTCGATCTCCCGCTCGCGCAGCAATGTGGTGCCGGTAGGCGTGAAACCATGGGCGCGCAGCACGCGCTCCCAATCGGCCTCTTCGTATTTCGTGAAGCCGAATGCCGTGAAAGGCATCTTCTCCATGGACGATCGCGTGCGCAGCACGGCGGTGAATGTTCCGCCCGGTTTCAGCACGCGGCGCACTTCACGCAGGTGGCTGCCCGGATCGTCCCAGAAGTAGACCACGTTGATGCAGAAGACCCGATCGAATGATGCGTCGGCGAACGGCATGCGGTCACTGGGCCCATGAGCAAGCGACAAGGCGCCGGATGCGATGAGTTCCGCATTCCGCTCCGTGGCTTGCTCCACCATCTCTTTGCTGAAGTCGAGGCCGTGCAAGCGCAAGGCCTTTGCTTGGCGCGCGAGGTCGCCGAAGAACAGGCCATTGCCGAAACCGATCTCGAGCACGCTCATGCCGTCGCGCAGGTCGAGCGCCTTCCAAGCGGCCTCGTAGAGCGAGCGGTTCGCCGCGTTCATGCGCTCGCCCACTTTGCGCGCCATGAAGCCGTGCGGCTTGCGCAATTGCGCGGCCATCAGCTGCGGGGTGGGACCCTTGAACAGCAAGCGCAGGAATCGGAACGGGTTCATGCGCTAAAGGTGCGTTCAGTAGCGCAAAGAAGCCCCGGCTGCTGCGGCTCATGGACTTAGAGCCTATTGGGAATCTCTTCAAACTCGTCCTCCGGTCTCTTTTCGCCCATGCTTCGCCGAAAAATGATCCCGGAGACACCCCCGGTTCTGAGACCGGGGCAGGCTGCTACGCGATGATTTCCCGGCTGCACCTGATCGAACAATCGCATCGGAGTCCTTCGTTCAAGTGATCCGAAACAGGCTCCTAGAAGGACTGGCCTGCTGCTGAACCGATCGAAGGGTCAGCGCACAACAACGCGCGTGCCCGTGGTCATCGCTGGAGTGAGCAAATGGTAAACGCCGGAGGCCATTCCGCGAAGCCCGACCTCATTCAGTCCGGCGCGTAACATGCCGCTGGCGACGATCCTGCCGTGGTGGTCAACCAGCCTGTACGGTGTCAATCGTGCCCCATTCATGATGGACAAAACCTCGCTCGCCGGGTTGTTCAACACATGCATCCCGTCCGATAGCTGCTCCTCCACGCCAGCGGAGAGCATGATGTAAGGATCGGACGTGAAGACGCAATTCGGCGAGAGCGTGAGCGTGACCGTGTAGGATCCGTTGACCAGCGGCGTATGGGTCATGCCGTTCGCACCGCCGATCGGTGAGCCGTCCAGGTACCATTGGATATCGCCACCTCCGGTGGTGACGAGGTCTGAGCCGATCAGGCTGATGACCGGTAAGCCGTCTGCTACGGGGTCTTCTGTCAGCTTGGCGATATAGGCGGTGTTGATGTCCTGATCGCCATACGCGATGATCCGTCCATCGGGCAGAGGACCGCCGCCGGTGAATACTTGGATGCCGGGCAAACCGGCGCTGACGCCCAATAGCCCGCCTGCGCCAAAGGATGCCACCAACTGTCCATTCGCATCGCGCTTGGCGAGACCGCCAAGGTTGTTCACGCGACCGAACTGCAAGGTGCTGCCGTCGGGCAGGAGCGCCACGCCATTGCCAACTCCTCCGGTATTGGTGATCTCACTGTAGCCACCGGTGCCGAAGCCGGGGTCCGGGCTGCCATCGGATAAGAAGCGCGCAACGACGGCGATATCCGAACTCGTCCGCATGCCGCTCACCAGGATCGCGCCGCTGGGCTCCACAGCCGCACCCAGCCTGCCGATTGCGCTCATCGGCACGGTCCCAACCACAAGGCCGTTAACGCCGAAGGCGGGGTCCGGGGTGCCTTCGTCATCGAATTTCGCGAGCATCAGCATGTAGTCCACACCGTTGAAGCCAGTGACGATGGAGATCACGGAGCCATCGGGCAGCATCACGCCGCAGCCCAAACCGGAAAGCGCGAAATTGGGCAATTGCACAGCTGTGATGCCGGTCTGGTTGAAAGTGGTGTCCAACGCGCCATTCTCAAGGAATCGCATGGCCCCGAGCTGGCCGGGGAATGAAGCCACCGCACAGGTGATGGTTCCATTTGGATTCACGAACACCTTATTGAAGTCCGCTGCTCCAGCGCCGAATTGAAGTCGATGGTATCCGGTGTGATTGAAGCTGGTATCCACTGCACCATCGCCATGGAACCGGTACACTCCGGGCCATTGCTCGCTGCCGAAGTTGTTCGGTGCGATCATGCCGCAGCCCACGATCTTGCCATCGGGCTGGGCAGCGATGCTGGTGCAGCGCGTGCGTTGCTCAAAGATGTGGCTCATCGTGCCTGCGCTCCCGAAACCCGGGTCGAGCGCGCCGCAAACCGGATCGATGGCGACCATCGTGATATGAATGGAGTTGGTGCCCAGATCGTAGCCATCGCCTGCCAGGATCAAGCGCCCATCGGGCATCAGCGCATGGGCCTTCAGGTTGTCCTCCGCCGCCGCCACATCCGCAGTGACAATACCACCTGTGCCGAAGACCGGAACAAGTTCGAGCGTCTGCGATGAACCGATCACGGTTCCGCACAGCAGGGCAAGGGTAGTGAGCGTTCTCATCGGAGCTGGTTTGACATCAAAGGTGACCATATTCCGAATAGAGCCGCCATAACTTTCGTTGACGATCGCCAGTGGTATCCAGGGCGTGGTCCCGGGTGCAACGTTCGTGATCGCTCCGCGGGGCGCACTTCCGCGGTTCTTCAGATGCACTGTGCATTTCGCCTCGTCTCACGGGGCTTCGCAGAAACCTGCGCCCCCTGCCCTGCTGCGGTCTGGGTCCCCGAGCTGCGCAGCGACCGCCATGCGCTCCGCCAGCATCGATCCATGGAAAAGTTGTCGACCGGCTAGCCGAAGCTCTGATCTCATACGGCAAGCCGCAGGGGTGATCAAGCTCGCTAACCCGGTACGGCGACCATCACCAGGCACTCCGGCGCGTTCACGCTTTCACGAAACGAAGCACCTCCGGTCCATCAGGCCCTTCGACGCGCAGCAGGTAGATGCCTTCCGGTAGCCCGGCCACGTCGATATGCCGGTTGTACGGGACGGACGACAGCAATTCGCCCAGCGTGTTGAGGATGTCAACGGAACCGGAATAGGAGGGATCGCCCGTGAGGTGGACCACATCGGCCGCCGGGTTCGGAGCGATCCGGAATGCATGCCGATCCTGCTCGGCGATGCCGACGTTCAGGTCCTGTGCGGTGTACAGGTCGACGATCTGCTGCTCGGTCAACGCAGTGGTCCAGATGCCCACGTCGTCGATCTTTCCATTCCATTGGCCCACGGAGGCGAATCCATAGTTATTGCCGATCTGAAGCGGATAGACCGCTGTCGAGGTGAAGTCGGGCATCGGTGAGTAATAGTCCAATGGGACTTCCACACCATTGAGGTACATCTTCAAGCGCTCGATCTCCGTGGTCCCCGGACCGAAAAAGACCATGGCCACATGGTACCACACCCCGTTGGTGATGGGCACCTGATCGTACACGCCGCCGGCTGACATGCTCCTGCTCATGTTCACCTCCAGGTCGCTGCCACTGCCGGACGAGTAGCCGATGTGCCAGCCGTCCGCGTTGTCCAAGTAATGCTCCTTGGAGATGATCCGGGACTACGAAACGTTCCCGAGCGAAAGGAACCATGCCGAGACCGTGAGCTGCGGGATGTTCACGACCGCTTGGAAATTGTAGCAATCGATGTAGCTGTTCACCCCGTTGAAGGAGTATGCCGCATTCGCCACCCCATCACGGTCGGTGGTCAGTGTGGTGTTGTATTCGCTGCCATGGTTCCCGTTGCCGCTCAGATCATCGGCATTGCCATTCAACGGGTACCACGCCTCCAGCCCGGTGGTGGGCACATAGCTTGGTAGCTGGCCGGATGCGCCCTGGACGATCAGGAGCAGCAAGAGCGCGGACGGGTATCGCATGGGTCGGTAGCGTTTGCGATAAAGGTATCGTTCGCATGGGACCGGCTCATTCAGGCTTTGCCACGGCCGTTGATCAGCAGGCAGGCATCCGCGGGACCGCTGTCCTGTGCATGTGCTGGACCATGGCGACCTACCGGCTCTCGCCTGGTTGTCGCCAGCATCGTGGGCGTGAGGTAATTCGCCTGCACCATTTGTGGCGATGCGGTGAACCCGACCAACCGCATGGAGCGCGGTTACGGGACGCGCAAGCTGAATGGGGGCACGCTGGCATGTGTGCTGGCGGTTGATTAACCGGCCCGCACTTTCACCGCTCGGTGTGCCATCTGGTGGAAAAGCAAGCGGCAGGGATGGATCCTTGCGATAAGTTGGCTAGGCGCTACCGCCGGCTGTTCACCCACCTCACCCCTACCAGCCGATCGAGGCGCTGCATGCGGTCGGTGAAATAGAGCAGCACCGTGTAGTCGTTCTCCGTCTCAAAGTGACTGCCTTCGACGGTGGTGATATCGGCCGCGCCGGTCTCGCGCGCCAGCGTCACATAGCTGAAGTCGTAGAAGCCCTGCTTGAGCAGGATCGCTGCATGGTAGGCCTTGCGCTCCGCGTCCCATTGCATGCGGAAGGCGGGCTGGCACTGCCAATCGCTGAGCTGGCCGTACACGTAGGGCTCCTGCATCAGGGGCGCTTCCATGGGCAGCACGAAATGCACGTTGAAGTAATCGGCGCCGAGCGGGTCGCCATCCACCATGTCGTTGCGCACGAGGTATTTCCCGTTGATGTCCTGCTGGCTGTTGTAGCGGCGGATGGTGCGCGGCGCCTCGGGCAGCAGCCAGGCATCGTACACGCGCTGGCCCAAGCCGGGCACGATGCGCTCGATGCGGTTGGTGATGAAGCGCTGGTCCTTCAGGTCGAAGTTGCGGAACTCGTTGCCGCCCATGAAGAGCGCTTGATCGGGGAAATCATACACCAGCTCGCTGCCACGCACGAAGCGGGGCTGCGCGCCGGTGCGGGCATCGTCCCACCGGAAGTTCTGCAGGATGGTGACATGCAGCTCGCCGAAAGGATCCTGCACCGGCAGGTTGTTGGTGTTGATGGTGAGGTCGACCTGCTGCGCAGCATCGCGCAGATCCACCTGCCGCGTGGGCGCCACGCGGGCGTTGATGCTGGTGACCGGCTCCATTACCAGCATGCGGCGCGTGAGCACCAGGTCCTCCTCATCGCCGCCGCGGTACACTTTGATGAGGTAGTTGCCGCTGCGCATGGGCCGCATGTCCATATTGGGCAGCACCAATTCATAGTGGATGAAGTTCTGCAGCGTGTTGTAGCTCTGGCGGCCCGGCGGCAGGTAGGCGTTGCCGGCGCCTTCCACATAAGTGCCCACCGGAAGGTCCGATGGCTGCCACGCGTGATCGCAATGCACCAGCGTGTATGAGAGGTCCTCGATGTCCGGCGCAAGGTCGTCGAAGCGCAGCACCACCTGCTCGTTGCTGCCCAGCTCGATGATGGGCGCCGCCAGCTCGAAGCCCGCCTTGAAGCATTGCACCGTGCGGATGGTGGGGCTGTACACGCGGTCGGGCGTGAGCGTCTCCGAAGGGCGGTAATAATCTGGATCCGCTGTGCCGCTTGTAGCGGTGGGCGTCGCACCCGCGCAGCCCAGCAGCACACACACGGCGATCGGCCATTCACGCATGCGGCGAAAGTAGCCTTGCTCGAAGCCATTGGCTCGCCTCAGCCCGCTTGGAATCGGGATTGGCCGGCTATACCTTCATCCCTCCAAAACCCCAAAGCCATGAAACTCATGCTCGCCTCTCGCCTCTCGCCTCTCGCCTCTCGCCAACTTAGCCTCACTCATCGCGCAGCGCGCTAGAGCTGCGACTGGGAACACACTGCGCATTGTTGCATTGTTCACTCTAATGTCGACGGCATCTACCGGCTTCGCTCAGGACATCGAGTTGTACAATTTCACCAATGAGGATTTCCACGTTCAGGTTCACATTTGGCTGTATCCACCCTGCCCGGGCGTCGACCCGCATTCAGACTGGTGGGTATGCGTTCCTGCGAATTCCATGGTGCCTATCGTAGCACCACCAGAGAAGTTCTTGAAGTTCACCAAGATCGCATGTGAATGCAGTAGCACCGATCCTTCAGGCAGCTCGTATTGCGAGGATACGGCGAATACCGTTTTCGAGTGCAACAGCGTCTGGTACACCGCCGGGAATGGCGATCGTGAGTTCAGGGTCGAGTACTACTGAGCATGAACTCACAGGTTAATCTCCTCGGCCCGGCGCTCATGAGCGCAATGGCGGGCTTGGCTTGCTTGAATGGCCATGGGCAGCAGCGCAACGCACATTGGCTCTTTTGGCGCAATCACCTTGAGTTCGCTTCGGGCAACGCGGTGGCCAATGCTTCGAATTCGATTGACCGTTATGCGTGCATCAGCGATACCGCAGGTCAATTAAAGGCCTTTGTCGGGTACACCGCTGCGGCGGGTTACAACGTGTTCAACGCAAACGGCGATATGATCCCAGGCCAATCCATGGACCTGTTCATCTCCGGCACGGGGGCTGGCCGAGTGAACGCCTTGTTCATCCCGGTGCCCGGCCTGCCGGATGGGGCATTCCTCGCCTATCTCGATCGGGTGCTGGGCACTTCTCCGACGATTTACAGAGCAGGCCTCGTGCGCATGGACTTGGGTCCTCCTGGCCAATTGCCTTCATCCATGGAGCCGGAGACCCAATGGGTCACCGAAGATGTGGCCCGTTGGATATTCTGTACACCGCATGCGAATGGCGAAGACTATTGGATGGTGACCCAACCGCTCGGAGGGAATGCCTTTCACGCATTCCGAATCTCTGGCGGCGGCGCTGAGGCGGTCCCTTCCGTTAGCAATGCGGGGCCAATCAGGCCTTCAACCAGGAATCATGGCTTGGCCGTTCCCTCTGAAGATGGTTCGGTCATCGCTATCAGCATGCGGCCGAGCAACAGCAATGACTACGCGATCGATACCCTGAATTTGGATCTATACACCTTTGATTCCGCCCAAGGCGTGCTGAGCTACTGGTTGAATCTGCCAAGCCCGCGTGTTGAAGGCCTCGAGTTCAGTCCATCGGGTCGCTTCCTCTATGTGCTCGAGCACACCTTCCTGCAAGGCATCGGTGTGCATGAGACATTGGTGCAGTACGACCTGCAAGCCGGTGATGTAGCTGGCTCCCGCAGCGTGGTGCATGATTACATCCAAGGCCCCACCTTCGACTTGACCCGGCGTCAGCAGCTTGCCGCAGCCATCGATGGCCGCGTTTACCGCATCAGGAATAACCGCTCCGACACGCTCGGGGTGATCATGGCGCCTGACCTGGCAGCCCCCCTCTGCAATTACGTGCACGATAGCTTCATCTGTGCCGACGTGGTCGGCTCACTGCCCAATCCGCTCAAGCGCTATCACGATTCGCCCAACATCATCACATCAGCACCTTCCGCCGCGAGCGCTCCCATGCGGATCGCACCGCTGCCATTGGACCTTTCGGGCTGGCTCTCGCACGCGGACCTGAACGGCCCTTTGAAGCTCGCATGGCTCGATGCCGCGGGCCGCATGGTGCGCTCCGAGGCCGTGCTAGCCGAAGGTGGCCGCGCACCGTTGAACTCGGCGGGCCTTGCATCAGGCAGTTACATGCTTCAGGTGAGCGGTGCCGGCCTGCGGGCACCGATGAGCGTGAAGGTGCTGGTGGCGCGCTGAAGGAATAAACGAGCATCGCAAGGCTGTTGAAAACCCGCGAGTTCCGGCACCGCACCGCGAACTTGGAGGCGAAAGGTGCGCGACTACATTTGCCGCGCCCTTCCGGAAGGGGTACACGCAGCATGTCCAACACGATCCGGATCCGCAAAGGACTCGACATCCGCCTGAAGGGCGAAGCAGAGAAAGTCCTGGTGCAGGCTGATCCCGCGAAGGTCATCGCGATCAAACCGACCGATTTCCACGGCCTTGTGCCCAAGGTGCTGGTGAAGCCCGGCGACAAGGTGAAGGCGGGCACGCCCCTCTTCTCCGACAAGTACAACGAGCGCGTGCTCTGCACCAGCCCCGTGAGCGGCGAGGTGGCCGATGTGCTTCGCGGCGAGAAGCGCAAGGTGCTCGAGGTGCGTATCCTGGCCGATGCCCAAACGCAGTACGAGGACTTCGGCACCGGCGAGCCCAGCACCATGAACCGCGAGACCATCATCCAGAAGCTGCTCAAGAGCGGTGCCTGGCCGGTGATCACGCAGCGCCCTTACGACATCGTGGCCAATCCGGCCCAGGAGCCCAAGGCCATCTTCGTGAGCGCCTTCGACAGCGCGCCGCTGGCCCCGGACCTTGATCTGGTGGTGCGCAACCACGGCGCCGACTTCCAGACCGGCCTCGATGCGCTGGCCAAGCTCACCAAGGGCAAGCTGCATCTGGGCGTGAGCGACAAGACCGCCGCGCGCGAATTCCTCGATGCCAAAGGCGTGGTGCGCCAGAGCTTCAGCGGTCCGCACCCGGCGGGCAACGTGGGCGTGCAGATCCATGCCATCAGCCCCATCAACAAGGGCGATCTAATGTGGACCGTGTCCGTGCAGGATGTGATCCTCATCGGCCGCCTCTTCCGCCAGGGCCGATTCGAAGCCTCGCGCACCGTTGCCATCACCGGCAGTGAGGCGCGCAATCCGAAGTACGTGCGCACCGTGATCGGCGCGCCCGTGAAGGACCTGATCGGCAGCGTTGAAGGCAAGGTGCGCGTGGTGAGCGGCAACTGCCTCACGGGAACGACCGTGGGCGCCGATGGCTTCCTCGGCTTCTACCACGGACAGGTGACCCTGCTCCCGGAAGGCGATACCCCCAAGTTCTTCGCCACCGATGGCTGGGCCACGCCGGGCTTCAACACCTTCAGCGCCAACCGCAGCTTCCCCACCTGGCTCATGCCGGGCAAGAAATACGCGCCCGATACCAACCAGAATGGTGAGGAGCGCGCCTTCGTGATGAGCGGCCAGTATGAGAAGGTCTTCCCCTTCGACATCTACCCCGTTCACCTGCTGAAGGCCATCCTGGCCAACGACATCGAACAAATGGAGAAGCTGGGGCTTTATGAAGTGGCGCCGGAGGACTTCGCCCTATGCGAGTTCGTTTGCACCAGCAAGATCAATTCGCAGAGCATCGTCCGCGCCGGATTGGATGCCCTGAAGAAGGAAACCACCTGAGCGATCGGCATGAAAGCGCTGCGGAACCTCGTCGATAAGGTAAAGCCCACCTTCGCCAAGGGCGGCAAGCTCGAGAAGCTCCATTGGGTCTTCGACGGCCTGGAGACCTTCCTCTTCACCCCCGGGCACGCCACCGAAAAGGGCGCGCACATCCGCGATGGCATCGACCTGAAGCGGACCATGAGCATCGTGATCACGGCCATGATCCCCTGCCTGCTCTTCGGCATGTGGAACGTGGGCCATCAGCATTTCCTGGCGCTCGGGCAGTTCATGGAGCTGGGCGACGGCTTCTGGGACAAGTTCCTCTTCGGTGCGATCAAGGTGCTGCCCATCGTGGTGGTGAGCTACGGCGTGGGCCTCGGCATCGAGTTCCTCTTCACCAGCATCAAGGGCCATCCAATCCAAGAAGGCTATCTCGTGAGCGGCATGCTCATCCCTTTGGTGATGCCCGTGGACACCCCGCTCTGGATGGTGGCCGTGGGCGCCGCCTTCGCCGTGGTGATCGGCAAGGAGGTCTTCGGCGGCACCGGCATGAACATCCTCAACGTGGCGCTCACCGCGCGCGCCTTCCTCTTCTTCGCCTACCCCACCAAGATGAGCGGCGATAAGGTGTGGGTGAACACGGGCCTCGAAGAAGGACAGAAGCTGGTGGATGGCTTCAGCGGCGCCACCTCCTTGGGCCATGCCGCCAGCGGCGCCATCGACAAGGTGACGCCCATGATGCAATCGTTCTGGGGCTTCGAGGCTGGCAGCATCGGCGAGACCAGCGCATTCGCCTGTTTGATCGGCGCGGCCATCCTCATCATCACCGGCATCGGCAGCTGGCGCATCATGGCGGCCACCTTCCTGGGCGGCGCGGCCATGGCCGGCATCTTCAATTGGGTGGGCCCGCAGGTGGACAACGCCTACATGCAGATCCCGGTGCTGCACCAGCTCATGCTCGGCAGCTTCATGTTCGGCCTGGTGTTCATGGCCACCGATCCCGTGACCGCCACGCAGACCAATGCCGGCAAGTGGATCTACGGTTTCCTCATCGGCCTGCTCGCCATCCTCATCCGCGTGGTGAACCCGGCCTACCCTGAAGGCATGATGCTCGCCATCCTCTTCATGAACGTGATGGCCCCGCTGATCGACCACTATGTGGTGCAGGCCAACATCAAGCGCCGCCTGAAGCGCGCTGCGCTGCAAACCGCCTAACCGAACGCCATGGCCTTCGACAAGAACAGCAATTCGTTCACCTTCATCTTCGCCAGCGTGCTGGTGGCGGTGGTGGGCACCGTGCTGGCGGTGACCTTTCTCGCGCTGAAGCCCGCCTACGACGAGAACGTGCGGCGCGAGAAGATGCAGAACATCCTGGCCAGCATGAAGGTGAAGGTGGAGCGCGATGCAGCGCCGGAGAAGTACAAGGAACTCGTGAAGGAGACCTTGCTGGTGGATGCCCATGGCAAACCCACCGATGGCGATGCCTTCGGCCTGGATGTGCTGAAGCAATACAAGGACTGGAAGGCCAACGTGGTGAAGGCCGAGGACATGAAGTACCCGGTGTACAAGGCCAGCACCGATGGGAAGGACCTCTTTGTGCTGCCCATGGTGGGCACCGGCCTCTGGGGGCCGATCTGGGGCTACGTGAGCGTGGAGAGCGATGGCCGGACCGTGTATGGCAGCGTCTTCGACCACAAGGGCGAGACACCGGGCCTGGGCGCGGAGATCGCGACACCGGTCTTCTATGATCAGTTCCCCGGCAAGACGATAACCGAGGATGATGGCACCTACACCAGCATCAAGGTGTACAAGGGCGGCACAGGGACCACCGACCCGCACGGCGTTGACGGCATCAGCGGCGGCACCATCACCAGCGATGGCGTGCATGAGATGCTGAAGCGCACCTTGGCCGTGTATGATACGTATCTGAAATCAGTGGTTGCGCCTCCGCCGCCACCGGCCATGGAAGCGCTGCCCACCGACAGCCTCACGGCCGACTCCACCTCTACCAGCCTTGTGAACCCATGAGCACCGCCACTGCTGCACCGGCCAAACCCGCCGAAGGGCTCTTCAGCAAGAAGAACCGCAAGCTCATCGTCGATCCGCTCAACGACAACAACCCCATCACGGTGCAGGTGCTCGGAATCTGCTCCGCGCTGGCCATCACCGTGAAAGTGGAGAACGCGCTGGTGATGAGCATCAGCGTGATGGCCGTGCTGATCGCCGGCAACATGGTGATCAGCGCGCTGCGCAACATGATCCCCGGCCGCATCCGCATCATCGCCCAGCTGGTGATCGCCGCCGGGCTGGTGACCTTGGTGGACATCATCCTGAAGGCCTACGTGTACGACGTGAGCAAGCAGGTGGGCGTGTACGTGGGCCTGATCATCACCAACTGCATCATCATGGGCCGCTTCGAGGCCTACGCCATGGGCAATAAGCCGCTGCCCAGCGCCATGGATGCCATCGGCAACAGCCTCGGCTACGCTTGGATCCTGGTGGTGGTGGCCCTTTTCCGCGAGTTCTTCGGCAACGGCAGCATCATGGGCCTGCGCATCATCCCCGAGAGCCTCTACGGCGATGGCGGCATCGGATACTTCAACAACAACATGATGATCCTGCCGCCGATGGCCCTGGTCCTTGTGGGCATCATCATCTGGATCCAGCGCGCACGGAATACGAAACTCATTGAGCAGGCCTAATCACGAAGCGCCATGAACCTCGTAAACATCTTCGTCAAGGCGATCTTCATCGAGAACATGATCTTCGCCTACTTCCTGGGCATGTGCTCGTACCTGGCGGTGAGCAAGACGGTGAAGACGGCCGTGGGCCTGGGAGCCGCGGTGATCTTCGTGCTCGGCGTCACCGTGCCGGTGAACTACCTGCTGGAGAACCATGTGCTCAAGCAGGGCGCGCTCTCGTGGCTCGGGGCGGACTTCGCCACCATCGACCTGAGCTTCCTGTCGTTCATCATGTTCATCGCCGTGGTGGCCGCCATCGTGCAGCTCGTGGAGATGGTGGTGGAGAAGTTCGCGCCCGCCCTCTATGGCGCGCTGGGCATCTTCCTGCCGCTGATCGCCGTGAACTGCTCCATCCTCGGCGGCGCGCTCTTCATGCAGGAGCGGCAGTACAGCAACATCGCCGAGGCCAGCAGCTTCGCCTTGGGCAGCGGCGTGGGCTGGTTCCTGGCCATCGTGGCCATCGCCGCCATCCGCGAGAAGATCCGCTACAGCGATGTGCCCGCTCCCTTGCGCGGACTGGGAATCACCTTCATCATCACCGGCCTCATGGGCATGGCATTCATGGCCTTCATGGGCATCAAGATCTGATCACCGATGGGCCCTACGATCATCATCACCCTCGCGGTCTTCCTCACCGTCACGCTCCTGCTGGTGGGCCTTCTGCTCTACGCTAAGGCGAAGCTGAGCCCCAGCGGCCTGGTGAAGATCCGCATCAACGGCGAGAAGACCATTGAGGTGGAAGCGGGAAGCACCCTGCTGAGCACCCTCAGCGAAGCCAAGATCTTCCTGCCCAGCGCCTGCGGCGGCGGCGGCACCTGCGCCATGTGCAAGTGCCAGGTGCTCGAAGGCGGCGGCGAGATCCTGCCGACCGAGGCGCCCTACTTCAGCCGGAAGGCCATCCAGGATAACTGGCGCCTGGGCTGCCAGGTGAAGGTGAAGCAGGACATGGACATCAAGGTGCCCGAGGAGATCTTCGGAATCAAGAAGTGGGAGTGCGAGGTGGTGAGCAACTACAACGTGGCCAGCTTCATCAAGGAATTCGTGGTGAAGCTGCCTCCGGGCGAGACGCTGCACTTCGAGGCCGGCGGCTACATCCAGATCGATGTGCCGCCCTGCGAGGTGGATTTCAAGGACATCGACATCACCGCCCACCCCGAACTGGTGGCGCTTGGCCGCGATCCGCAGGACTTCAAGCCCGAGTGGGACAAGTACAAGCTCTGGGACCTGAAGATGAAGAACCCCGAGCCCATCTTCCGAGCCTACTCCATGGCCAACCATCCGGCCGAGGGCAATATCGTGATGCTCAACATCCGCATCGCCACTCCGCCTTGGGACCGCGCCAAGAACGGCTGGATGGACGTGAACCCCGGAATCTGCAGCAGCTTCGTCTTCAACTGCAAGCCCGGCGACAAGGTCACCATCAGCGGGCCTTACGGCGAGTTCTTCATCAAGGAGACGGGCGCCGAAATGCTCTACATCGGCGGCGGCGCCGGCATGGCCCCCATGCGCTCGCACCTCTTCCACCTCTTCCACACGCTCAAGAGCGGCCGCAAGGTGACCTACTGGTACGGTGGCCGAAGCAAGCGCGAGCTCTTCTATCTCGAGCACTTCAACAGCATCGCCCGCGAGTTCCCCAACTTCAAGTTCTTCGTGGTGCTCAGTGAGCCGCATCCCGACGACAACTGGAAAGTGAAGAAGGACGTGAACGATCCCGAGGGCGATGGCTTCACCGGCTTCGTGCACCAAGCGGTGATCGACCAGTACCTGAAGAGGCACGAGAGCCCCGAGGACATCGAGTTCTACTTCTGCGGACCGCCCATGATGAACGCCGCCGTGCTGAAGATGGTGGATGACTGGGGTGTGCCCAAGGAGAATGTGAGCTTCGACGACTTCGGCGGATAACGCTTGTTCGTAATGCATGGAGCAGCAGGGCCAGATGGTCCGGCTGCTCCGCTTCCCGCCCCTACTTTCACGCCTCCGTGATCACATCCGCCGGATGCTGCGCTGCGCACTCCCCCTGATCGCCGTGTGCGTCGCGCTCAGCGCTGCATGCCAGAGCGAGCCGGTGGATCAGCTTGCGGCGGACAGCAGCATCGTGTACCGCTTCGAGCTGAAGGAGGGAGCCCTAGTCATCGGCCGCATCGTGGCCGCAGATGCCGACTCCATCCATGTGGCCAGTGGCTCCTTCAGCCGGCACGACATCGCCCGGAGCGACATCACTCGGGCCAGTCGCTACAACGAAGGCAGCAACCGCTTCGGCAAGAACTGGTTCGCGGCGCCGGCCCCATCGCGCAACCTCATCGGCCCAACGGCGATCCCGATGCGTGCGCGCGAGATCCGATTCACCAGCACCTACCTGCTCTTCGATGCGCTCAGCGCTGGGCTCACCAAGCGGCTCTCCGTGAGCGCCGGCCTCGAGAAGACCTCCTTGCTCAGCCAGTCTTCGGTTGGCGGCATCTACTTCGGCTCGGTGAAGTACGGCGGAGCGATCGCCGAGGGCATCCATGTGGCCGCCAGCGCCAATATCCTGAGCGTGCCATACGGCGGTTGGGTATTCACCGATGATCGGCGCCTGAACCTGGGCTTCCTGGGCGGCTTGGCCACGCTCGGCGATGCCGACCGCAACCTCACGCTAGGCCTCAGCTGGTCCGTGCTCGACTTCCAGTGGATCACCCGCTATCCGTTGGTCACCGTGGGCGGCCAATGGCGCTTCGGCAAACGCTTGGGCCTGATCTCCGAGAATTGGGTGCTTCCCATTCCAGGTTCACGATCGCCCTATCTCCTCTCCTATGGCTTGCGCGTCATGGGAACGCGCATCTGCGCCGACTTCGGGTTGCTCAACAACGAGAACATCGCCAGCGTCATACCCATAGGCATCCCCTTCGCATCGTTCAGCGTGAAACGGTGATGCTTCCGACCCTTTGATTTGCGAAATGACGATTCGCGCATGATCCGCTCCTTCCCCCTCACCGGCATCGCCCTCGCAATCGCGCTAGCTTCATGCGGCCCCAAGAAGCCCGAGTGGATCCGGCTCGAAGGCAAGGCGCAAGGCACCACCTTCACCATCAACTACCTCGACTCGCTGGGCCGCGACCTCACCATGCCGGTGGACAGCCTCTTCCGCGTGATCGATCGCAGCCTGAGCCTGTGGGACAGCACCAGCACGGTGACGCGCTTCAACAGCGCTGCCGATTCATTCGCCACCAGTGATCGCCACTTCCAAGTAGTGCTCGCGCTTTCCAGGCAACAGTGGAGCGTAACGCAAGGCGCCTTCGACCCTACCGTGCTGCCGCTGTTGCGCGCATGGGGCCTTGGCAAGGAAGGCCGTGCTGCGCTCGACACCGCTACGATAGATGGCCTCATGCCATGCGTGGGCATGCCGCGCATCTACATCCCCGATAGCTGGGAGCGGACACCGGGATCAACAGCGCTCACCTTCCGCAAGAGCGCTCCGTGCGTGCAGTTCGATCCCAACGGAATCGCACAAGGCTACACCGTTGACATGCTCGCCGGGCTGCTGCGCCAACGAGGCATCGAGCGATTCATGGTTGAAGTGGGCGGCGAGGTGCGCGCATCCGGGCTGAATGAGCGTGGCGAGCCGTGGACGATCCAGATCGACAAGCCCATCGATGGCGATGCGCACGTGCAACAGACCGTGGTGCGCTTGAACGACCGCAGCCTGGCCACCAGCGGCAACTACCGCAAGTTCATCGAGGTGAATGGCAGGCGCTTCGGCCACACCATCGACCCGCGCACCGGAAGGCCCGCGATGACCAATCTGCTCAGCGCCAGCGTGATCGCCGAGGATTGCGCCACCGCCGATGCGCTGGGCACCGCGCTGATGGTGATGGGAACGGACGCCGCAAAGGACTGGCTCGTGCAGCACCGCGAGGTGGACGCCTACCTGATCAGCGATGATGGGGAAGGCGGATATGCGGTGTGGAGCACTGCGGGTTGGCCTGAATGAATATGGAAGGTTAAGGCTTCAACCTTCACCCCCCGACCTCCTCCCGCTTGCACTTCTCTTCCGGCCGTGCGCCGCAGAAGCCGCAACTGCCACCTTCGGCCTGAACCAGAGGATTGTTGCTGGCGCACGTACCGGCGAACTCGCCCCCCTTCTTCGCCCAGATCTTCACGGCGATGCCCGCGAAGGCAAGAGCGAGAAGACTGACGCCGAGTAGTATGGTGATCAGGGCCGTGCTCATGCTCAAGGATTTGCAACCGGCGCGAAGGTAGAGTCCGACTGATGCCGATCAGCTCCGGGCATTTGCCGCGAAGGCATCTTCCGGCCATGAGCGAGCTCCGATTCCGACCGCGCTTCCGGTTCCGCACGCCCCTGCATCCCGATGCCATCCGTGACCGCCTGCGCGCGCAGGTGCGCGATGCCAATCCGGCTGGTTACCGGCTCAAAGGCAACCTCCCCCACATGATCCTGCAATATCCGCCTGACCAGCAGCGGCTGTGGACTCCGCAAATGGACATCGACCTGGAGATGGAGCAGGAACCCGGACAGGAGACCTTCACGGTGGTGCGGTGCATGATCGGTCCGGCGCCCACGGTGTGGATGATGTTCATGGGCGGCTACATCGCCCTGGGCCTGCTGGCCACCTTCGGGCTGGCAATCGGCTATCCGCAATTGCGGCTGAACGAATCGCCGTGGGGGCTGTACGGCGCGGCCATCCTGGTGACCGCTGGAATGGTCCTGTGGCTGTTGGCCCAAGTGGGCAAGCACCAAGCACGGGAGCAGATGCGCGCCTTGCTGCGCTTCATGGATGCCTCACTCGGTTGCGATTGCTTGGCCGCAGCAGAAGAAGAGCGCTCACGCTGAAGGTCCGCGTCCCTTCCCGATCCACCCCAAATGCGTGTGGTGGAAATCGTCGTTGAACTTGAGGCCGTAACCGAAGATGCGGTCCATGCTGGCATGGCCAAAGAGGATGACACCACCTGCGGTGACCCAGCCCGACATGAGCAAAAGGCCAGTGGCCAGGACCACGATGCCGACGCCCTTATGATGCAGCAGGTTGTAAGTGAACGCTCCGATACTGGAGCTGAACAGATATCCCAGCATTCCGATATCAGGCCCAATCAGCAACAACGCGTACGCCCACCAGGTTGCGTCCGTGGCTGCCAGATAGTACGCGCACGCGAGGAACTGCGCCAGTTCCTCCAGTCTAAGCAGGTTCTTCATTCCTCAAGGATAGCGCAGAATGCCCTGCGGCTATCTTCCCGGCCATGTTCAAGGTGATCCGCAGCAGCGCCGGCGCAGGCAAAACGCACGCCCTGGTGAAGCACTATCTGGTGCTTTGCCTGCGCAGCGGCAATGCGTCGGCCTACCGCCAGGTGCTCGCGCTCACCTTCACCAATAAGGCCGCTTCCGAAATGCGCGACCGGGCGGTGGAGTACCTGCGCAAGCTCGCCGCACGAGACACAGGCGAGGGCCGCATGCGCGATGTAATGGATGCGCTGGTGCAGCAAGCCGGGGCCGACGAGGCCGAGATCGGGCAACGGGCCGATGCCACCCTGCGCCACATGCTGCACCATTTCGGCGATGTGGCCATCAGCACCATCGATGCGTTCACCCGGCGCGTCGCCAGGCCCTTCGCGCGCGACCTCCGATTGGATCAGGCGCTGCG
This sequence comes from Flavobacteriales bacterium, assembly GCA_016716605.1. NCBI lineage: Bacteria > Pseudomonadati > Bacteroidota > Flavobacteriia > Flavobacteriales > Flavobacteriales bacterium. The sequence continues at coordinate 256,228 of JADJWA010000002.1, forward strand.
CATGACCACCGATGCCGACTGGTACCGCGACCGCGCCGTTGACGCCCTGATCGCCGAAGCCGGCATCGACCGCGAGGTGACCCGATTGCTGGTGGAGGCTTGCGACCAATTGCTCGATGACGAACAGAAATGGGATCCCGCCGTGCGCCTTAGGCTGCTGATCGGCGAACTCGACAAGGAGCGCTCCATCGAGCCGCTCAAGGCCTTGAGCCAGCTCGATGCGCAAACGGCCGCATTGCTGCGCGCGAAGCTGCGCGATGGGATGAAGGCGTCACAGGAGAGCATCCGCGCAGCGGGCAGTAGTGCGGTTGCCGTGCTCGATGGCGTGGGTGTGCCGGACGATGCGTGGGCCCAAGGCGTCAAGGGCATCCCCACCTACCTGAGGAGGATCGCCGCCTTCGACGGCACGTGGGTCAAGGAGGGCAAGCTCGCGCTGAAGGCCATTGAGAAGGATCAATTGCACAGCAACAAGGCCGATGCCGAGGCGAAGGCGCGGATCGCGGCGTCCGCGCACGACCTGCGCGAGCGGTTCGCTTCGGCGCATGAGGCCCTGGTCACGGCCCAGCGGCGCTACTTCCTGCTGCGTGCCATGCGACGTGAGCTGCCCACCGCCTTCGCCCTGCACGAGCTGAACCGCCATTTGGAGCAGATCAAGCACGACGATGGCGTGGCCTTCTTCAGCGACCTCACCCGGCGCGTGGCTGAGGTGGTCCGCAACGAGCCTGCGCCCTGGATCCTGGAGCGCGTGGGCGAACGCTACCTCCACTTCCTGCTCGATGAGTTCCAGGACACGAGCCTGCTGCAGTGGCAATGCCTGCTGCCGCTCATCGACAACGCCCTCGCCAAAGGCGGAAGCGCCTTCATCGTGGGCGATGCGAAGCAGGCCATCTACCGCTGGCGCAATGGCGAGGCACAGCTGCTCACCGATTTCCCGCAGCTTCATGCCAGCAGCCACAGCGAACATGACCGCGGATACGAAGCATCCCTCCGCCGCCATTACGTGGAAGGCGAGCGCCTGGTGACCAACCGGCGCTCGGCGCGCGCGATCATCGAGTTCAACAATTCGCTCTTCGATGCGCTCCCAGCCATGCTGCCGGAGCACCTGCGCAAGGCGTACGACCAGCAGCGACAACAAGCGCAGGGCGATGCACAAGGGCTGGTGCGCATCCGGGTGCTGCCGGCCGACCTGAAAGGAGCCGATGCCCTGGAGGCCCAGGAGCGATTCCTGCTGGAATCGGCGCAGGCCGCGCTCTCCGACGGGTTCAAGCCAGGTGACATCGCGGTGCTGGTGCGCGGCGGAACCATGGGCAAGCGCTGCGTGGAATGGCTGAAGCACGCCGGGCACGCGGTGAGCTCACCCGATGGCGGCAAGCTCATCAGCAGCGACGGCGCCCAAGCGATCATCGACCTGCTGCGCGTGATCCATGCCCGCGATGAATGCGCCGCCGCACGCGCATTGCAGCGCATGCATCGATTGCAGGCACCCGCCGGCGCCCAGCAGGTGAACCCGTTCCCCGTTTCGCGGAAGGGCATCGTCATGGAGCGGATCGACGCCTGGCTGCGCGAACACGGGCGCCCCACCCTGCGCACCACCATCACGGCGCTCCTGGAGCGATTGGCCTTCGCCCTCGGCCTCGATCCCGCGCTCGATGGGCAGCTGCTGGCCCTGCTCGATGAGGCGCACGGCTTCGGCCTGGAGCACGGGCAGGACATCGCGGCCTTCGTCGAGCATTGGGACCGCAAAGGCGGTGAGCGCTCGGCGGACGCGGGCGCATCGCCCGATGCCGTGCAAGTGCTCACGATACACAAGGCCAAAGGCCTCGAATTCCCGGTGGTGATCGTGCCCGCCACGCAGATGCGAAGCGGGAAGCTGAAGGGCGAACGGCTCTGGATCGATGCCCGCGAGCTGTTGCCCGAACTGCCCCTTGCCTTGATAAGTGATGGTTCCCCGATGCACGAGGCGGGTGTACCTGAACTTGTGGAAGAGGAACACCTGCGCCTGCTCGATGACATCAACCTGCTTTACGTGGCCTTCACCCGGCCCAAGCAGCGCCTATTGGCCTGCGCCCGCACCGACAAGGCCGACCCTGTCACGAAACAGCTCATCTCATGGCTCGAGCCCCAGTTGCAAGGCGAATGGTTCACGAGTGGCAGCGCATCGCCGCCGTGGCAGGCGCAACTGGCGCCCAGCGTTGAGGTGCTGCGCGCGAGCACGTACACAACGCCGCGCGATCTTCCCTTGCGATTCGAGGCCCCCGAATCCTGGGACCTGTCCGATCCCGACCCCCTGCGCCGCTACGGGATCCTGGTGCATGACGCGCTGAGCCGCGTGGCCATCGCCGATGATCTTCCCACGGCGCTCGGCGCCATGCTGCGCGAAGGCACCATCGATCAGGCCGAACGGGAGTCGCTCCATGCGCGCCTCGAGCCCCTGCTGCTATCCGATGCACTGGCGCCCTGGTTCGCGCCCGGGCTCCGCGTCCGCAACGAGGCCAGCATCATCACCGCCAACGGCCATGCGCTTCGCCCGGATCGGATCGTGCTCGATGGCAAGGCCGCGCGCGTGCTCGACATCAAGACCGGCGCCGCTTCGCCCAGCCACCACGACCAAGTGCGCGGCTACATGGAACTGCTCACCGAACTGGGCCATGCGCCGGTTGAAGGCGCCTTGCTCTACACGCGCGATGGCCGCGTTGAAATCGTTCATCCGCGATGAGCATCGCTTTCCGCACGAAGCCCTTCGATCAGCTCAACGCCCGCGAGCTGCATGACCTGCTGAAGCTGCGCATCGACGTGTTCGTGGTGGAGCAGCATTGCCCATACCCCGAGCTCGACGGCCGCGACCTGGAGGCACTGCACCTGCTCGGCCATGCCGCCGATGGCGGGTTGATCGCCTGCGCGCGCATACTCCCTCCAAGTGACGATGGAATGCCGCGGATCGGACGCGTGGCGGTGCATGAAGCGCATCGGGCCAAAGGCATCGCGCATGCACTGATGCGATTCGCCTTGGAGGAGATCGAGCAGCGCTACGGATCGAAGCGCTCGAAGCTCTCCGCGCAATCGCACCTGCAGGCCTTCTATGCGAAGCATGGCTACAGCGCCGTGAGCGATGAGTACCTGGAGGATGGGATACCGCACGTGGACATGGAGCGGCGGGAGGGGTGAGCGCCACACGCGCCATGCCACAATACCTCCGTGAAGGAGGTCGAATATGACCCCCCCGAAAATTTGGAGTACCGGTTTCCGGCGCACACCTTCGTTCCTCTAATACCTAGCTAAGGTGATTAGCTTGGTCTTGTCAGGATTCGGAAAAGGTTAATGTTGTTGTTCGGTGGTGGAAAAGGGGCAGTGGCTACGTGCGGGTGACGGCGGAGTTGATTCGGCAATTGATTCTTGCTCACCAACGAACGCAGGGTCCCCGAAGCGGGAGACCCTGCGCAGGCTTAATAGGGAGTGGATACCTTTCGGCTAAGACCCTGCAGAGATGGAAGAACAGCATGGTGCAGCCGATGGATACCGTACGCATGACAGACTTTATGGGCCACTTGCTGCTGGACCTGAGCACGTCGCCATTCGGGGACACCATCCAGTGGTTCACGGACACAATTCATGCGGATTATGCGTTCATCATCACCTTGGACGACTTCGTGAAGAGCCGGACCGTCGATGACCTGATAGTACTTCGCCCAGAACCAGACTGGGACTTCACCGTATTCCCGAATCCATCACGGCAGGATGTCTTCCTTCGCTTTCATCGTGAAGAACCAAAGGACATCATCCTTCTTGATATGGCTGGCAGGCGCATCGCGACTCACACGAGCATCACCAGCAGCATGCTCCGATTAACCATATCTGAACTGGCCAAGGGCCCATACTTCATCCGGGTCACATGCGGGGACCAATCGAAGACGAAGAAACTCATCATTCATTGAGCCATGAAAGCGCAATCCGTCTGCATCCTGTTTCTCATAAGCGCATGGCTGCGCGGACAGCCAACTTTTGAGAACATCCTCTTATCAGGCAGCTCTTACAATGCAAGCCTCAATGAGTTGAACAGCGGAAATGTTGCTGTCGCTTTGGCATACGGCCGTGGCCTCTCCCTGCTCAACCCTTCGGGCGACGTATTCTATTCCAACACATTCTGGAGTGACTCGATACTAAACATTGGCACTGTCCGGAATTGCTCGTCAAATGAGTTCATTTTCTCAACGGGGTATTGGCAAGATTCGTGCTATGCCGGTGCAGCTATGGCCGCGCCGGTTATCAATCCGGCTATAGGCAAGATGGACTCTTTGGGAAACGTATTGATGCTCCATCACTATTCGCTTAACAGCGCTTGTAACAACTACGCGGGAAATCTGGAAGTCATTAGTAACAGGAGCGAAGTCGTATGGGGAAGAGAGCAACAATTCTTCGCTTTGAGAGTCGATTCAGCCATGGCCCCGCTCTGGGCAAAGCGGTTCAGCGACCCTGGCAGCTTCCGTTTCATCAAGGAACTTCCAAGCGGCGACCTGCTCGCGGGCTTCGACATGCCCACAGCAGGCGCCTCGGTGGCACGCTTGGATGCCAGCGGCAACTTCATCTGGTGCAAGAGTTATATGCGGCCATTAGGAAGGATGCATGATGCTATCGTGGAATCGGACAGCTCCTTCGTCATCACGGGCTTCACCAGCACCGCTCCAAGCGCGAACCTCTTCATGATGGAACTGGATGGCGAGGGCGAAGTGCAATGGTGCCGCGGCTACGGCAGCGGCGCTTATGAATGGTACACGCCACAATGGTCGCAGTTGGAGCGCACCCTCGACGGCAACTACGCGGTGCTGGCCACCTTAGGCCAAGGCGGCTTCTTCTTCCGACCTTTCCTCATGAAGACCGATTTGAACGGCGATACGCTCTGGTCGCGCTCCATGGGCGCCGACGGATACATCTACCACACCCGTGATTTACTCGTGGCCTCCGATGGTGGATACGTCTTCAGTGGCATTGTCTGGGGTGATCTGCCCGACATGAACACCGGGCTGCCGTACATCTTCAAGACTGATTCACTCGGCCAATTCTCCTGTTTGAGCCGCTCACACACGGTCCAGCTCTACGATCTCTTCCCTACCGATAGCAGCTTCACGCTCACCTCTACCGATGGCGCCACCATGCACCAGGCTTTTGTTAGCGATACCACTGTCGCGCCGCTCACTGTTTATGACGCCTGCGAGGTGGCCAATGCCTTCCGCCCCTACCCAGACTACAAGCGCGAGCGCCTGCGTGTGCGCCCCAACCCGAACGATGGCCGCTTCACCATGACCGTTCCGGCGCCAATGAGCGTAAGCGCACTCACGGCCGAGCGCTACTACAGCGTGTACAACGCTCAAGGCAAATTGCTCTTCCAGCGCCCCATGCCCCAAGGCCAAAGCACGGAGGAGATCGACCTCTCGCACTTCGGGGCGGGCACCTACGTGGTGCGTTTCACCGACAAAGAGGGAAGCTGCTACGAAAGAGTGGTGGTGGAGTAGTTGCCGACTGAGGGCTTTACGCCGGCGCTTTGGCGAACGCTTCATCCGCTTGCGCTTCCTTTGCCCGCGACCGCCTCGCGCCATGCCCCTCTCCTCCGCCCTGCTCGACCACGCTGTGGATCAATTGGCCACCTTGCCCGGCATCGGCCGGCGCACGGCCATGCGGCTGGCCTTGGAGCTGCTGCGCCGCGAGCCGCAGGAGGTGGCGCGCTTCACCGAGGCCATCCGCCGCATGCGCGAGGAGCTGCGCCGCTGCACCGTGTGCTGCAACATCAGCGATGAGGAGCAATGCGCCATCTGCCGCGACCCGCGCCGCGACAGCGGACTGATCTGCGTGGTGGAGGACATCCGCGATGTGATCGCGATCGAGGCCACGCGGCAATTCAATGGCCTGTACCACGTTCTCGGCGGCGTGATCAGCCCCATGGAGGGCATCGGCCCCGACGACCTGAACACCAAGGAACTGATCGAGCGAGCGGGCGCCGGCGCAGAAGCGTCCGGATCGCCGGTGCGCGAGGTGGTGCTCGCGCTCGGCGGCACCTTGGAGGGCGATACCACCGCCTTCTACCTGCACAAGCGGCTCTCCGCCTTCGGCGTGCTGGTCACCACCATCGCGCGCGGCATCAGCGTGGGGTCGAACCTGGATCAGGCCGATGAGGCCACCCTCGGCCGGAGCATCGTGGACCGGAAGCCGTACGAGCAATTGATGAAGCGATGAAGCTCAGCGTCATCATCGTCAACTACAATGTGCGGGCGTACCTGGAGCAATGCCTGCGCACGGTGTTCAAGGCGCTTGAGGGCATCGAGGGCGAAGTGTTCGTGGTGGACAACCAGAGCACGGACGGCAGCGTGGAGATGGTGCGCGGGAAATTCCCGCAGGTGAAGCTGATCGCGAACACGGAGAACGTGGGCTTCAGCCGAGCGAACAACCAGGCCATACGCGCCAGCATCGGTGAGCACGTGCTGCTGCTCAACCCCGACACCGTGGTGGGCGAGGATGTCTTCCGCAAGGTGCTAGGCTTCCTCGATGCGCACCCGAAGGCCGGCGGGCTGGGCGTGCGCATGATCGATGGCACCGGGCAGTTCCTGCCCGAGAGCAAGCGCGGGCTGCCCACGCCGGCGGTGGCCTTCTACAAGATCATCGGCCTCACGCGCCTTTTCCCGCGCAGTCGCGTGTTCGGGCGCTACCACCTGGGCCATCTGCCGGAGCACGAGGCCGCCCCCATCGAAATCCTCTCCGGAGCGTGCATGTTCCTGCGGAAGAAGACCCTCGACGAAGTGGGCCTGCTCGATGAGAGCTTCTTCATGTACGGTGAGGACATCGACCTGAGCTACCGCATCACCCTGGGCGGCTACGAGAACTGGTACTACCCGGAGGCGCGCATCATCCATTACAAGGGAGAGAGCACCAAGAAGAGCAGCGTGAACTACGTGTTCGTGTTCTACAATGCCATGGCCATCTTCGCCCAGAAGCACTTCACCCGCCGCCGCACCGATGTGCTTGGCCTGCTGATCACCGGCAGCATCTACCTCAGTGCGGCCGGCGCCATCGTCATGCGCTTCCTGCGGCGCGCGCTGCTGCCCATGGCCGATGCGGCGATCGGCTTCATGCTGCTCTTCGCCTTCGCGATGGCGATGGGGAAAGCGCCCGCCTTCATGGCCAAGGTCCAGGAGTTGTGGGTCCCATTCGCGGCTTCCCTGGCCATGATCGGCCTGGTGGGCGGCTACGACCTGCCGGTGCGCTTGGTGAACGTGCTGAAGGCCACGGCCGCGGTCTTCATCGCACTGCTTCTCTGGTTCCGGCCCTTCGGCGCGAGCAACTTCCTGGAGGAGTTCATGCAGGAGATCGAATGGTCGATCATCGGGCTCTGGACGATCACGGTGCTGGTGGCCTGCCTCGCATCGCGCCTGCTGCTGCACGCGATCGGCACCAAGCCCTTCAGCCTCCGCACGCTCGACCGCAAGCGCGTGCTCGCCATCGGTGCGCCGGATGAGCGGAAGAGAGCGCTGGCCTTGCTCTGGCAGACGCACTTCGGGCTTGGGCGACAGAAGCAGCTCGACCCGGAGGTCTCCGCCCAGGCCGATGCCGACGCCCTCATTCGCCGGAAGATCCGGAAGCACGGGATCGACGAGGTGGTGTTCTGCGCGAAGAACCTCCCGTGGGGTCGGATCATCGGGCTCATTGAGGACCTGCGATCCACGCGCGCGATGTTCAAGATCGCCCAGCCCGGCAGCGAGCACATCATCGGGCCCAACAGCGTGGAGAGCCTGCAGGACCTGGACATCATGGAGCCGCACGCCGTGAGCGGCGACGGCGCACGGCGCGCCAAGCGGCTCTTCGACGTGTGCGCAACCGTGGTGCTCCTGGCCGGCATTCCGTTCGCCTGCTGGTTCGTGAGGAACAAGGCCGGGCTCTTGCGCAACGCCTGGCACGTGCTGCTGGGGCGCAAGAGCTGGGTGGGCTATTACCCCGGCACGGAGCGCACCCCGCGGCTGCCGGCGCTGCGCGCTGGCGTGCTCGATCCCTTGGGCGCTGCGGACCATGCCACCGCCACCATGGCCAAGCGCGCCAACATCGCGTACGCCAAGGATTACAGCGCGCTGAACGACCTTGGCTTGCTGCTGCGCGGCTTCCGGAAACTGGGCGCCGCCTAGTCCGTCGCGCGAAAAGCAGGTGGTTACATTTGGCCGCGCCCGATCGGGCATCAGTGCCATGTCAGCAATCGAGATCCTGCTGCCCAAGATGGGCGAGAGCGTGGCCGAGGCCACCATCACCAAATGGCTGAAGAAACCCGGCGATGCCGTTGCCGCTGATGAGCCCATCGTGGAGATCGCTACCGATAAGGTGGACAGCGAAGTGCCGGCACCGGAAGCGGGCGTGCTCAGTGAGCAATTGGTGAAGGAAGGCGATGTGGTGAAGGTGGGCCAGCCGATCGCGCGCATCGGATCGGCAGCCGGAGGCGGAACGTCCCCTGCACCCGCAGCAGCCTCCGCAGCAGCGCCTGCGCCAACAAAAGCTGCGGCCACCCCGGCTTCCGTTTCCGCAAGCAACGGTCACGCAGCATCGGCACCCGCCGTGGTTGCTGGTCCGGTGGCGCGCACAGGCCCCAGCGGCAAGTTCTACAGCCCTTTGGTGCGCACCATCGCGCAGAGCGAAGGCATCAGCATGGCTGAACTGGAGGCCATTGCCGGCACCGGTGAAGGCGGTCGCGTGACCAAGAAGGACATCCTGGGCTACCTGCCGAACCGCGGCTCGGCGCCTGTTCCGGTCTCGGCCCCTTCCGCGCCGACGCCCGCAGCCGCCCCAGCGCAAACCGGATCACCTGCGCCTGCCTCGGCTCCGGCCCTGGTGCCTGCCGCTGGCGATGAGATCATCGAAATGGACCGCATGCGCCGCTTGATCGCCGATCACATGGTGATGAGCAAGCGCACCAGCCCGCATGTGACCAGCTTCGTGGAGGCCGATGTGACCAACCTGGTGCTCTGGCGCGACAAGGTGAAGAAGGCCTTCGAGCAGCGCGAAGGCGAGAAGCTCACCTTCACGCCGGTCTTCATCATGGCCATCGTGCAAGCGATCAAGGAGATGCCCATGGTGAACGTGCAGGTCGATGGCTACAACATCATCCGCAAGCGCGACATCAACATCGGCATGGCTGCTGCGCTGCCCACGGGCAACCTGATCGTGCCTGTGATCCGCAACGCCGACCAATTGAACCTGGTGGGCCTGGCCAAGAAGGTGAACGACCTGGCCAACAGGGCCCGCGCAGGGAAATTGCTGCCCGATGAAGTGACCGGCGGCACGTACACGGTGACGAATGTGGGCACCTTCGGCAATGTGCTCGGCACCCCGGTGATCAACCAGCCCCAAGTGGCGATCATGGCCACGGGCGCCATCCGGAAGAAACCCGCCGTGATCGAGACCCCCGCCGGCGACATGATCGGCATCCGCCATCAGATGTTCCTCAGCCATAGCTACGACCATCGGGTGGTGGATGGCGCACTCGGCGGCCGTTTCGTGCGCCGCGTGGCCGACATCCTCGAAGGCTGGTCCATGGACCAGCCTTGGTGAACATTGCGGCCAATAGGAAAATTCTACTTTAGCCCCAGCTCTACCGAACCGAACGCTCACCGCCAATGAATTTTCGCTACCGCAGCATCTTCTACGCCGCCTCCATGGCCCTATGCGCCTTGGTCATGGCACAGGGCGAGAACACCTCGTTCAATTGGAAGTTCGAGGAAGCCTCGAAGCTGATGGAGGAGAAGCTCTTCAACCAGGCCGCTGAGGTATGGAAAGAACTGGTGAACGAGCAGCCAGAGAACGCGAACCTGAACTACCGGCTGGGTCTGAGCTATTTCAGCTCCTATAACCAGAAGGCAAAGGCGCTGCCCTATCTGGAGAAGGCCTCCAAGCTACGCAAGAGCGGCAGCTACGGAGGGTTCAACACCGCTGGCTACGACCCCTTCGATCCGCGCGAGACCAATGCTCCCGTTGAGGTGGACTATTACCTCGGGCGCGCCTACCACCTCAATGAGCAATTCGACCAGGCCGACGTGCTCTACCAGAAATTCCTTGACGAGGTTGATGCGCGGCATGAGGTGCGGCCCTTGGCGGCCCGCGGCAAGGAGCAAACGGCCAACGCCCGTGAGCTGCGCAAGAGCCCGCTCGGTTACCAGGTGAGCAATGTGGGGCCTGTGGTCAATAACGATCACCCGGATTTCAGCCCGGTGCTCTCCGTCGATGGCAATGCCCTGTTCTATACCAGCCGCCGTGTTCGCCCGGACAGCTCGAACAAGAGCGTGCTCGACCCCATCGCGGGCATGCCGTACGAGAACATCTACGTGAGCTACAAGGACCGCGAGGGCAATTGGCAGAAGCCCGAATTGCTCAACATCAACCCCAGCGGCGCGGGCCACCTGGCTTCCGTGAACGTGGCCGCTGATGGCCAGACGCTGTACATCTACCGTGACGACGGCGGCGATGGCAACATCTATGAGAGCAAGCTGGTGGGCGAGGTCTGGACCGACCCGGTGCTCATGGGCAGCGATATCAACACCCGTTCCTGGGAGACGCACGGCGCCCTCTCCGCCGATGGGAACACTTTCTACTTCATCAGCAACCGGCCGGGCGGCCGCGGCGGGCGTGACATCTATCGCGTGGTGCGCCTGCCCAATGGCCAATGGAGCAAGGCCCAGAACCTGGGCAACGTGGTGAACAGCCCCTTCGACGAGGATGGCGTATTCATCCATCCAAACGGCCGAACCATGTACTTCAGCAGCATCGGCCACAATAGCATGGGCGGCTTCGACATCTTCCAAACAGAGCTGCAGGACGATGGCACCTGGACCCCGCCGGTGAACCTGGGCTACCCGCTGAACACGGTTGACGATGACGTCTTCTTCATCACCACCGCCGATGGACGCCGCGGCTACTTCAGCAGCGATCAGATCGGGGGCTTCGGGGAGAAGGACATCTACTTCGTTGATTTCCCCAGCGACGCGGAAAGCGAAGGACTAGCCGTGCTCAAGGGCTATATCATCCCGGCACCGGGCGAGGACCTGCCACCGAGCACCATCCTTTATGTGACCGACAAGACCACCGGGGAGGTGAAGACCTACAAGCCTCGCCAACGCGATGGCGTTTATGTGGCCATCCTGCCGCCCTGCCGCGAGTACAACCTCGACTACCGGGTGAACGACAAGACCGTGCACACGGAGGACATCTTCGTGGAGTGCGAGAGCTCCTATCAGGAGATCAACAAGGAAATCTACCTCGCTCCGGTATCCCTGGGTGGCCCGGCCAGCATCGTGGACCTGCCCAAGGGATCGCCGCCCGGCAAAAAGGAGCCCGGGGTACCAGTGAAGCCGAAGGACCCGAGTGACCCCAAAGCGCCGAAAGAGGGCATCGCGGATGCCGTGGAGATGGTCAAGGACCCGGTCACGGGCAAGGAGCGCCCGAAGACCGATGCGGAGAAAGAGAAGGAACAGACCGGCAAGCATGTGGCTCCGGATGCCAGCTACGCGGATGAATTCGCGAAGTATTACGCGTACAACGTGAAGGACATCGATCAGGGCGATGCGCGATGGAAGCAGTTCATCGACGTGGTGGTGAAGCTGATCGCCGAGAAGGGCGAAGCCCGGATCGTGATCGATGGCAGCGCCTCAAAGGTTCCCACCAAGACCTTCGGCACCAACGAGAACCTGAGCAAGCAGCGCATGGAGGATGCACGCAAGCGCCTGGTTGAGGCCGTTCAGGCCCGCGGCGCCGACCCCAACAAGCTGATGCTCGAGGCGGTGAACCATTTGGTGCAAGGCCCCCGTTACCAAGGGGACTATCAGAACACCGAGAAATACGGCAAGTTCCAGTTCGTGAAGCTGAAGGCTCGATAGCCCGAGCTGTGAAGAACTCGCGAGGCCCCGGTGACCCCGGGGCCTCTTCTTTCACGCACCTTCGTGGCATGCCCCTGCAACTCGAACGCCCACTCGCCTTCTTCGATCTGGAAACCACCGGCGTGAGGATCGGAAAGGATCGCATCGTGCAGATCGGGATCGTGCGCCTGATGCCCGATGGCTCGCGCACCAGCTACCAAGCGCTCGTGAATCCGGGGATTCCCATTCCCGCCGAGGCTACGGCCGTGCATGGGATCACGGACCTTGATGTGGCCATGGCCCCCAAGCTCGATGCCGTTGCGCGCGAGTTCCTTGCGGAACTCGACGGCTGCGACCTCGGCGGTTTCAACCTGCTCCGGTTCGATGTGCCCTTCCTGGCCGAAGAGCTCTTCCGCGTGGGCATCGAATGGGACCACGCCAGCCTGCGCATCGTGGATGTGCAGCGCATCTACCACCAGATGGAGCCGCGCGACCTGAGCGCCGCGCTCCGCTTCTACTGCGGGCGCGAGCACGAAGGTGCGCACGACGCACTGGCCGACGTGCAGGCCACCGCCGATGTGCTGCTCGCCCAACTCGATCGCTATCCCGATCGGCTGCAGGGCACTGTCGATTTCCTCGGCGAGCTCAGCGGCGACCGCAAGCGAAGCCCCGATGCGGCGGGCAAGCTCAAGTTCGATGAGCGCGGGGCCATCTGCCTCACATTCGGAAAGTACAACGGCTGGTCGCTGGAGAACATCGGGCGGAACGATCCCGGATACTTGCAATGGCTGATGACCAAGGCCGAGCTGCCGGGCAGCACCTTGGCCGTGATGCGCCACGCCCTGGCCGATGCTCAAGGCTGAACGATAATCGGTGCCGGGTGCCCAAGGAGCGCCTCAACCGTCATCCACAGGCCTTTACTTCGCCCCATGTCGCCGCAGGAATTGGCCCAGAGGGTGGTCGACCGCATGTACCTGAATGACCCCTTCAGCATCTGGCTGGGCATGGAGCGCTTGGTGGTTGAACCAGGGCGCTGCGTGCTCCGCATGACGGTCAGGCCCGAGATGCTCAACGGCTTCGAGATCGCGCACGGGGGCATCACCTACGCGCTCGCCGATAGCTGCCTCGCTTTCGCGAGCAATAGCCACGGAATCCAGAGCGTGAGCGTGGAGACCGGCATCAGCCATACCAAACCAGTGAAGGAGGGCGATCTGCTCACGGCCAGCAGTGAGGAGAAAAGCCTCACGCGCGGCATCGGCATCTATTACATCACGGTATCCAACCAGCGCGGCGACCAGGTCGCGCTGTTCAAGGGCACCGTGTACCGTACCGGCAAGGCATGGTTCCCAGAAGCGCAATCGACCAGTTGAATGAAGCACGCCTACATCGTTGACGCCATCCGCACGCCCATCGGCTCATTCGCCGGAACGCTATCCGCCGTGCGGGCCGACGACCTTGCCGCGCACGTCCTGCGCGAACTGCTCAAGCGGCACCCCGCGCTCGACCCCGCCGCCATCGACGACGTGATCCTGGGCTGCGCCAATCAAGCCGGAGAGGACAATCGTAACGTGGCGCGCATGTCGGCGCTGCTCGCTGGCTTGCCCGTTACCGTGCCCGGCGAAACGGTGAACCGCCTCTGCGCATCGGGCATGAGCGCCGTAGTGGGGGCTGCGCGCGCCATCGCCGCTGAGAACGGGCATCTTTTCATCGCTGGTGGCGTGGAGCACATGACGCGCGCGCCCTGGGTGATGAGCAAGGCGAGCACCCCGTACGGCAGGGACGCGCAGCTCTTCGACACCAGCTTCGGCTGGCGCTTCGTGAATCCGCGCATGAAGGAGCAATACGGCACCGATGCCATGGGCGAGACCGCCGAGAACCTGCTCGACCGGAATGCGGTATCGCGCGAGGATCAGGACCTTTTCGCCCTACGGAGCCAGCAGAAAGCCCATGCCGCGCTGTTGAGCGGGCGCCTTGCGGCCGAGATCGCCCCGGTTCCCATTCCGCAGCGCAAGGGAGAGCCGGTGCTCTTCAACCTGGATGAATTCGTGAAACCCAAGACCACCCTCGATGGCCTCGCTGCACTGAAGCCTGCCTTCCGCAGGAATGGCTCCGTGACAGCAGGCAACGCCAGCGGGTTGAACGACGGTGCCGCTGCCGTTCTCGTAGCCAGTGAGGAAGGGTTGAAGCGGCATTCCCTCATGCCGATGGCGCGCATCGTGAGCAGCGCTGTGGTAGGCGTTGAACCGCGCATCATGGGCATCGGCCCTGTGCAAGCCTCCCAGCAGGCGCTGCAACGCGCGAACCTCACCCTCGACCGAATCGATGTGATTGAACTCAACGAGGCCTTCGCGGCCCAAGTTCTCAGTTGCACCCGCAGCTTGGGGCTGGCCGACGATGACCCGCGCATCAACCCGAATGGAGGTGCCATCGCTTTGGGCCATCCCCTTGGCATGAGCGGTGCCCGCTTAATTCAGACGGCATCCCTTGAGCTTCAGGCACTTGGCAAGCAGTACGCACTATGCACCATGTGCATCGGCGTTGGCCAGGGGTACGCCGTGGTACTTGAACGTTGCTGAAATCGATCTGGGACTCTGGCGGGTGTCCGGTTCAGGACCCATGCTAGCTTGGCCGCCCCAAACAACTGCTCCATGCTCCCCCAGGAACAGATCAACCTGTACATCGCCGAGCGCCCAGAGTGGCAGCGCAAGCTGTTGGTGCGGTTAAGGCAGTTGATCCATTCCGTTGATGAGGAAGTGGAGGAAAGCTGGAAATGGAACAGCCCCCACTTCGACCACGGCGGGATCATGATCGGGCTGCAGGCCTTCAAGGAACATGTAGCGGTGTGGTTCCACAAAGGCGCCCTGATCAAGGATCCGAAGAAGCTCTTCGATAAACTGGGCAAAGAAGAGGAGAAAGGCATGCGCTCCTATAAGCTGCGCGAAGGCGACAGCATCAACGAGACGGCTTTCATGGACCTGGTGAAGCAAGCCGTGAAGGTGAACCAGAGCGGCGCCAAGATCACGGATGCCAAGCCCGCCCGCAAAGCGCTTGAGATCCCGGCCGACCTTGAATCGTGCCTGAAGAAGGATGATCAGGCATGGGCGCATTGGGAGAAATTCAACTACACGCACAGGAAGGAATACGTGGAGTGGATCACTGATGCCAAGCAGGATGAGACGCGCAAGCGTCGGATCGCCCATGCGCTGGAGATGATCCGAGAAGGTGTCGGAAAGGAGGACAAATACCGGGTTTAGGCCCTTGCCGCGCCTAGGAACCGCGCAGCTGAGGTCCGGTTCCGGTCTCTATTGCGAGTTCCTGGCTCGAGGAATACAGGCGCGGATGCCCGCATTGCAGCGCCTATGGCGAGGCCGAGCGTCTGGCGGGTCCTGACACGGGTTAACCTTGCGCGGTGGCAGCGATCGTGAATCACCGATGGGTCCTGTTCGCGCTCATCGCCTTCAATCTGGCGGTGAAGCTGCTCTGGTTAGGCGCGCAGGAGCTTGCGCACGACGAGCCCTTCACTCTCTACTGGTCACAGCGGCCCGACGCGGAATTCAAAGACATGCTGCTCACCGAGAACAACCCGCCGCTGCATTTCCTGATCACGCGCTGGTGGAGCTGGCTGGTGCCCTTCGAGGCGGCGTGGCTGCGGATGCCGTCCGCCGTCTTCAGCGCGCTGGCGGTCTGGCCACTCTGGCTCTCGTCACGGAAGCTCGGCGGTGATCGAATTGCATTGGTCTCAGCGCTGCTCTTCAGCCTGAGCAACTACCATTATGGGTACGCGCACGAATTGCGCGGCTACGCGCTCTTCACGCTGCTGGCATGCTGGAGCGCATGGCTGATGATCCGGCGATCGGGTGATGCGCGCGTGGGCTGGGTCCCGCTCCTTCAATTGGCGCTGGTGAATGCCGCGATGGTTTACACCCACTACTTCGGCTGGCTGATGGTGGGCGTGCAGGCGCTGTTGGTGCTGATGGTTCCCGGGCTGCGCGCTTGGCGCGGATCCTTCGCGGTGAGCGTGCTGATCGCCGCCGTTCTTTTCGGCCCGATGGCGATGGTGTTCTTGAAACGCGCGGCTACGAGCTTGGCAGCGGGCACCTGGCTCACGCAACCGGTTCCAGAGGAGCTGTACAACCTGATCTGGAAGTGGAGCAATGCCCCGGTTCTGGCCGTGGCTTTCCTGGTGGTGATCGCCATCGGCATTATTCGCAGCCGAGGCCCGCAGCCAGCTCTGCGTGCGGCGTTCATCTGGGGGATGGTCCCGCTCTTCGGCCTGTACCTCTTGAGCCAATGGAAGCCCATGTTCCTTGATCGCTACCTGGCTTTCGCGGCACCGGGCTTCGCGATGCTGGTGGCCATGAGCATCGAAGCGCTGCGCTTGCCCGGCAGGTGGACCACCCTTTGCGGCGCCGCTGCAACGCTCGGCATGGCCGTGACTTTTGCGCCTTGGAGAGCGGGCGTGTACCAGCCATCGCGCGTAGCCGTCCAAGTTGATGCATGGTGCGGTGATGAATGCCATGTAGAGGTGCTGCCCGCTTGGTATTGGCTGAACCTGAAGGCAGCCGAGGGCATCAGCAACCTGAAAGGAAATCTATCGCACCTGCTCGATGCTGATGTCCTATTGCCTGATTCCGGGCAAGCCGCCGCCCTCGGGTCATACCTTCTGGTGGATGCCAGCGGCACCGGTCAAGGCGATGCGCTACGTGATCAGCTTCTGCAGCGTTACCCGCTCATGGATGAGATTGAGGCCGATCATCGGGTTCGCGTATTCCGATTCCATAACGGCGGTGGTTCGGTTGTGGAGTGACCCTCAGAAATCCCCTGCACCCGGGTGAGGCTGCTCAATCGGGGCCAGGCAACGGAACCGCCTGAGCATTCGTCAACTAGCCATGTAATCCTACCCTTGCCTATGGGTAAGGTGCATGTTACCGTACCCTCTACCTTTCCGCACCCAAGCACAAGCTCTGATGCGAACCAGAACCCTGGCCCTGCTCCTGCCCTCTGCGCTCTCACTATCCACCGCATCGGCACAGGTGGTGATCAATGAAGTGAGCGCCGCCAATTGGAGCGGGCCAACGGACAATTTCGGCGAGCGCGAGGATTGGATCGAGCTTTTCAATGGCGGTGGTGCGGCAGCTGATCTGAGCGGATGGTACCTGAGCGACAGCCAGAACAACAACACCAAGTATCAGATCCCACCGGGCACCTCCATCGCCGCCGGCGGCAGGCTGGTGGTCTGGTGCAGCGGCCGGGGAACAACCGCAGCGCCTCTGCACACCAACTTCAAGATCACGCAGGCAGCAGGTGAGCGCGCTGTGCTGAGCAACGCATCCGGGACGATCGTTGATAATTACCAGATCGCCAATACCACACAGGCCGATCACAGCTGGGGGCGCACCACCGATGGCGCAGCGACCTGGAGCCTCTTCCTGACCCCCACCCCGAACGCGGCGAATGCCGGAGCGAGCCCATCGTACTACGCGGCAACTCCCACCATGAGCCAGCCCTCAGGCTACCATGCGACTCCGATCAATGTGACCTTGAGCGCGGCGGGTGCGGGCATCACCATCAGGTACACCACCGATGGGAGCACTCCTACGGCCGCGAGCACGGCGTATGCGGGCCCGATTGCCATCAACGCCACGACAGTGCTCCGCGCCCGCGCATTCAGCGCCACACCGGGCGTTCCGCCGAGCTTCGTGGAGACCAACACCTACTTCATCAACCAGACGCATACCCTGCCCGTCCTGAGCTGCAGCGGCGATCAAGTGACCACCTTGCTCAATGGCAACGGCGGCATCGAGCCCATTGGAGTACTCGAGTACTTCGGGGCGAACGGCGTTCTGCGCGATAAGACCGCCTGCACCTTCGACGAGCATGGCCAGGATAGCTGGGCCTACCAGCACCGCGGCTTCGACTTCGTGGCGCGCGACCAGTTCGGCCAGAACGATGGCATACACTACCCCGTGTTCCGCACCAAGGACCGCGACCATTTCCAGCGACTGATCGTGAAGGCCTCGGCCGGCGACAATTACGATTACGGCCCCGGGCAGCCCGCGCACATTCGCGACCAGTACGTGCAGGCGTTGAGCCAGGTGGGCGAACTGAAGGTCGATGAGCGCAGCTATGAGCCCGCGATCGTTTACATCAACGGCCAGTACTGGGGCGTGTACGATGTGCGCGAGAAGGTGGATGACCACGACTACACCAATTACTACTACGACCAGGGCGAATACGACATCCAATTCATCAAGACCTGGGGCGGTACTTGGAGCGAGTACGGCGGGCCCCAAGCCCAGACTGATTGGGATGCGCTCGTGGCCTACATCATGGGCAATGACATGGGCGTGCAAGCCAACTTCGATTTCGTGGACAGCCAGCTCAATTGGAAGAGCCTGATCGATTACTTCTGCCTGAACAGCTATACGGTATGCGCCGATTGGCTCAATTGGAACACCGGCTGGTGGCGAGGCTTCAACCCTGCCGGTGAGCATAAGAAATGGGGCTATATACTCTGGGACATGGACGCCACCTTCGGGCACTACACCAACTTCACCGGAATCCCGGACCAAACGGCCAACGCCGACCCTTGCAATGTGGAGAACCTGCCCAACCCCGGCGGCCAGGGCCATACGGACATCCTCGAAAAGCTCCTTGCTGAGAACGAGGAGGTGCACGACTATTACATCAACCGCTACATCGACTTGGGCAACACCTTGTTCAACTGCAACTTCATGCTGCCCTTCCTCGACAGCCTGATCGCCAACATCGCACCCGAGATGCCCGGCCAGGTCGCGCGTTGGAACGGAACGCTGGCCGGTTGGCAAGCCAATGTGCAGAATCTGCGCACTTTCATTGAGACCCGCTGCGTGACCATCCAGCAGGGGCTGATCGACTGCTATACGCTGGCAGGCCCATTCCAGGTCACCTTCAACGTGGATCCGCCCCTTAGCGGCGAAATCCAGGTGAACAGCATCGTGCTGGCCAACTACCCCTTCACCGGAACCTACTACGGTGGAATCAATACCACGCTTGCACCCATTCCAGCAACCGATTGGGTCTTCAGCCACTGGGAGATCTTCGGGGCCGATGCCCTCACGCCCAGCAACACGGATTCCTTGGTGCGCGTGAATTTCACGGATGCCGACAGCATCGTCGCGCACTTCATCCCCCCAATCCGCTACGACGTGATGCTCGATGTGGTGCCCGCCAATTCAGGCAGCATCACATTCGATGGAACCACGTACACCAGCTTCCCGGCCGTCGCTTCGGTCGGCGAGGATGTCGATGTGCCGTTCAACATCAATCCGGCGCTGTATTACGACTTCCTATACTGGGACTTCAAGAACGACACCTTGAACACCTACGTGCCCGGAGACTCGCTCACCAAGGCGCAAGTGGCGCGCTACCTCTCCACCGATACGGTGATCGCCTACCTCAAACCGCAGGATTATGTGTTCTATGTCGCCAACGCCTTCACCCCGAATGGCGATGGCTACAACGACACTTTCAAGCCTATCATCAATGTGGTGGACCTGGAGACCTACGAGTTGAACATCTTCGATCGCTGGGGCGGCATCATTTGGAGCAGCAATGATCCATGGGCCGAATGGGACGGCCAAGCCGGTGGCAAGGAGGTACCAGGAGGCGTCTATGCCTGGCAGGCCTACGCCGTGGACGCCATCAAGAAGGACCGCTACGAGCTGTTCGGACACGTGACCATCGTGCGTTAGCGGAACGTGGGCGTAGGCCACATGATGGCCTTGAATGTTAAATTGTTCATCTTTTTTGCCCCTCGGATGAACAATCCGATAGGTGCCGTGTTGCTTGGGTGTTGTCAAACTAAACCCGCAACACCCCATGCTCCTCACACCAACTCTTCGAAACGCCTTGGCCGCTGCAGGCTTAGGCATTGGCCTTTGCGCGGACGCGCAAACCGCGCGCTTTCAAGTGATCCACAATTGCGCAGACATGAATGCTGCGGTCGTGGATGTGTATGTGAACGGCACGCTTGCCGTGCCCGATTTCGGCTTCCGCACCGCCACACCATTCATCGACCTGCCCGCCGACGTGGATTTGGACGTTGCCATAGCACCGGGCAATAGCACAAGCGTCGGTGATGCGTTGTTCACGCAGACCTTCAATCTGGCTGATGGCGAGACTTACATCGCCGTCGCCAGCGGCACACTGGGCCTTGGCGGCTACAATCCAGCAACGCCCTTCACGATCGAAGTATTCGCCGGTGCGCGCGAGACCGCCCAAGGTCCCGGCACCGATGTGCTGGCCCTGCATGGCGCCACTGATGCCCCCACGGTTGATGTGTTCGAGAGCGCCGTGGTGAGCACCACCATCATCGATGACTTCAGCTATGGCGATTTCGCCGGCTACCTCGAATTGCCCACGCTGGACTTCACCCTGCAAGTGCGCACCGCTGACAACAGCACCATAGTAGCCGCCTATGCCGCCCCGCTGCAGACCCTCGGCCTGCAAGGCGCTGCCCTCACCGTGCTGGCCAGCGGCTTCCTGAATCCCGCGAGCAACAGCAACGGCCCCGCATTCGGTCTTTGGGTGGCCCTGCCCAGCGGCGGCGCCTTGGTTGAATTGCCCGCGGCCACCATCCCCACGGCGCGCATCCAAGCCATCCACAACAGCGCCGATGCCGCAGCCAGCGAAGTGGACGTTTACCTGAACGGAGCCCTTCTCGTTGACGACTTCGCCTTCCGCACCGCAACCCCCTTCGTGGATGTGCAGGCCGGAGTGGACCTCACCCTCAGCATCGCACCGAGCAACAGCACCAGCGTGGCCGATGCCATCGCTGATTTCAACTACAACCTGCCCGCCGGCGAGACCTTCATCCTGGTGGCCAACGGCATCGTGAGCGCGAGCGGCTACAACCCGGCCACGCCATTCGACATCCTCGTCTTCGCCGGTGCGCGCGAGACCGCCCAAGGACCTGGCACCGATGTGCTGGCCCTGCACGGCGCCACTGATGCCCCCACGGTTGATGTGTTCGAGAGCGCCGTGGTGAGCACCACCATCATCGATGACTTCAGCTATGGCGATTTCGCCGGCTACCTCGAATTGCCCACGCTGGACTTCACCCTGCAAGTGCGCACCGCTGACAACAGCACCATAGTAGCCGCCTATGCCGCCCCGCTGCAGACCCTCGGCCTGCAAGGCGCTGCCCTCACCGTGCTGGCCAGCGGCTTCCTGAATCCCGCGAACAACAGCAACGGCCCCGCATTCGGCCTTTGGGTGGCCCTGCCCAGCGGCGGTGCCTTGGTTGAATTGCCCGCGGCCACCATCCCCACGGCGCGCATCCAAGCCATCCACAACAGCGCCGATGCCGCAGCCAGCGAAGTGGACGTTTACCTGAAC
This sequence comes from Flavobacteriales bacterium, assembly GCA_016716605.1. NCBI lineage: Bacteria > Pseudomonadati > Bacteroidota > Flavobacteriia > Flavobacteriales > Flavobacteriales bacterium. Next base: position 277,479 of record JADJWA010000002.1, read on the forward strand.
GGAGCCCTTCTCGTTGACGACTTCGCCTTCCGCACCGCAACCCCTTCGTGGATGTGCAGGCCGGAGTGGACCTCACCCTCAGCATCGCGCCGAGCAACAGCACCAGCGTGGCCGATGCCATCGCTGATTTCAACTACAACCTGCCCGCCGGCGAGACCTTCATCCTGGTGGCCAACGGCATCGTGAGCGCGAGCGGCTACAACCCCGCCACGCCATTCGACATCCTCGTCTTCGCCGGTGCGCGCGAGACCGCCCAAGGTCCAGGCACCGATGTGCTCGTATTCCATGGTTGCACCGATGCCCCCACGGTTGACGTGTTCGAGAGCGCGGTGGTGAGCACCACGGTGGTGAATGACATCAGCTACGGCGAATTCGATGGCTACCTCGAGCTGCCAACCCTGGACTTCACGCTGCAGGTGCAGACCGCTGACGGCAGCACGACCGTTGCATCCTACTCCGCGCCTTTGGAAACGCTCGGTCTGCAGGGTGCGGCCCTCACCGTGCTCGCCAGCGGCTTCCTGAATCCCGCGAACAACAGCAACGGCCCCGCATTCGGTCTTTGGGTGGCGCTCGCGAATGGCGGCGCACTGGTCGAGCTGCCCATCGCCACGAGCGTGAGGGAGCAAGGCCCGATCGCCTCCGCGATCGCCTGGCCGAATCCAGCAACCGACCTCATCACGATCGATGTGGACGCCCTGCGCGATACCAACCTTGAAGTGGAACTGATCGACGCCACCGGACGTGCGGCCCAGCTGTTGAGCAGCATCGCACTGAGCAGCGGCCGTTCGCAGCTGAACCTGGCTCTCAGCGCAGTCTCCAATGGCAGCTACACGCTCACTCTCCGCAGCAACGAAGGCGCGGTGAACATACCGGTCGTGATCGCGCGCTAAGCGATCCGTCCGCCATGAGGAAGGGCCCCCAGAGGTTTGGTGGGGGCCCTTTCCATTTTTTCGCGAACACTTTGGAATTGAATCCGTTGACCATTGACGGTAATCCAAGCGTAACGATCACCTTCGTGCCATGAGTCCGTACATGATGCGCTTCCACATCCGCGACCTGGAGCAATTCACCGGGGTGAAGGCCCACACCATCCGTGTGTGGGAGCGGCGCTATGGCCTGCTGAAGCCTGACCGGACCGACACCAATATCCGCACATACGACATCGATGAGCTGAAGACGATCCTCAATGTAGCCTACCTGAACCAGCGTGGTCACAAGATCTCCCGGATCGCGGCCATGCCCCAAGCTGACCGCGATCGCGCGGTGCGTGAAGCCGCATTGGCCGAGTCTTCGACCGATGGCCTGCTGAACACCTTGGTGATGGCGATGCTCACCTTCGATGAGGAGCTCTTCGAGCGGAGCTGTGATGCGCATGAACACGAGAACGGCTTCCGCTCGCTCATGGAGAACGTCCTGGTGAAGCTACTGGAGCGCATCGGCGTGCTGTGGCAGAGCAGCGCGATCTGCCCAGCGCAGGAGCACTTCGTGAGCAACCTGGTGCGTCAACGGCTGATCGTTGGAGCCGCCCGTCTGCCAAGGGTTGCTGGTGGGGGGCCGCTCAATGTGCTCTACCTGCCGGAAGAGGAGATCCATGAACTGGGCCTGCTCTACTTGCATTACCTGCTGCGCGCGAAGGGTGAGCGCACGGTCTATCTCGGCCAGAGCGTGCCGCGCGGCGACCTGGTGCAGGTGGCCGGCTTGTACGCCGGGCCCATCCGTTTCATCACGCTGCTGGTGGTGCGACCTGGACCGGATGAGGCGCTCGATTACCTCCGCGCATTGCGGGCATCGATGCCCGATGAGCGCATGAGCTTCGTTGCAGCAGGCATGCCCCTGCACGGGATCATGCCCGAAGACGCACCGCCCGGATTCACATTGCACCGCGACTTGGCCAGCACGATCACGGCTATCGCCGGTCCGCGCTAAGGGAGCACCTTGCCGGGATTCATGATCCCGTGCGGATCAAAGGCTCGCTTGATCGCGCGCATGAGCTCCAGCTGGGCCGTGTTGAAGGCAATGCACATGTAGGGCCGCTGCACCAGGCCGATGCCGTGCTCTCCGCTGAGCGTGCCGCCGAGCGATACGGTGAGCTCGAAGATCTCACGGATGGCTTTAGGAAGTTCGTTCTCCCAGAAAGCATCGGTAAGCTCGCCTTTGATGATGTTCACGTGCAGGTTCCCATCACCGGCATGGCCATAGCACACGCTGCTGAAGCCATAACGCGCACCGACCTCCTTCACGCCCTTGAGCAAGCGAGGCAGCTCATAGCGTGGCACCACGGTATCCTCTTCCTTATAGACACTGTGCGCCTTCACGCTCACGGGCACACTGCGCCGCATGCGCCACAGGGCATCCTTCTCAGCTGTGGTCTCGGCGAAGAGCACCTCGCCCGCCTCGTGCATCTCCATCACCCCTACGATGGTCTCGCAGTCGCGCATGATCGCATCGGCATGGTCGCCATCCACCTCGATGAGCAGATAAGCGCCCGGAGCCGTTGAGAGCTGTGAAGGCAGGCCATCGGTGTGTTTCATCGTCCATGCGACCGCGTCGCGCTCGATGAACTCCATGGCGCTGGGCGTCACCCCGGCTCGGAAGGTGGCGCTCACGGCTTCACACGCCTTCTCCGCGCTGGCGAAGGGAACCAGCATGAGGCGCGTCTCCTTCGGCATGGGCACCAGCCGCAGCACGGCCTTGGTGATCACACCGAGCGTGCCTTCGCTGCCCACCAACAGGCGGGTGAGGTCGTAGCCGGTGGCGTTCTTCAAAGTGTTGGAACCAGTCCGGATCACTTCGCCATTGGGCAGCACCACCTCGAGATTGAGCACGAAGTCGCGCGTGACGCCGTACTTCACGGCCCGCGGTCCGCCGGCGTTCTCCGCGATGTTGCCGCCGATGGTGCAGCTGCCGCGGCTGCTGGGGTCGGGCGGGTAGTAAAGGCCTTTGGCGGACACGGCCTCCTGCAGCACCTGGGTGATCACGCCCGGCTGCACCGTCACTTGCAGGTTGCGCTCATCGATTTCCTCGATGGCATTCATCCTGTCCAGGGCGAGGCCCACACCGCCGCGAACGCTGAGGGCGCCCCCGCTGAGTCCGGTCCTGCCGCCGATGGGGGTGATCGGAATGTGATTCTCCGCGCAGATCCGAACCACCGCGCTCACCTGCTCGGTGCTCGTGGGCCGCGCTACCACAGCGGGCGGAAAGCTGAGGTCTTCGGTCTCGTCGTGGCCATAAGCAGAGCGCATCTCCTCGGAGCGCGAAATGCCATCAGCACCGAGTGCGTTCAAGAGGTCCCGGTAAATGGGGTCGCTCACTTCGATACGGGGACTGGTGCTTGCCATGCGGCGAAGTTGCGCATCGGATCGGACCGTAACGACGAACGCCGGGCGCGTGGCGGTGCATGAGAAGCTCCGGCCCCTCCTTGGGGCTGGCGGCCCTATCGCCGTTGACCGCCACGGATGCACCGTGCCCGAAATCAATTGCGGCGTTTCGCACCGAAAGCAGGTGGGAGCTGATGCAATGGTGAAGTGCGCAATGTCAATCCATCATCCCTGGCGGATCACTTCGCATCCCTCTTCACCCCATCACCTTTCCGTTTGAGCCGGATGTGGAAGCGCTTCTCCTTCGGCGTCTCGATCTCTTCGCCGAGCAGGTAGCCCCAGGGCTCAAGCGAAGGAACGCTGTCGCACACCACCTTCAGCATGCCGGTGATGGGGATAGCGAGCAGCATGCCGGCCACGCCCCAGAGCATGCCGAAGCCGATCAGCGCCACCAGGCTCGCGAGCGGATTGATGCTCACGCTGCTGCCCACCACCTTGGGGGTGATGAAGTTGTTGTCGAGCGCCTGTGCCACGAGCACCACGGCCAAGGCGGCGATGGCCGCGCTATAGCTGTCCTTCGTCACCAACGCCACGAAGATCGGGAGCAAGCTGCCCAGCAGCGCGCCTACGTACGGAACCACATTGAGCACCGCGAGCATGAAGCCCAGCAGCAGCGCATACTTGAGACCGAGGAGCGCGAAACCGATCGCGCAAAGGGAGCCGAAGATGAGCGCCACCGTGACCACGCCTTGAACGTACTTCCGTGAGAGCGCGCTGATGCGCACCATCACATCGAGCACGGCTCCTTCGCGTGTGGTGCCCAAGCGGGCGAAGAAGGTGCGGAAGCGGTCCTTCAGCAGGAGCAACAGGAACACGAAGACCGGAATGGGCGCGATAGCCGCCAGCACGGAACCGGTGCCTTGAAAGAGCTTCACGGCAGCCTGGCCCCCCCAGCTCGCTACGCCGCTGAGGTGCTCATTGAACCAAGTGATCTGCGCGCGGCGGTCCATATCGGTCTGTTCCTGCAACCAGGTGAGAAGCCACTCCCCTTTCGCAGCGAAGCGCTCCTGCAGCAGGGGCAGTTCCTTGCCGAAGCCCGCGAGTTGCCAGCCGATTACGAAGAAGAGGCCCAGGACCAGCAGCACCAGTAACAAGGTGGCCACCAGCGCACCCGCCCAACGCGGCAGCTTTCGCTCCACGCCGCGCGCCAGTGGTAACAGCAGGAAAGCGAGCAGCCCGCTCACCAGTAATTGCAGGATCAGGTCGCGGCCGTAGAAGAGCACGACCACCGTGAGCACCAGCGCCAAGAGAGTGTGCACATAGCGCTGCAGGGTATCAATTCCAGGTGCGAAGGGCATGGGCGAGGGTTCAGAGTGCCGAGTGATCCGGACGGCTCAAGAGCAGGATCAACGCTTCAAGCCTGCTTCAAGCTGCATTGGCATGGCGAAGATGCGCAACCGCCACCAATGAAGAAGCCCCCCGAATGCTCGGAGGGCCTTGCTTCATGAACGATCAGCTTATTCGGCCTTCTTCGCCGAGTGCTTCGCGTAGCGCTTGTTGAATTTATCAACCCGCCCTGCGGTGTCCACCAGCATCATCTTGCCGGTGTAGAAGGGGTGGCTGGTATGGCTGATGTCGAGCTTCACGAGCGGGTACTCGTTGCCATCCTCCCACTTCATGCTCTCTTTGGTGGCGGCGCAGCTCTTGCCGATGAACATGTACTCGTTGCTCATGTCCTTGAAAACCACCGTGCGGTAGTTCTCGGGGTGGATGCCTTTCTTCATGGCCTTTCTCGTTATGGCCGCCCTCCTGCGAGCGGGGCGCAAATTTAACCGTTAACCTCATTCGGACAAGCCCTAGGGACATCCCTAAGGCAATGATCTTCCCGTTCGTGCGTATGGGCATTCGGTTCCGGCCATCTTTGCCCGCCTTGAAGCCCACCCGCCTACTCCCCCTGCTGGCCACCGCTGTGCTGCTGGCTAACTGCCGCAAGGACAAGCTCTTCACGGACGAACCCGTGAGCCTGGATTTCAGCCAGGCCGAGGTCCTGTTCGACACCATTTTCACGCAGAACCCATTCTCGGTGACCAAGCGATTCCGGGTGCGCAACCCCAATTCCCAGGGGGTGCGGGTCGATATCGCCCTCGAAGGCGGCAGCCCCTCCCCTTTCCGGATCAATGTCGATGGCGCTGCGGGCGTCGATTTCCAGGATGTGGAGATCCTGGGCGGCGACAGCATTTATGTCTTCGTGGAAGCAAGCCTGGACCAGACCGGGCAGAGCGCTCCGCTGATCCACGAGGACCACGTCCTATTCCTCACCAACGGCACCGAGCAGAAGGTGAAGCTGGTTGCTTGGGGGCAGGATGCGCACTACTTCAGGCCCGATAATTTCCCCAGTGGCCTGCCCGCCTACAGCATCATCGCGGGGCTCGATGACCTCGGCAACAGCATCTGCGAAACCGTGACTTGGCCGAACGACAAGCCGTACGTGATCTATGGCTACGCCGTGGTGGACTCGTGCAGTAAACTCATCATCGACCCTGGTGTTCGTGTGCACGTGCATGGCGGCGGCGGCTTGTGGATCTATCGATGGGGACAGATCGAAGCCAACGGCGATGTGAGCAACCCGATCACGTTCCAAAGCGACCGCCTCGAGTCGCTCTATGCCGAATTGCCGGGCCAGTGGGACCGCATCTGGATCAATGATGGCCCAGCTGGCGGCGACAACAGATTGGAGAATGTCTTGATCAAGAACGCCTTGGTGGGCGTGCAATGCGAGACCTGGCCCGGCCTGCCTGATGCCGCTACGAGCCAGGCGAAGCTCGTGCTCAACAACGTGAAGATCCGCAATTGCAGTGCGGCGGGGATCCTGAGCCGCAACTACCGGATCGATGCCGCCAACCTGCTGGTGAGCGATTGCGGGCAGCATTGCGTGGCCCTCACTGGCGGAGGCGAGTACGAGTTCCAGCACATGACCGTGGCCAACTACTGGAGCTACGGCATCCGCAATACGCCGGCCTTCATCATGACCAATACATACGCCGACATCACCGGCACCCTGCAGGTCCGGGACATCATCAGCAGCAGCTTCAAGAACAGCATCATCCACGGTGCCAACAACAATGAGTTCAAGCTCGAGTTCAACAGCCTCGCCACGCCCGAGCTCTTCTTCGACCGCATGATGCTGAAGACCGATCAGAGCACGACCGGCGACTTCTTCGACCCGCTGAGCATCTACCGGAATCAGAGCCACGGCTTCGTGAGCGTGCAGGACCGGGACTTCCACCTCACCTCATCGGCCTTCGCGCGCGATAAGGCTGATGCCACCGGCCCCTTCCTCGATCTGGACGGCATCGCGCGCGGTGCTGATGGCCTGCGCGATCTGGGCTGCTACGAGTTCGTGCCTTGATCAGCGCAGCCCGAGCAGGAAGCGCAGGGTGTCCACGCCATCGGCGTAATCGCTGAGGGCCGGGTGCTGGGCCTCCCCGAAGGCGATGCCATCGCGCGCCACCACGCACTGGAGCTTCTGCCGATTGGCCTCGATGTATGCGATCGCCTCTTCCTTGCTGTCGTAACGCTGGTAGAATAGTGCCGCAACCGGGCTGGCCAGAGCAGCATCCTCTTTCAGGAGCACGAAGCCGTTCTCGAGGAAGGGCACCCGGTCGAGCATCCACAGCGCGCGCGTGTAGTCGTAGTTGTTGCCGTACTTGTTGTGATGCACGATCGCGGACCAAGGGAAGAAGGCCTTGAAAATCCGGTCGAGGTCGAAGCCGCGCGGCACCAGCAATTTGCTCACGTTGCGGCATCCCAGGCCGAAATAGCGGAACACATCCTCGCCCAATGCGGCCAATTGCTCGTCGGTCTCGGAGCCATCGAGCAGCGCGATGCTCACGCGGTTCTTGCGGACGATGCGCGGCAGGTGCCCGAAGTAATGATCGAAGTACCGTGAGGTGTTGTCGCTTCCGGTAGCGATCAGCGCGTCCACCTCACCGAGCCTGGTCGGGACGACAAGGAGGCGTCCGGCCGTGCCCGGCATGAACTGGTCGAGCGCACGGATCAGCGCCGGGATCAGCTCCGGTTCCTGCGCGGAGCACTTGATGCGCGCGCGGTGGCCGGTGATGAGGACGCAGAGCGCATCATGCAGACCCACGAGGGGTACGTTGCCCGCCAGGATCAGCCCGATGCATCGTTCCGCCCGGTTCGGCTCCGCCACGTCCGGGTACGGAGCCAGCCATTCTGAGATGCCGGCCTTTGCCAGCGCATGGCCCCAAGCGCTGAACGCATGGCGCACATTCTCCTCCGTGAACCATCCGTTATGCTGCTTCGCCCGGCGGATCGCGGCATCCAGTTCATTGTACTCCGCCTCGGCCAGCCCAACTCCATGCCCGGGCCATGGCGCTGCCCCGCCGAGTGCGCGCATCACCTCGCCCAGCTGCGCTAGCGATGCGGTCCTATGCTGAAGTCCTTCCATGCTGTCCTGCTCTGCCCATGCGCTCCGGATCGCCCGGCTATCTTCGCGGCGCCAAAAGTATTCCGCACCCCCATGGCCATCATGATCACCGACGAATGCATCAATTGCGGTGCATGCGAACCAGAATGCCCCAATAATGCCATTTACGAGGGCGGGGCTGAATGGCGGCTGGCCGATGGCACCGCGCTGCACGGGCCTCAGACCACCCCCACCGGGAACAGCTATGATGCCGATGCGGCCAACTCGCCCAAAGCAATGGACGTGTACTACATCGTGAGCGACAAGTGCACCGAATGCACCGGCTTCCATGACGAGCCGCAATGCGCCGCCGTGTGCCCGGTGGATTGCTGCGTGGACGACCCTGACCACCGCGAGACCAAGGAGCAGCTATTGGCGAAGAAGGAGTTCATGCACCTCTAGCTGGATGCTGAAGCCTGCCTTCGAGCTGCGCAAGTCCCGGGATTTCGGCCAGTTGATCAGCGGGTCCTTTGCGCTGCTGAGGCAGCACGGCCGGCCCTTGTACCGCGCCATCGCCGTGAGCTGCCTTCCGCTCCTGCTCTTCGGCGCCTACCTCATTGGCGGGGGCTTCAGCCAGATGATCGGGGCGCGCACCGCGGACCCGTTCGCCTCCAATGGTGACCGCTTCGCATATGCCAGCTTGATGATCGGTGCGGCATACGTGCTCTTCGTGCTCCTGATCGTTTACCTGCATGCCCTGGTGCACGAATTCCTGCGGGCCTTCGATCGCGGCGAATCGGCCACGGCCACCACGGGCTTCCTCATGAAGCGCGCACTGAACCGGATCTTCCACTACCTCGGCATCCTCATCATCTTCGTCCTCCTGGTGGCTGCGGCATGCGTCGTCTTCGTGCCCCTTTTCATGCTCGAAGAGCCTGTGCTCATGGTGGTGGGCCTTCTCGGCATGATGGCCGCCGCGGCAGCCGTGAGCACCTTCGCCTCACTCGCCAGCGCCGCGCAGGCCATCGAGCGCACGGGCGTCACCTCCGCGCTGCAGCGCTCCTACCTGCTGGTGCGCGGCGATTTCTGGCCCACCCTGGGCGTCTCGTTGGTGATGGGCCTGATCGTGGGCGCGATCGGCTACATCGTGCAGATCCTTGGCGTCGCGGTGATGATGCTCCTGATGTTCCTGGGCGCCTCGGGAGACTCCGATGCCATGAACTCCGTGATGCCGATCGTGATGTCGGTGTTCTTCGGACTGCAGTTCGGGGTGATGCTCTTCACGTACCCGCTGCCATGCACATGCATGGCGCTGAAATTCTGCAGCCGGGTCGAAGAGACCGAAGGGCACGGACTGCGCTCCCGGATCGAGGCGTTCGATGCGATCTGACCCCTGGTCAGCGCAGCCACTCCAGCTCCACGCGCCGCTCGCCGGGATCCCGGCCCAGGCTTCGGCTGTCGCCGTAGTAATTCACCAGCAGGCGGTCGCCATTGATGCCGCGCGCGAGCAGGTAGCTGCGCACGGCTTTCGCGCGCTGCTCGCTGAGCCAGAGGTTGCGCGCCGGATCGCCGCTGCGATCGGTGTAGCCTGTGATGAGCACTTTGTCCTGCGGTGCGCGTGCCAACTGCTCGAAGACCTCATTGAGCAGCACGCGCTGATCGGGCTCGAGCGCAACGCTGTTCCGCTCGAAGCGCACCGTGATGTTGCGTCCGGTGAGCGTGGCGAGGTTCGCCGAGGGATTGTCGCTGCTGCCGTCGCGCACCTCCCTCACATCGATCTCAAGCCCGGTGATGCGGTCCTCGATGTCCTCCATGCGGTCGCGCAGCTCCCAGAGCTCGCGGCGCTGATCCATGCGATCGATCCGCTGGTTGATGGCGTCGAGCTCCTGCTTGAGCCATCGGTCGCGCTTGCGGATGCGGATCGGCTGCTCAGCGGAGCGCTCAGGAGCGGCGGGGGCCGATGGCTCAGGGCCTGTCATCGCGGTGCGCCAAGCGACGGCGAACGAAGGATCAGCGCCTAGCCCGCCGCTGGTGTCCGCCAGTCGAAGGTCCAGTGCGCAGAGGTAATTGTCCTGATCGAACACGGTACCGCAGGTGCTGTTGATCGGCTCGGTCCTGCCGGGCGGGAGCTCATCTGCCGCGAACAGGTCGATCCCGCTCAAGGGGAGCAGGTCGGCGCGCAATTGCCGCTCCAGCTCCTGCCGCTGGCTGCGCACGTAATAGTACACGGCGAGGTACTTGTCCTGCTCGGCGCCGCCATCAACGCCGAACCTTGCGTTGCGCCAATCGATCCGGGTGAGGCGATCGAGCTGCTGGCGCGTGCTCGCGCTCAACGCGATCGGCTCAGGGTTGGGCTGTGCATGAGCCGTGGCCGCCATGATCATGGCATCGATGTCACCGGCCAATGCAGCGGCCGGCCGATCGGTCGAGACGCCTTGCCGCGTGAACTGGAGCCGTGCGTCGAGGTACGCCCCACGGCCGCTTCGAGCAAACGGTCGAGCATCAAGCGCTCACCGGCTTGCATCGGGCTGAGCGATCGCAGATCGAATGATGCACCGCCTTGGCTAACCGATCGCCAGATGGCGCGCACGCGGATCTCCCCGTCACCGCCTTCCTCCGCTTTCGCCTCCACGATGACATCATCGCCCTGGCCGGTGGCATGGCAGGTCAAGGGCTGGGCATCGACCACCGCGCAACCGGCGCATGCGCATGCGAGAACGACCGCTCGGGCGATGCGCGACATGATCATAGCCTTGCCTTCACCGCTTCGCGCACCGCGCTGATCTGCGCGCAGGCCTGTGCCCAGCGCCAGGCCTCAACGCGCGAGCTGAATTCCCTGAAGGGGAACCGCGGTTTGTGCACTTGGCGGAATACATCGAGCTGGGCCCTGCACTGCGCGCTCTCGGAAAACACGGCCACCGGGTGGCCCTGGCTGCGGCAAACGCGAACAAGCAAGGCCCGGGCTGGCTCCTCCACCACCACTTCGGGCGCATGGTCGATCAACACCGGCACACGGCCTGTAGCATCCATGGCCGCCACCAAGCGGATCATCTCCTTCATCACGCCGGTGGTCAGTCGCGCGCGGCTCATGAGCGCCAGATGCAGCACACCGTCGTCGCGCCAGAGCTCGAAGGGCTGCTCGAAAGCAGGCGGCTCCCATGTATGCATGCCGCAAGCTACCGGGGCGGCGAAGGCGGTGATCGACCTGCTCGCCGCTCGATGTCAACATGCCCTGTGGAAAAGCCTTCGGCCTCACCGGCTACCTTGGTGCCATGAACAACCGCCAGCGACCTGCCGCGAGCGAGATTGCCGCGTATTACCATCGATATCTGCAACGGTGCGAGGGTGAGGACCTGATCATCGCGCTTCAGCTCGCCGGTGAACGATTCGAACGGATCACCGGCAACCTGGGTGAGTCGCTGGGCGATCACCGGTACGCGGAGGACAAATGGTCCATCAAGGAAGTGATCCAGCACTTGATCGATTGCGAACGTGTATTCGCCTACCGTGCCCTGCGGTTCGCACGGAACGATTCGATCGAACTGGCCGGCTTCGATGAGGATGCCTACGCGCCCGCATCCCAGGCCGGCCGCAGGAGCCTGGCCAGCCTCCGCGCGGAGCATGATGCCGTACGTTCGTCGACCATCGCGCTATTCAACAGCTTCACGGCGGAAATGCTCCTTCGCGAAGGCACCGCCAATGGAAACCGATTCTCAGTGCGCGCCCTCGGCTGGGCCATCGCCGGGCACGAGCTCCATCACCTCGATGTGATCACCGAACGCTACCTCCCCCATGCGTAAATCCATCCAGCAATGGTTCGACCTGTACGGCGAGAGCCATCAGGACCCCACGAACAAGCTCATCCATTGGGTCTGCGTGCCCACGATCTTCTTCTGCGTGGTCGGGCTGATCGCTTCGATCCCGCCCGATCAATTGCCGTACATCGGCCGCGTCCCTTGGGCGAAGCTCACCGTCGGGCTGTTGGTGATCGGCTTTTACCTGCCTCGCTCATTCGCGATTGCCGTCGGCATGGCTCTCTGGGGCTATGCTTGCCTCTGGCTCTCGAAGTTCGTGATCGACGAAGCGCCCTGGCCGCTCTGGCTCGTCAGCCTCGTGCTATTCGCGGTTGCGTGGATCGGTCAGTTCATCGGTCATCGGATAGAGGGCAAGAAGCCCAGCTTCCTCACCGACCTCCAATTCCTGCTGATCGGCCCGGCATGGCTCATGAGCTTCATCTACCGCCGGGTTGGCATCCCGTACTGAGTGCAATCGTTCAGTGCAGCTCACGGATCAGTCTCAACAGGGCGGTGCGCACCTCGTCGCGGCCATCGGCCAGGGCTGCGGCGGTTGACTGTGCCCGATGCCTGGGCTGCTCGCCCCGATCAAGCGGCGCATCGCTCACGCCATCCGGGATATAGCGGAGCAAGGGGATCTCGAGGCGCAGTCCGGAGTTCGGCGCCGTTACAACCGCAGTGCGCCCACCGGTGAAGCTGTGGGCATTGGTCGCGGGCTCATCACCCACCAAGAGGGCGCATCCGCTCCGATGCGCGGCCATGACGAACAAGGCCGCTGCATCGCGGGTTCCACCGTCGCAAAGGACGAAGACGCGCCCCCTGAACCCATGTTTGGCGGGCGCCACCGGATCGAGCCGCGGATCATCGGGCCGCAGCATGGCACTGCCGTTCTGCGGCGGCAGGTAGTTGCGGTCGATGCTTGCGATGAACTCTTCAGGCATGGCCACCGATCCAGGAAGGGCCGCAGGCCGCGTGGCCCGCACGGTGATGTTCTGCACCAGCCTGAACGGTTCTCGGGCGAAAGCCGCCAGGATGACCTCGGCAACGCCCAGCTCCCGGCCGCCGGTGCCGCGCAGATCGAGCACCACGGCCTTGGCTTGCTGCTCATTCGCTTCTTTGCAAGCCGCTGCGAGGAACGCTTTCGGATTCTGTCCGCTCCGCTTGATCACATCCGGATCGAGGCTGGTGAAGGTGATCCACTGGGTGCCGCTCTCCGGCAGCCAGGCGCTCCGCCATGGCAGCGAGGGCAGGCCACTCGGACGCCGGCTGTCCTCAATCTCGCGCTGCAGGAGCCCCACCACCACTTCCTCGCGCCGGGATCCGTCCGGCGATTCGGCCTCCACTAGGAACCGCTCGGCCGGACCATAGCTGAGCAAGAAGAGCCAGGCGAATTGCTCCTGCACCTGATGCATGCGCCAGGTCTCATTCGCGCCATCGACGGTGATCCAGGCACCCAGATCGCGCACGATGCGCTCCGCACTGAGGCCGTTGATGGAAAGGATGCGCGTTCCCGGCGCGAAGCTCCGGAAGCCCTTCAGCTCGCGTTCGATATACAGCCCATCGCCGAATAGGCGCACCGCGAAGGGGATCTGGGCTGATTCCCGCAGGACACGTTCCTTCAGATCAGCATGCAGATCCACCCGCAGATTGGAGTCCCCGATGCGCGCAATCGCTGGCATCAGGCGAGCCATGAGACGGTCTGCGGTGAGCGGCTCGCGGATAGCCTCGATCACGCTGTCGAAGGCTGCGTCGAGCTCGCCGCGGGTGAGGTAACGATAGGGATCGGGATGCGCTTGGTGGATGGCCATTCGCAGGGCTTCGGCATCGGCCCGCAGCTTCTCGGGGTACAAGGCTGATCCGAAGCCGCCATGCTGCCCGAACGCTATTGCGCACATCATCGCCCCGATGGACAGCACCATCAACTTCCGCATGGCCGCAAAGCTAGATGAGCGGTGTGAGGCCAATGGCAAGGTGAAATGAAGGGAGCCCCCGCGTTTGCGGGGGCTCCCAATCGGCTTCCGCTCACGATCAAGCCTTCACTGCGGTACGCGGAGCAGCGGCGAGGGTCTCGGCGCTGCAGCCATCCTTGTACTTGTTGAAGTTGTCGTTGAACTGCCTGGCCAGCTTCTCGGCGGCGGCGTCGTACGCCCCTTTGTCCTTCCACGTGTTGCGCGGGTCGAGGATCTCAGCAGGCACGTCGGGGCAGCTCATCGGGCAGCTCACACCGAAGACCGGGTGCTCCTTGTAATCCACCTTGTCCAGATCGCCACGCAGCGCTGCACCGATCATGGCACGCGTGAACTTCAGTTTCATGCGCTCTCCGGTGCCATAAGCGCCACCGCTCCAGCCGGTGTTCACCAGCCACACGCGGGCGTTGTGCTGCTTCATCTTCTCACCGAGCATGTCGGCGTACTTGGCCGGGTGCAGCGGGAGGAAGGCCTTGCCGAAACAGGCGCTGAAGGTGCTCTGCGGCTCGGTGACGCCCGCCTCGGTGCCCGCCACCTTTGCGGTGTATCCGCTGATGAAGTGGTACATGGCCTGGCCGGGCGTAAGGCTGCTGATCGGGGGCAGCACGCCGTAAGCATCGCAGGTGAGGAAGAAGATGTTCTTCGGATGACCGCCCACGCTGGGCTCGGCGATGTTGGCGATGTGGTGAATCGGGTAGCTGACGCGCGTGTTCTCAGTCTTGCTCTTGTCAGCGAAATCGACCGTGGAGGTGCCTTCGGTGAAGTTGATGTTCTCGAGGATCGAGCCGAACTTGATCGCATCCCAGATCTGGGGCTCCTTCTCCTTGCTCAGGTCGATGCACTTGGCGTAGCAGCCGCCCTCGAAGTTGAAGACGCCCTGATCGCTCCAGCCATGCTCATCATCTCCGATCAACCGGCGGTCCGGGTCCGCGCTGAGGGTGGTCTTGCCGGTGCCGCTCAATCCGAAGAACACAGCGGTATCTCCATCCTTGCCGATGTTGGCGCTGCAGTGCATGCTGAGCACGCCGCGCTCTTGGGGCAGCACGTAGTTGAGCACGGTGAAGATGCCCTTCTTGATCTCGCCGGTGTAGCCGGTGCCGCCGATGAGGATCATCCTACGGCTGAAGTCGATCGCTGCGAAGTTGTGCTGGCGGACGCCGTCGGCTGGGCCATTTGCGGTGAAGCCTGGGGCGCAGATGATGTTCCACTCGGGCGAGAATCCTTCGAGCTCATCGAGGCTGGGCCGAAGGAACATGTTGCTGGCGAACATGGCGCTGTAGGGCAGCTCGGCCACCACCCGCAGGCTCAGTCGGTAGGTCGGATCGGCGCAGGCGTAAGCGTCCTTCACGTACACATCGCGGCCCTGCAGGTAGGCACAGAGCTTCTCATGCAGCTTGTCGAATGCCTCGGTGGTAACCGGGATGTTCACATCGCCCCACAACACGGTCCCCTCGGTCTTGGCATCCTTCACGGTGAATTTGTCCTTGGGGCTGCGGCCGGTGAATTCGCCGGTGTCGATGGCCAGGGCTCCGGTGTCGGCCAGCACGCCTTGCCCATTCACGAGCACGTGCTCCACCAACTCGGCGGGCTCCAGGTTCCAATAGACGTCGCCCACGCGTTTCAGGCCGAGCTTCGAGAGATCGGCATTGTTCGGTTTGTTACCGAAGTCGTTCATGTTCCTGCGATTTGGAATTGGGCGCCAAAAGTAGCGGGACGCACCCAGCAGCGACTAACGCCGGTCACCTTGCCGTGAAGCGGTTATGAACAGGACGAGCCAGCCGGCCAAGAAGCATATTCCACCTAGAGGTGTGATTGGCCCGAGCACCGGTAGCGCGCCTTCCAGACCCAGCAAGTCCTTGGTGCTCAACAGGTACAAGGAGCCACTGAAGAGCAGGATGCCCGAAACCAAGAGCGCCACCACCCATTTGATTGGCCGGTTTCCGATGCGCGGCTCCAAGGCGGCCAGGAGCAGAAGTCCAAGAGCATGGTAGAAGTGATACTCAACCGCGATACGCCAAGTGCCGAGCTGTTCCGGGCCGATCCGGCTTTGAAGGCCATGTGCTCCGAAGGCTCCGAGCCCAACGGCCAGCATCAGGAAAGCAGCGCCGAGGGCGATGATGCGGTTCACGTTCATCGGGCAAAGGTCGGGGCTGCTAAAGGAGAAGCCCTTCCTCCCGCAGCGGGGATGGAAGGGCTTCCGTTGTCGAGCGAAGCGGGACCTTACTTCTTCATGTTCTCCATCTCCTTCTCGAAGGTCTCCTTGAACTTCTCGTAGTCGTAGTCGATCCGCAGGCGCTCATCGTTGCTGAGGCGCTCGTTGTAGGCCGCGAGCAATTCCTGGGCGCTGAGCTCGATGGCCACGTAGGTCTTGTAGTTGCCGGTAGCGTTCACGCGCATCATCTTCTCGCAGATGGTCTTTACGCCAGTGAGCTGCTGATCCACCACTTCGCGGGCCAGGGCCTCATAGCGCTCCCCGACCTCCTCGCGGTTCTGCATCTCGCGGCTGTTCACGTAGTTGTCGATCACGGCCTTCACGCGGGTGTTGATCGCGGCGGCCAGGTCGGCGCGGGCATTGCTCATCGCCTTCTTCTTGCTGGTGGCCTGATCCATGCTCTCACCCAGGTTGTTGGCGCGGAAGACCTTGTTATCCGTGAAGAACTCAGGGCCGGAGCAAGGGATCACCACTTCGGTCTCGCCCGTGGGGTCGGGCTTCGCCTCGGCTTGCTTCTTCTTGCTCTTGCACGAGGCCAGGCTGCCAGCGAGCACTGCGGCAGAGAGGCTGAACATCAGGGTTCGGTGGATACGCATCGTTTTCATGGTGTTGCGCCGTTGCCCGGCGTGGCGTTTATGGGATGGTTCTGTTCGGGGTGATGCCGTTTTGCTGATCGCGTGCCAAACTACTGAACGGAGTGCGAAGCCTGCTGATTGGTGCTTATCGGGCTCTTGGGTTCCGGGATCACAGCTGGGATAGCGCTATTGCATGGCATTCATGATCGATGGCACGATCTCGTTCCGCACATCCTGCGCAGCCTTCTTATAGGCATCGAGGCCCGCTTTCTCCGCATTCAGCTGGATGCCCTTCACGTTCTGTTTCACACCCTCTTTCACGGCCTCACCGGTCTTCCGGTCACGGAAGCTCCAACTGGCGTCGAGGAAAGCCGTATGGAAGCCGTTGGCCTCGCCCCCGCTCCGGGTGCTGCAGGTGAGCTGGAGGAGCAGATCGGACTCCGTTCCGCGATCGACCATGCGGAACCCATGGCGCGTAAGCTCTTCCCGGAGCACGGCGCCGAGGCCGGCATCGCCTACAGGAACGCCCAGATTCACCTCGTTGGTCCGCATGTGCACGCGGGGCATGCGCACGCTGATCGGCGCTCGGGCCTGTGACACGCTCAGGCTCCCGACCAGGGCCTTCACCACATCGGGCTCCAGGTCCTTGCTCACCAACGCGTCCATGTCAGGGCTCACCACCAGCTCATTGCCGCTCATCGCCACGGCCGCACGCTGCACGCTGGTGCGCAATCGGCCTTCGGCGTCGGTGTTCTTCTGCTCGGCCACCGCGCCATCGAGGCCGGCGTAGGTGATGCGCAGCGGCAGTTGCGGAAGGTCCTTCGCGCGCCCATTCGCGCTGTAGCTCGCCGTGATCATCACCTCCCTGCGGAAGTGGCTGGCATAATCGAGGTCGATGCGCTCTGGCAGCAGCGCAAGGCGGATACCGGAGGTCAACCCTTGCAGGTGCGCGAAGACCTCGTTCGCCAAGGGCATCTGCTTGCCATCCAGCTCAGCCAGGTCGTTCTCGCCCCAATAAGCCTTCATGGCGATCAGGGCCCTTAGGTCCTGATCAACGGCCTCGCGCAGGTTGCCGGCAGCGATGCTGGCCCGCGAGCGCTGATGCAGGTCGAGCGCGGTGGCGATCGCCTTCGCCTTCCGTTCGGCCTTGAGACGCGCATGCTCGCTCTTCGAGAGCCGATAATACATCCAGACCTCAGTGGGGCTCTCCCAGGTGTCAACCGCTTCGTAGCCCTCGAGCTGCTCGGTGGACGTGGTGCGGATGGTGCTCGTGAAGGTCTCGTCGAAGCGATTCCGGCCATCGGCGGTGAAGAGCAGGCTGTTGCCCTCGACGCGCACGCTGATCTCCTGCGCCAGCTGATCCAGCGCATTCTTGCGGGCCACATCCTGGGCATCGCCCCGTGCCTTGGTGCCCAGCCCTATGCCGATGTAATAGGCGCTGCTGACCGGTCGCGATCGGACCCACTCAGGACGGGTGTCCGGGGGAGGGGAAGGCGGCGGCGCTTGGGCCTGCTGGCTGCCTTTACAGGCCGCGAATGCCAGGGCCGCGATCAAGGCGGCGCGCCTCATGGCAAACGGGTATTCAGTTCCTGCAGGATCGCGGTGGCCATCTGGCCGGTGCTCGTTCGTACGAGTTCCCCGCCGAGCGTGGCCGAGGATTTCACTTCGCGCGGGGCGTTGAGCAGATTGCGCAGCTCGCCACGGCGGTTGCTGCTGAGGTCCGCGGCGCCATTCAAGCCGGGGTAAAGCGCTTCGCGGTTGCCCGTGTAGTTGGCGTAATACATGTGGTCCTCGGTCTCGCGATCGAACGATTTGCTCATGAGCACCTCCCCGGTCTCGAGCGAGATCAAGCGGTAGTTCACGGCCATGCGCGCCTTGTTCTCCTGATAGTGCTCCGTGTAGCTCACCTGCTTGTAGCGGGTCACGAAGTACTTCTCACCGGTCTCGCGGTTCACCTGCTCCACACGGTAGGCCTCGAAGCCCGTCTTGGTGCTCTGCCTGAGCTGGCCCGGCTCTTCGCGGTAATCGGTCACCTCGCCGATCAGCAGCGCCTGCGCTCCGATCAGGTTGCCTACACGCGTCGCCGTCTGCTCATCCACGATGCCGCTGAGGCTGAGCCGCTGCTCCTGCATGATGCGCTCAAGGTTCTCACGGTCCACCACCTTCAGGAAGGGATCCCGTGATTCAGTGAGCGCCGTGATCGCATGCCCTTGCAGGCGCGCGGCGATGTCCTGGCGCTTGGTGGAGGTGGTGAACGGGAGCACGGCCACAGTGAATTGCCCCTTGGTGAGCGCCTCCTGGCGCAGCGCCATGGCATCCTTGTAGGCGGCATCGCGCTTCACCACCTGGTCCAACTCGCCATAGGCCTTGCGGAAGGCCTTTGCTTCAAGGTCCTTCTTGCCCTGGCGGTACAGGGGCTCCAGGTACGCGATGCTCTGCAGGCTGCTGGCGTCCTTGTAGTTGGGCTCGAGCCTGGCGATCCTGGCGAACACCGCTTCCGCAGCCTTGTAATCCTCCTTCGCCATCAGGGCCTGGCCTTCGTTGTACAGCTCCACGAGGTGCTCATCCTTCACGCGCTCGAAGTCCGTGCGGTAATGGTCTGGGATCTCGAGCACCACGCCCAAGCGGCCGATCCGCTCCTGATAGGCCTTGGCATCCAGATAGGCGGCAACGGCTTCCCCTTTGGCCGAGCCCATGGCCGTTGCCTTGAAGAAGGTACTGAGCTTGTCGTTGAGCAGGCTCTGTCCGGTCTTCTTCAGGCCGATCTTGGCTTCGATGTTCTTCCCGCTGCGGCGTGCGCTCTCCTCGTACATGGCAGCCGCTTCGGCATACAGCCCCGCTTCATCGAGCTTCAGGCCCTTCTTCGCGAAGGACTTCGAGCCGGAGCAGGCGGCCGCCGTAAGGGCGATGGCCAGCAGCGTGATGCCGATCGAGCGTTTCATGTGGCAGGCGAATTGGGTCGGAGGGCCCTTAGCGCGATTGGATGAATTCGTTGAGGTCGTCGATGCTGCTGCTGAAGGAGAAGGCGTCGTTCACCTTGTAGTAATTGCCGATGTCGTGCGTGCGATCGTAGGCGAACTTGGCGAAATCGAGCTTGCTCTCCTCGAAGCTGAAAACGCCCATGATGGCCTTCACCTGCTCGGTGGTGAAGCAACGATCACGACCGATCTGCTTGGCCAGGGTGAGCTTGGTCTCCTCGAAGCCCTTGCTCTCGATGCTCTTCTTCGCATCGGCGAACTCGGTTCCGCTCATGTGCATGGGACAGCCCACGGGTCCGCTGTAGCCGGGCATGCGGTAGGGCTCTTCCACGGGTGCAGGCTTCGCGGCCGGTTTGCTGACTGGCGCAATCGGATCGGCGTTAACGGTGCCCGTGGTGGTAGTGGTCGTGGTGGTGCGCGTGGTGGTCGTGGTGCGCGTGGTCTGGTTGGTGGTGCCGTCGGTCACGCCCACGTTCATGTTGATGCCCACGCCGTTGATGCCGATGCTCATGTTCACATTCTCCCCGGTGCCGGTGCCGCCGCCTTCCTCCACCACGGTGACCGAGGTCGACTGCTGCACTCCACCCACGGCCACATCCTGCTGCACCGTGTTGGCGGGCCTTGTTTGCGCGGGCTTGTCCTCCACGAACTCGGTGGGCTTCGGCTTTGCCGGCTCGGATCGAGCAGCCGTGCCCAATTCGGCTTCTCCCTGCGGACGGAATACGCGCTGGCCCTTCTTGTTGGTGGTGATCAGGATCGTGCTCTCCTTGCCCATAGTGAACCAGCCGCTCTGCTTCACATCAGGAATCGACTGGTCCTCGAATTTCACCACGCAGAGGGGCGTCTCGTTGCGGATGCCGGTGGCCACAACGCGTGAGGCAGGCGCCGCGTTCTTCACGTCGCCATCGATGATGAGGGTGAACTTGGCGCCATCGTCAGTGAAGAACACCAGGTCGCAGGTCTGGGAGAAAGCCGCCACAGGGGCCATCAAGGCGGCGAGGAGAAGAGCGGAGAGCTTGCTCATGGGAAAGGGTGTTTTTCGGGTTCGCGAATGTAGTTCGTGACCGACGAAGGCAACGGGTATGCCACGAAGTGCGGAACACGGGCCCCACAAGCAGGCAACCGGTGCTTCGCATCTTCGCGCCCCAACCTGTCATGCGCAAGATCCTCATCCTCGGCGCGGGCCGCAGCGCCTCGTCGCTCATCCATTACCTGATCACCCACGCCGACAAGCAGGAGTGGCGAATCACCGTAGGGGATAAGGATGCGGCGCAGGCCCAGCGAATGGTGCATGAAGGGCCCGCCGTGGCGCAGGGAACGGCGCTCGATGCCCTGGATGCCGAAGCAAGGGCCAGCCTCATCGCGCGGCACGACCTCATCATCAGCATGCTGCCCGCTTTCATGCACATGGATGTGCTGAAGGACTGCCTCGCCCTGGGCAAGCACGTGATCACCCCCAGCTATGTGCCCGATGCGCTCTGGCCGATGGATGCAGCGTTCAAAGCGAAGGGACTGATCGTGCTCAACGAGATGGGCCTCGATCCCGGCATAGACCACATGAGCGCCATGCGGATCCTGGATCGCATCCGCGCGGAGGGCGGCCGAATGGAAGCCTTCGAGAGCCATTGCGGCGGGCTCGTTGCACCCGAGAGCGACGACAATCCGTGGGGCTACAAGTTCAGTTGGAACCCGCGCAACGTGATCCTGGCCGGACAAGGCGGCGCCGCCAAGTACATTCGCGATGGGCAGGTGAAGTATATCCCCTACCACCGCCTCTTCACCGATACGGTGCGCATCAGCGTGAAGGACCTGGGCGAATTCGATGCCTATGCCAACCGCGATTCGCTCAAATACCGCAAGGCATACGGTCTGGAGGAGATCCCCACCTTGCTGCGCGGCACCCTGCGCAAGGCCGGCTACTGCGAGGCCTGGAACACCTTCGTGCAACTGGGCTGCACCGACGACAGCTACGCGATGGAGCTGCCTGCCACCGCCACCTACAACGACTACCTCGATTCCTTCCTGCCACACGCCGCCGGACGCGACACGCGGACCATGCTCGCTGAAACACTGGGCCTGGACCCGAAGGGCGAGGTGATGGCGAAGCTCGATTGGCTTGATCTGTTCTCGGACAAGACCGTCGGCGCTGTGGGCCTCTCCCCTGCCGCCACCTTACAGCGCCTGCTGGAAGAAAAATGGAAGCTCGGCACCGACGACAAGGACCTCGTGGTGATGTGGCACCGCTTCCGCTTCAGCATCGAAGGGCAGCACCAGGAATTGCAGGCCTCGCTCGGCGTTATCGGTCAGGACCAAACGCACACCGCCATGGCCCGCACCGTGGGACTGCCCATTGCCATGGCGTGCAAGCTGGTGCTCAACGGCAAGCTCGAGGACCGTGGCGTGCTGCTTCCGCTGAAGCCGGCCATCTACGACCCCATCCTCAACGAACTGGAGAAGCACGGCATCGTGTTCCGGGAGGAAGAGATTGAAGCGTGATCAACGATCGATCAGGTCGGCCACCAAGTCACGCGCCTGGGGCGTGAAGGACTTCGGCCCCTCTCCTTCAACCGTGAGTTCTTCCTCCGCGCAGGCTCCGCGCTCGCGCCTAAGCTCCAGTAGCACGCGCTTCGGCGGACGGTGCGCCACGTAACGAAGCAGGCATCGCCGCGAAGGGAACAGCCCATGCGCAGTGCTAATCGATACGAACTCCACTTCGCGATCCGATGGGATGATCACCGCGAAGCGTCCTTCCGCAGCAAGCAATCCGCCCACAGACAACAGCAACTCATTGAAGTCGAGCTCCGCGCCATGCTTGGCTACACGGCCGCGTTCAGCACTGGCCGGCGCGGTGCCGCTGTAATACGGCGGATTGCACAGGATCAAATCGAAAGGCGTATCGCTCTTCATGCGCCGCACATCCATGCGGTGAACGCGGATGCGATGGGCCCAAGGCGAAGCAGCGGCATTCTCGATGGCCTGTGCAGCTGAATCATCATCGATCTCCACGGCATGCACCTGCGCCTCTGCATTGCGCTGCGCGGCGATCAGCGCCAGCACGCCTGTTCCCGTGCCGATATCGAGGATCCGTTTCGCGCTGCTGTGATCCACCCACGCGCCGAAGACCACCGCATCGGTGCCCACTTTCAGGGCGCAGCGGTCCTGGTGGATGGTGAACTGCTTGAACCGGAACACGCGGCGAAGATGCTACCTTGCCTATTCGTGATGGACAAGAAAGTCGTCGGCGGAAAGC